>JAIOSV010000039.1 GCA_021107435.1 Candidatus Sabulitectum sp. | reverse complement strand
CAAATAGCGGTGCTATTCTCCTCAAATCTCCAAGAATTCTAACTCGACCGTGAAGCCTTTCTACTCAACGCCCATTGTCAGTCACGCTCCTAGCAGTGTGTGGGTATCGAATAAGAGGAGGCGCTAAAAGTCACCACTACAAAGGGGTTGCATCACTTGAATACACCGTCGGCCTCTCATCAGAAGAAGTGAGTGAGATTCAGAATTATCGACAGGCTAGACATCAGTCAATTTACGATTTCGCAAGTGTGGTATCACAAGGCAAAGCAGACTGTTCGCTCAAAACCGCAGAGTTATTACTGAATAAGTTTCGTGAATGGATGAAGGCAAATCATCCTGAATTGAGCTGATTGATACCGGAGACAGAGTTTCCGACTGCTCTAGATCGAACATTGATGCCTTTACTACTAAACTTCTAGAACCCTCTGTTCACAGATACGGTCCTGATCCGGGATTTCCTCATTCGGTTAAAAGCTGTCTTGTGATGTATCTACCTGTGATGATTTGCTTAACTTATCTCGTTTGTTCTCATACATTATGTTGTCAGCCAGACCCAGAACTTCGTCAATTGACTCTTTTGCTTCGGGCGTCCAGAAGGCGTGTCCCATTGAGACGGTGATTTTTTCTCCGTCCGGCATCTGCAGCCCCTGAGACATTGCTATGGCATTGTCGATTCGGGCTTCAACTCTGTGACAGTGGTCTGTTGTCATTCTGGTCAGGATTATCAGGAACTCATCTCCACCGTATCTAAGTACCGTATCAGTTTTTCTAAGGGCGTTATCGAGAATCCTTGCCACTTCCCGCAGTACATCATCTCCGGTCTGGTGGCCGTATTTGTCATTTACTATCTTGAATTCATCCACATCAACCATGATGAAGCCTATTGATGAACCCAGTCTTCTGGCTCTGAGCTCTTCCAATTCGATAATACGGTTGAAGTAATTCCTGTTGTATATCCCGGTGAGAGGATCATGAAGGGCTTGACTTATTAGCTGATGCTGAAGAGCTATGCGTTTGAGGGCCTGCTGGGTATATCCCAGAAGCAATTCAGTGATTCTCGTATCGATATTACCGAAGGTGCGGTTACCCTTGGAAATTATCTGGAAAACAGCGGAATCACCCACCTGAAAGCATGCGCCGGAGCTTCCAGCGGGGCAGAAATCCTCTACGAGATCTCTGGAACTGAAGTAGCATGGGCTTACTGTACTCAGGGTTAATTCTACCATACCCGGGCTGCATTCCCGGCAGCAGTCGTAGAATTCCTTGCCTGAAGATGCCACTTGTTTCATTTTCTGTCCATCTTTAATAAATACTGAGCTGCACGCGCCGTTCAAAACAGACTGACCTGCTTCAGCGCATATCCGGTAAATCTCTCCTTCGGAACGGCATTGCTGGAGTTCTGCCGCGACACTGTGCAGCTTCTCAATTCGGTCTCTGGCCAGAGATGAATTTTCCCGATCTTTCTTTGTTTCAGAAATATCGATGATGTAGCCCACACAGAAATTCGGTTTGTCACCCGGCATAAAATATGATCTGCCGTGCTCCATTACCCAGAGAGTGTCGCCGAAGCTGCTCTTTATCCTGTAAGTGACACTGTATTCTTTTCGTTCTTCCAGAGAATCTTCTATTGCTTTCAAAACCATATTTCGATCTTCGTTCAGAATAATCGCGGCATAAGGCCTTGCTCCAGACAGGAGTTCAATTTCCGAGTATCCCGCGTATGATGCTGAACCGGGGGCTATGAATTCCATCGTTCTCTTTTTATCTATCCTCGCGTGGAAGAACATTCCAGTGTGGAGCCCCGGATAAGGACACTCCCTGAAATCATTCCTGACGATAACATCCGCTGTAGTCTGTGCTTTGGAATTAGAAGTTCTGTAGATTCTGTATCCTGTTCCAGCCGGTGAATTCAGCCGGGCGCAAATCAGCGAAACCTGCAGGGTGCTGTTGTCTTTTTTCTTTCTTTGTGTTCTAAGTCGGAGAATCCTGCCTGCCTTCTGCATTGAATTTATGTACTCCGATTCCGGCTGGATCGCAGATGGTATCAACATTTCTGAAATGCATTGCCCGGATATATCCCCGGGAGTCCATTCAAATTCGGAGTGAAACGCGGTATTGGCACGAACAGCGTTTCCTGCGGCATCAGAGTAAAGAGATGGTTCAACTGAGTTCTCAAAAGCGTTGTCCAGAAGTGCGCTGTCATCACATTTGTCTGTAGCTCTCTGTCTTGAATTCTCATGAATCTGTTTGAAGATGAAACAGACAAGTCTGTTACCGGAATCCGTGATGACCTGTACTGCCACCTGAAACACCCGGGTCAGTTCACCATTGTTTTTCATCTTCAATGTAACAAGAGAAATTGGTGTTCCCGTAATAGCGGTATCAAAAACACACTCGGATTCAGGCAGGAACGGGGCAGGTGTTATCAGTTCGTCAAGGTCGTATTTATTGCATTCTGCCTCTGGAATTTGAAACAAACGGGTAAAGCCAGGATTGACCTGCAGAATTTGTCTGTTGGAATCACAAACAACCATGGCGCCTGTTGAAGCTTTCCACAGTTGCTTCAGGTAAGAGGATCCCAAATCTTTTTTCAGTTCGTTGTCTCCTGTATCCAAAAAAGAACCTCCATCTAACCCCTTGAAGTAGGACAAAACCCTGCTATTCCTGCAGTCCCCCGCTTTGGTGCATCCGGTTCGCCAAAAAGAAGCAGTCTGATACTGAAGCTGATTAACCTCGTTGTATAGCGACCAGACACGCCTAGATAATGCAAAAACATTGAGTTAGACTCAAGCCCCCCCTGATTGAAGTCGCGGGATTCTTCTGATGATTGTGAAATGTCTCGCAGAAACATACATCCCATAATTGACCCGGATTTGTAGTTGCTGTCAAGTTTTACTGCCAGTGCAGCGAAGCACTTCGCGCCTGCGAGCATGTCCAGAGAAAGAATTGGAGATGGATAGGAGCAGACGAGAAATCTGGAGCCGTCTGCGAGCATGATACTGTATCTGGAATTGCCTGAGGTGTACTCATCAGCGTTTTTAAACGGAGTTACAGGATTTCTCCAGGATGGGATTCCATTGGATTTCAGCCACTTTCGCGCCATGGATTCCCGGAGGAGATTGCGCAATACAACCTGATTGCCGCCGGATTCTTTCAGGAGTTTTCTGACCTTTGTTTCTGCAAGCGTAATTCGTACCACTCGGCTCCCTTCCACTGGTGTACCGCACGAATATCAGCATACCGGCGGCACCCGGTCAATGAGATTTGCATTTTCCCGGATAGTTGGCTAAATTAGCACTCACTTATAAGCTGGAATTGATGTCTTTATAGTTTTACAGTTATTCCCGAAAAGGGGCAGTAATGGACAAGAGAACCCCGCTTTACGAGAAGCATGTCGCACTTGGTGCCACAATACAATCCTTTGCCGGATACCTTATGCCCATCAAATACGGTGCGATTCAGAAAGAGCACATGGCAGTTCGAGAAAGCGTTGGCGCATTTGATCTGACTCACATGGGTGAGTTCAGAGTGACCGGACCGGATTCCACCGCATTTCTTGACAAACTTCTTACAAACGATGCCGGTGTTGATAACGGAAAAGCCTACTACTCCACAATGTGTTATCCCGACGGCGGAATTGTAGATGATCTTATCGTTTACAGGATTGGTGATCAGGAATACCTGATGGTTGTGAACGCGGCCAATCTTGACAAGGACTGGGCCTGGGTGCAGAGTCATCTTCAGGGCTTTAATGTCAAGATAGTTAACGAGAGTGATGAGACTGCTCTTGTGGCGATTCAGGGGCCAAGGGCTCAGGAAGTCTGCTTAAAACTTACCGATGTGGATCTGGACAGTATCGGCTACTATGAGCACACAACAGGTAAATTCGCAGGCATAGATGCCTTGATTGCGAGAACCGGCTACACCGGCGAAGACGGATTTGAGATCTACATGAAATACCCGGACGCTGAGGCTGTCTGGGACTCTGTAATGGAAGCCGGAGAAGAGTTCGGCATTCTTCCTGTGGGACTTGGCGCCAGAGATACACTTCGTCTTGAAGTTGGATATCCTCTTTACGGCAATGATATCGATCACAGTACCACTCCCATTGAGGCAAAACTGGCCTGGGTTGTAAAACTGAAAACCGACAAATACTTTATTGCCAGAGAAGTTCTTGAGCAGCAGAAAGCTGAAAAACCGGGAAGATATCTGGTTGGTATGAAGGTAATTGGAAAAGGATTCCCCAGGCACGGAACTCCGCTTTTCAGCGGTGACCGAAAAGTAGGCATCGTTACAAGCGGTTCCATTGCGCCCGCACTGGGACAGGCTGTCTGTCTGGGATATGTTGAACGAGGTTTTCAGAAGAGGGGTAACGAACTTGAAGCAGAAGTCAGGGGGAAAAGGATTCCTCTGAAAATCGTGAAGATACCTTTTTACAAAGAAGGCAGCCGAAAATAATCAGAATCATACTATTATAAGGAGAAATAAAATGAGCAATATCCCGGAGAACGTACGCTACACGGAAACTCACGAATGGGTACGCAAAGACGGTGACAGGTATGTAATCGGGCTCACCGACCACGCTCAGCATGAGATGGGTGAGATTGTAATGGTGGAACTGCCTGAAGTCGGTGCTGAAAGCACTAAGGGCGATGCCATGGGCGGGCTTGAGGCAGTGAAGACTGCTGAAGATTTCTATGCCCCCATGGATGGAGAGGTCGCGGCTGTAAACGAGGAACTGGAAGCCAATCCATCACTTATCAACGAAGATCCCTTTGCCGGGGGCTGGCTGTTCGCGGTTAAGGTATCCGACGACTCCCAGTTTGAAGGACTTCTTACCGCTGAAGAGTACAAGACTCACATAGGAGAGTAAATCCATGAGCATATTCGTTCCCAACGGAAAGACTCAACGGGAGCGGATGCTTGAAGTTATCGGAGTGGGAAGATTTGAGAATCTTCTTACTCCTGTTCCGGAGAGTGTTCGTCTCAAGGGTGAGCTTGATCTGCCTTCACCGGCCAGCGAGCTGGAGCTTCAGAAAGAATTCAAAGGATTCGCGGCGCGGAACAGTTCTGCCGATCTTGTCTGCTTCCGCGGCGCAGGTGTTTATGACCACTACATTCCTGCCGCAATTGACAATATTCTCACAAGAAGTGAATTCTTCACAGCATATACACCATATCAGGCAGAAGTGAGCCAGGGTACTCTGCAGTCTATTTTCGAATACCAGACTATGATCAGCAGGCTTACCGGCTGTGAGGCTGCCAACGCATGTATGTACGATGGCGCGTCAGCGGTTGCCGAAGCCGCGCTCATGGCTATCAGAAGCAAAAGGAAGAATAGAGTCCTGGTTTCAGGAGCTGTCAGTCCCAGAACAATTGATGTAATACACACCTATCTGGATAGCGGAGATTTTGAAATCAACGAGGTTCCCTTTGGCACAGATGGCTTGATCGACCTTGAAGCTGCCGACAAACTCGCGGAGGGTGGCGTTGCTGCTCTTGTACTGCAGTACCCCAATTACTTCGGCTCTATTGAGGATGTTCAGGCTGCGGCAGACCTTATTCACAAACACAATGGTCTTCTTGTTGTCGCCGCAGACCCTGTTGCCCTTGGCGTACTTGAAGCCCCTGGTAAACTTGGAGCTGATGTGGTCGTTGGAGAAGGTCAGCCTATGGGTGTTGCCATGAGTTACGGTGGTCCTTATGTGGGCTTTATGGCTACAAAATCCGCGTTTCTCAGAAAGATGCCGGGAAGAATTGTCGGCAGAACAGAGGATCGTGCAGGCAACACAGGATATGTTCTTACCCTTCAGACCAGAGAACAGCATATCAAGAGGGCGAAAGCTACAAGCAACATCTGTTCCAACCAGGCGCTGATGGCACTGGCCAATGTGATCTATCTTACCCTTGCCGGGGAAACTGGATTTACCGAAGTAGCAAAACAGTGCTGGCACAAATCTCACTACCTTAACAAAAGGTTGCTGGAAATTGATGATGTCGCCGATGTATTTGACGTGCCTTTCTGCAGGGAGTTTGTGGTAAATCTTCCCGTTTCAGCTGAAACTGCGGTAACAGCCATGGCAGAAGTCGGCTATCTTGCCGGGCTTCCACTTCCCGGTCTTGGCGAAGGAGCAATGATGCTTACAGTCACCGAGAAGCGCACAAGGGAAGAGATTGACGGTTTCGTTGAAGCTCTCCATCAGTACATCAAGGGGGCAAGGTAATGGAAAAGACAATATTTCAGTACAGCAGCCCAGGTCGAATTGGAGTAGCTCTTCCCGCGCTTGATGTACCGGAAACAGTCATTCCGGACCAGCTTGGAAGAAACGAGCCAATCGGGCTTCCCGAGGTGACTGAAGGGCAGGCAATGCGCCATTTCGTTCGCCTTTCTACCATGAACTTCAATATTGAGCAGGGGTTTTATCCTCTGGGTTCATGCACCATGAAGTACAATCCCAGGCTGCACGAATTCCTTGCCAGGATTGAAGGTCTAGCTGCGGTGCACCCCCTGTCATCAGATTCATCAGTTCAGGGAACTCTGGAGATTATGCACAAGCTGGGTGAATTCCTGTGTGAGATAACCGGTTTTGAGGCTGTTACACTGCAGCCGGCCGCAGGAGCTCAGGGTGAATTTGCCGGACTTCTGCTTATCAGGAAGTGGCAGCAGGAAAGAGGCGAAGGTCATCGTAATGAGGTTCTTATGCCCGACTCTGCCCACGGAACCAATCCTGCGACAAGTACTCTTGCGGGGCTTAAAGTGGTCAGTGTAAAATCAGATGAGCACGGCAGAGTTGATGTAGAGGATCTTCGCAGCAAGGCGGGAGAAAAAACCTGTGCCTTTATGCTTACCAATCCGAACACGCTTGGCATTTTTGAAAGCAATATTGAGGAGATAACGGGCATTATTCATGATGCCGGCGGTCTGAACTACATGGACGGTGCAAACATGAACGCTTTGCTGGGTATCGCCCGGCCCGGTGACATGGGCTTCGATGTCTGCCACCTTAATCTGCACAAGACATTCAGTTCCCCCCACGGCGGCGGCGGTCCCGGCTCGGGAACAGTGTGCTGCCGCGATACACTCAGACCATTTCTTCCCGCATCCACTGTTGTGAAGACGGAAGACGGATACATGCTCAGAGATCGCACGGGCAAATCTATGGGCAGACTGCTGGCTTTCCACGGAAATGTGGGAGTGCTTTACAGAGCCTACGCCTACATAAGAACACTTGGTTCGAAAGGTCTCAGAGAAGTGTCCGAAGTGGCTCTTATAAATGCCAACTACATGAAGACAAGGCTCAAACCATACTACGAAGTGCCCAACGATGACGGCCCCTGTATGCATGAGTTTGTTGCCAGCGGGGCAGAGATGGCAAAAAAGGGAGTGAAAACCCTTGACATTGCCAAGCGCCTTCTTGATTACGGTTTTCACGCTCCAACAATCTACTTCCCGCAGATTGTCAAAGAAGCTCTTATGATAGAGCCGACGGAAACTGAAAGTCTTGAAAGTATTGATGCTTTTGTTGATGCAATGATTGCTATCGCTGAAGAGGCAGAAGAGAAACCTCATCTTGTCACTGATGCTCCGGTTAATACACCGGTTCTCAGGCTTGATGAGGTCAAAGCTGTAAAGGATTTGTGCCTGGTGGAACCGGTTGAATACGAATAGTGAATTAAGTGAGGAAATGGAGACTCTTGAATGGGTTTCTTTTCCTATGAAAGAGCGTCCCGGGGCAACAGTGGCACTGATTGCCATAATGCTTGTATCCGCTTTTGCCGCTTCTGTGATGATGGGAAACATATGGTGGGGGATAATCGGGCTTGCTCTTTTGTTTCTTTCCATGTGGAGCTACTTTCTTCCGGTGGAGTTTATCATGGATTCCACAGGAGTGAGAAAGAAGTCACCCTTCGGGACTGAAATCAGAAAATGGGGAGAGGTCAGAAGCATTATTCCAGACGCGAACGGAGTTCTGCTGAGCCCTTTCAAAGAGCCTACAAGACTGGCTAAATTCAGAGGACTGGGCATACAGTTCTCCGGTAACAGGGAGGAAGTGCTTGAGTTTATTCGGGCCAGGACTGAATCCTGAGGATTACAATTCGGATACTCCTGAAAAATGTGAAGATCTCGCGAAGCGGATAGCACACAAAATTGTTGAGAGAGATCTGACTGTTCCGGCAATCATTTTTCTTGAATCAATAAAGCCGGTCTCTTTTCTGGGCAGTCAGATGCTTGTGTTCGCAAATCCAATAGTCTCTCTTCTTGTTCAATCCGGAGATTATTACAGGTTTGTTCGAATGATAGAAGACCGAGAGAATGTTGAGAAACTAACAGTAGCGATAGAGGAGGAAAATGCACTGGTTTCCGAACTTAGACGGAAGGAAAAGCTGAACAGGCGAAAGAATCGCAAAAGCTTTTTCAAGAGCTTATTCCGCAGAAGCAAGGATCAACCGGATGCCTGACCCGGATTCATCGCAGCAGTAAAGAGCTGGTGATGCACTCGGACAAACAAGTGAAGGGAGAAGCAGTGGCAGCTGAAAGAATACAGACTATTTTAGCCACCGACTGCGGTAGTACCACCACAAAATCAATACTCATAGAGTACAGTGAAGAGGCTGGTCGCTATCGTCTTGCCCGTCGGGGAGAGGCTCCAACAACGGTTGAAGCACCTGCGGAGGATGTTACCAAAGGTGTTCTTAACGCAGTTGGAGAGATTGAAGACCTTGAAGGTCGCCGCTTTCTTAAAGAAGACGAAAGTGGTGTGCATGTCAGGGAAGGTTCCGGTGACGGAGTCGATCTTTATGTTTCAACCTCCTCTGCGGGTGGCGGTCTACAGATGACTGTTGCCGGCGTTGTCAAATCCATGACAGGTGAAAGTGCCCAGAGAGCAGCTCTTGGTGCCGGTGCTATAGTTATGGATATTGTTGCCTCAAACGACAAAAGACTTCCCCACGAAAAAGTTGAAGATATCAGGAGACTTCGTCCGGACATGATTCTGCTTTCCGGCGGTATTGACGGCGGAACAATAGATCATGTTGTAGAGCTGGCTGAAATTATCAGAGCCGCAGATCCCAAGCCAAGGTTTGGTGTGGGGTTCAAGCTTCCTGTGATCTTCGCGGGAAACAAGGATGCCGCCGGTGCTGTAAAAGAGGAACTTGGATCTACCGTTGAACTGAAGATCGTTGACAACCTTCGTCCTGTACTCGAGCGGGAAAACCTGACACCGGCCAGAGATCTTATCCATGAGCTTTTCATGGAACATGTGATGGCACAGGCGCCCGGTTATGCCCGCCTTATGGAGTGGACCGGTCGATTTGAGAACGGCAAATGGAAGAATGTTCCCATTATGCCCACACCGGGCGCTGTCGGCAAGCTGATTGAAAGGGTTGCGAAGATTGAAAACATTCATGCTATGGGTGTTGATATCGGTGGAGCCACAACAGATGTATTCAGCGTATTCGACAGCAGCGGAGAACCTGTTTTCAACCGTACAGTCAGCGCCAACCTTGGAATGAGCTACTCCATCAGCAATGTGCTTGCCAGCGCCGGTATGGACAATGTTATGCGATGGGTGCCGTTCCATGTGGATGAAGCCGACCTGCGCAACAGAATCAGGAACAAGATGATTCGTCCCACTACAATTCCGCAGGAGCTGGAAGAACTTATCATAGAGCAGGCTATTGCCCGTGAAGCCCTTCGTCTGGCACTTGTTCAGCACAAAGATCTCGCGACAGGACTTAAGGGTGTTGCCCAGGAAAGAACCATCGGAGACGCTTTTGAGCAGACCCAGACTGGTGCCACACTGGTCAACATGATGGATCTTGATCTTCTTATCGGCTCCGGCGGTGTGCTCAGCCATGCTCCCAGAAGAAGTCAGACTGCTCTTATGCTTATAGACAGTTTCCTTCCGGAAGGAGTCACAATGCTCGCGGTGGACTCTATCTTCATGATGCCCCACCTTGGTGTTCTCAGCGAGGTTCATCCACAGGCCGCTGTTGAGGTGTTCAACAATGACTGTCTGATAAAGCTGGGACACTGCGTCGCACCTTCAGGCGCTTTCAAGAAGACAACCTGCCTTGCTTCAGTCATACTGAAAATGCCTGACGGGAAAACACTGGAAGAAAAGATCAGAGTCGGTGAAATGAAACTCATACCCCTTGGAGCCGGGGAGAAAGCCGAAGCGGTTATCACTCCAATCAAGGGTATTGATATTGGTAATGGTCCGGGAGAGATATGGGAAGGCACTCTTGAGGGCGGCATAGTCGGTATCGTCTTTGACGGTCGCGGACGACATCCCTTCACTCTTCCCGGGGATGACGCGGAAAGGGTGAAAATGCTCCAGACCTGGTCGCAGACACTGGATACCTACCCGGAGCGCTTCCTTACCATGGGAGGTGGTGAATAATGGCATTCGCATACACACCGGGCTTAAGAGTCGCTGATGTTGCTGACGTCTCGAAAACACGCAGACTTCCCCTGAAGGGTGAAGTGCTTGTTGAACAGGGTGATGTAATTAAATCAGATACAATTGTTGCTCGTACGGAACTTCCAGGAAATGTAAAGATGTTTAACATCGCCAACATGCTCGGTGTTCCGCCCTCCGATATTCCGGAGCTTCTGCTTAAGAAAGAAGGAGATCCCATTAATGCCGATGAGCCTCTGGCTCAGAGCAAAGGACTCTTTGGCAAGTACTTCAAGAGTACAGTCAAAAGCCCCATCGCGGGAGTTTTTGAAAGTTTCAATGAAATCACCGGTCAGGCTGTTCTCAGAGAGCCTCCGATTCCTGTTGAAATTGACGGATATGTTGACGGTAAGGTGATCGAGGTTCTTCCTGGCGAGGGCGTTGTTGTTCAGACTCACTGCACATTTGTTCAGGGCATTTTCGGAATCGGCGGCGAGGTCCGAGGTGAATTGAAGATGGTCTGCTCATCACCGGACGAGGAAGTCACAGCCGACAAGATTACACCGGACTGCAAAGGTAAGATCATCATCGGTGGAAACTACATAAGCTACAGTGTTCTCCAGAAGGCTATTTCCGCCGGTGTAAAAGCTGTTGTGGTTGGCGGTTTTGATGACAAAGACCTTAAGGCTCTTCTTGGATTCGACCTTGGCGTGGCTATAACCGGTCACGAGAAGTTTGGCCTTACTCTGATTCTTACCGAGGGATTCGGGAAAATGACCATGGCTGAAGGTACATTCGAGCTTCTCCGCTTCCGTGAAGGCATGACTGCCAGCGTGAACGGAGCCACACAGATTCGTGCAGGCGTTATGCGCCCCGAGATCGTGGTTCCTCTGCCGGCTGACGCCAGGAGTAAGAAGACCAGCACCAAGCAGGCTGGGGCAATGGACATTGGCAGCTCCATCCGCTGTATCCGCTCTCCCTACTTCGGGATGATCGGTAAAGTGGCATCCCTTCCACCGGAGCTTCAGGTGGTTGACTCTGAGGCAAAGGTAAGAGTTCTCGAAGTTGAATTCGATGACGGCAAGGGGTACACTGTACCCAGGGCCAATGTTGAATTAATTGAAGGCTGATCGAGCCTGAGTCTTATACAAGAGAAGGGGAGTGCAGAAGCACTCCTCTTTTCTCTTTTCCTGAAAGCTGAATGTGATTACAGACACTGTAAATCCATTATGATCTTATGTTGACTCAAGCAGGCTTCTTACTTATCGTCTATCAGTGGTTTGAGTTGGGAAGATGGATTGCTACAGGGAGTACGGATCATGAAACCAAAAGTGTACTTGGAAACATCTATTATCAGTTATTTTACAGCTCGACCAAGTCGTGATTTGGTTGTGGCGGCTCGACAAGAGCTTACATATGAAGTATGGCCGCTTCTCAAGGAGAAGTACGATCTTTACATTTCTGCGCTGGTGATACAGGAAGTGTCTCGTGGAGATGAAGCGGCTGCGAGAAAGCGATTGAAGGCGATTTCAGGTATTCCTGTTCTCGAAATTACTGAGGATGTTCAATGTCTCGCCAAATCACTGATTTCCGAAAATGCCATTCCACCTGAATATGTGGAGGATGCACTTCATATTGCAGTGGCGAGTCTTAATGGAATAGAATTTTTGTTAACCTGGAGTTTTACCCACATCAATAATGCTTTCAAGAGGTCACATATTATCAGAGCAATTGAGAAGCAGGGATTTCTTACATCAGAAATATGCTCACCCGAAGAGTTTCTAGGGGTTTGATATGAAAGATTCTATTGTTGAGGAAGTGCGCAAGGCACGCCAGGATCATGCCCGAGAGTTTAACTTTGATCTGGAGGTAATCTGCAAAGATCTGAAAAGAATAGAAATGGAATGCGGTCATCGTATTGTATCTATGCAGCCCAAACGAATCAGGGAAAGTATCCAGCCTACAGCCTGAATTAGGAGCGTGACCGAGAATGAAGCATCGGTATTAGCAACCACACGAACGGCTACAATACACGCTAATTATCGGCAAATAGCGTTGCTATTATTCTCAAATTATCATGCATTCTATCTCGCCCGTGAGGCGCTACTGCACAACGCCCATTGTCGGTCACGCTCCTAGTATTCTTTTGAATCCGAATTGAAGAGTCTGTACACAGGAAGATTTGCCACTCCGTGTTTATCCCAGTAAGAGAAACCATGTTTCAACGCGGTGCTGAGAATCTCCTGATGAGAATCATGAATCATCATCTCCAGATAGTCCAGCCGTTTCTTTTCTGCAAGTGCGAATACGCCCTGAATGAATCCATCAGTATCATTAAATGCCGCTGCAAGGGGTGAAATCTCTGTACCTCGATTTGCAGTAAGAAATTTCGCTCCTGTTTCCACCTGCCAGAATTCAGCATTTTTCTTCATCCATTCCAAAGAGCCTTTGCTGCGGTGCCGGATGTACTTCCATCCGCACGGGGCATGGTCAGTGTATACAGAAAAATCTTCCGCCAGGGGAGAGAATCGTTCAAGAGCCGCTGGAGCATTCTGCACAGGCGGGTTCTCCAGGCTTATCACATGAAAAAGCTCTGTAGTTCTGAATCCCTGCTTCTCGGACATTGAGATGCTTTCGGCATTGTTAATGTACGTAGAAAACTCAATGGATTTGAAGTCTCCCGCGTTAACCATTTCTCTGGCGATACGCAGAATCTCATCGGAGAGAATCCTGCCATACCCCTTTCCTTTAAAATCGGAGAGTACACGCAGACCTTCCAGCCATGCAACTTCCCCGGGCAGGGTTGATATTTTTCCGCAGGCGATTACTCTGTCTGCGATCTCACCAACAAAAAAGTTCCCCTGCCGGAGCCACCCTTCAGTGACCTGTTCAAGATAATCATGACCTTCCCATGTAGTTCTCGAAATTTCCGCGAGATCCCTCAGATCACCGCCAGTTGCTTTTCTGATTTTCATTTCCATACCAGCTCCGTTTGTTAAGTTCGCTGTACGAATATATCAACTACAATACGATCAACAATGTTCAGGTTTTCTCACGAAGTTGACACAGTGCGTAAAAGTAATTACAATGTAATTATATAGATAACTAATCAGGGAGTGTACATGATGCGGTACTTACATGCAACCATTATTAAAATAGGGAACAGCCGGGGCATACGTATCCCCAAGCCCGTAATTGAGCAATGTGGTTTCCACACTGAAGTTGAGATCGAGGTTCACGACCATCACTTGATAATACGTTCTGTAGATCATCCTCGGGCAGCGTGGAGTACATCTTTTGCCGGGATGAGTGAGTATGGGGACGACAAGCTTTTGGAACAGGTTGCGGAGCCTGGACCGAACTGGGACACTGAGGAGTGGGAATGGTAGTTGACAGATTCGATGTTTTCCTTATTTCTCTGGAGCCAACTCAAGGAAGTGAGATCAGGAAAACCAGACCTTGTCTTGTCATCTCTCCTGATGAGATGAATCATCACATCAAAACGGTGATTGTGGCTCCAATGACAACAAGGGGGAAATCATATCCCACTCGTGTATTCTGTTATTTTCAGGGAAAACAAGGGCAGGTAGTCTGCGATCAGATACGAACGGTGGATAAATCGAGACTTGTCAGGCGACTGGGCATAATATCTCCGGATGTTCAGAATGATGTTCTTGATGTGCTGCAGGCAATATTCATGCAATGAGCAGTATTGACTGAATGTACATTAACAACGATAATACAGCAACAACAACAACTGCGGAGTCTGATGACAAAGCGAACATCACACTGTCAATACGGAGCGAAAATGAGAGCATCGACTATTATTATTGTGATTCTGGCTCTTTCGGGCACTCAGGCCTTTGGATTCGGATACCATGACGCGATTACAAACGGTACGGTGCTCGGCGGTTTTTCTCCTTATACGATAGCGCTTGGAACTGTTCGTGCTGTTGGAGCATCGGAACCCGCCAGTATTTTTACGAATCCGGCTCAGATTGCGATGCACCAGTTCACTGTTCAACTTTCAGGTTCATCAATATCGTGGGCGGAGAGAGTGATCGAATCTGACATTGATAAAACCGTCAGAACCCTGATGACAAACAGCAACGGGCTGGCTGCTGTGGTTTATCCCGCAGGCGGTATTACAATCGGTGCCGGTGTGGTCAAGGTCGCTGAATTCGGCTATGAAGGAATGCACATCATTTTTGATGATCCAGGTGCTCCGGAGGTAGGTCTTGCGCTTCTTGAATCCAGTGGCTCCCAGGTGGAGGCCATGGGCAGCGTATCAACGGTTATCTCCGGTCCTCTGTCCGCCGGCTTCTCAGGCGGTGTACGCCGTGCAGCCGCCGAGTACCAGTACAATTATGCAAGTTTCCTTTTCTCTGTTCCCGACTCATCGAATGCGTGGTCCAAAGAGAAGAGTGAATTCGCATGGCATGCGGGACTGGCATTAAACGGAGACCTTTTCAAATCCGGAATTTCCTATTCTTCGGAAACGGAGTACATGGAAAACATTCTTGCTTTTGGCGGAAGCGCTTATGCGGAGCATCTTAAAAAAACAACGGTTGGATTTGAAGCTGAAATTACCTCTCCATTTGACCAGAATCTTTTTTTAGGAAAGCTCTTTCTAAGCATGCCTCTTACTAAAAGCCTGGAAGCTCTTATCTCAGTCAGCTTTGACGATAACCGAGTTGCGAACAGAGCCGGTTTCGGCTTCGGCATGGGTTTCTCCGGCAGAGTGGGCAGATTTATTCTCGGCGGAGGAGTTCTGAACAGATTCAGAGCCAGAATGGATACAGCTTTTCCAGATGAGGCGTCCGACCGGGTAGACGACTCATACACAATAATCAACCTGGGTGTTTCCTACTCACCGGGCGATTTGCTGTAACTGCTATTCAACTGGACAGAGCTTTTTGCGACAGACAGCTCTCCATTTCTGATCTCCCACTGAGTACAGGTTGTACTGCTCAGGAATTCTCTGTCATGGCTGACAAGCAGAAGAGCTCCGGTGTAGTTGTTCAGCGCTTTTTCAAGACATTCCACCGATGGCAGATCCATGTGGTTGGTGGGTTCATCCATGACAACAAGCCAGGGCTTTTTGGCAAGGCCAAGTGCCAGCAGCAGCTTCCTTGATTCACCGGGGCTGGGTACAGCTGAGGTGAGTATTCTTTCTGGATCGCTTCCAAGTCTTCTCACAATTGTCATTACCTGCCCCAGATCATCACCGGAGAGTTTTTTCGCCTCTGCCAGACAAAGGCTGGATTCCTCCGCGGTAATCTCCTGGGAAATCCAGATGAGTTTGTCCTCAGGGCAGTTCAGCTCTGCTCTGATTTGGTTGAGCAGAGTAGTTTTTCCCGATCCATTCCTGCCGGTCAGAGCAATCCTGCTTTCCGGCAGAATCACAAGGTCGGGATATGAAATGGTTTTACTGCCCATCATGATTTGCCCTGATTGCATATTCAACAGAGAATTTCTGGCAGATCCTTCACCTGCCAGCTCAATACCGGATTTGTAGACTTTCCTGTAGGTAATGGATTCCATATGCTCCAGAGCCTTATCAGAACGGGCAGAAGCTTCCCGGCTTCTCTGACCGGTCTTCTGTACAATTCCATCAACTCTGGAGGGACCATCATAGTTGTACTTGCAGATGTCCTTGAAAGAAATGTCGTTTCCTGATGCATGAGCCTGGATTGTTCTTGCTTTTATCATTTTCTTTCTGGCATCCCGCTTAAGACGGATGTAATTGGCTTCTGCTTCTTTTCGATGCTTTACAAGGAGTTCCCGGCGTTGCCTGTCGGCTCTGATGGCGGAGGAATAGCAGGCTTTGTATAACTGAACTCCTTCCGGAAAGAAGAGAGCACAGGAGGAGCAGAGTTTATCCATAGCCCGCCTGTCGTGAGTTACCAGAAGGCCGCAGCCCTGATATTCTTTCATCGACCTGATCAAAAGGGATCGTCCATGGATATCAAGATGATTGAAGGGTTCATCCAGAGCAAGAACAGCCGGTGCCGCCCAGATTGCGGCAGCGATTTGAAGGCGTTTTCGTTCACCGTGAGAAAGGGTTTTCCATCTGCCTGCCCAGTCATCTTTAATTTGCAGGATATCACGAAGCCTGATGGAGTCCCTGGACCAGTCAAAAAGGAATTCCTCCAGGTTTCCGGGCGGGTGATCGGTTCTCTGGGCACAGTAAATAGCTGACCCGGAGGAGACAACCGAGCCGGTGTCAGGAGAGAGAAGGCCGGCGGCAAGTTTAAGTACAGTGGTTTTGCCGCAGCCGTTGGCACCCGCGAACGCAGTCCAGCCTGAATCAAGGTTAAGAGAGACACCATTCACCGCGTGATTAATGGAACCTGGATATGTATATGAAACATCATTGAGGCGTAAAAATGTCCGGTACATGAGAATCCTTTCTGAAAAACTGCCCGATTGCTGTTATTTCAAGAAAGAATGTTCATGCTTCACCGCCTGTTGCTGAAAAATATGTTTGAACTCTGCAGTAACATAGACGCGTTATGGGCGTGATGTCGAGCTTCCCTGAGAAATAGAATATCAAGGAGATACTTTCAACCTTTCCCTTACATAGACGGAAAAAGTGACATAAAAAAGCTTGATGTTGTGGTAATGTGGATGTAATGAAGAATGGTGTTTGGAACAAAAGGAGATGGATGAAGTATTGATACAAAATAGCAGACAAATAGCGAGTAGTTACGAAAAATGAGCATTGACAGAGAGAATTGCAATAAATATTATAACATTATGAAAAAGGGGGGTTAATCGATGTGTAAAAACCGGAAGGATACGAGCGTATGATGATATTACTCGCGGCAATGATTGCATTTGGAGCGGCAGCGCCGATAGCACCAGCAGCATCAACGGTACCTGTTGATGAAGTTACACCACTTATCATCTTTGCTGTACTACATGGTACTGTCAGCTTTGATGACTCAGATGGATATGTGATAATCACATTTACGGATGAGGGAAGAACTGTTTCTACTGAAGAGATATATAACTCTGGAAGCTGGGAATTACATCCTGTAGGCATACTAGAAGAAGTAGGTGAGCTTGAGGCCCATTTTTATAGAAACGTTGGTGATGACCAGTATCGTTACGAGTACGATATAGAATATACTGATGACTACATCTGGATGCCCTGGGAGATGCCCTGGGGGAATGGGTATCACTGGTGTCATCAAAAGAACTTTTTCTTCCCGAGGGTACATTCACTCGAGTAACCAGGTAAAATAAGTCACAGAAATTAGCTCCCCGCTCGATTTTCAGGGAATAGTGTGAAAACGCACCATTTATAAATTGTTCCATTCAGAACAATAGACAGGATCCGGCAATTTCAGGCAAAAAGTTAACCACTGCAAGATATCCGCTCAATTTGAGCAATTTCAGTAAAATTTACTATGTTACTTAAAAGAAATTTCGAGTTGTACTGCTTTTAAGGAATGAACATTTTGCCCAGACTTTTCAGAATACGAACATTCAATCCCTTGCACACTTTTGGGATGGTCTGCATTGTTTGCCTGCCATCTGCGTACGGCCATAATTATATACCATCACAAAGCACTTGCGAATTGGAACTCTTCGCTGATTCGGCAAACGCATCATCATGGGGTAACTATGGACTGTGCTTACTTTCTCAGGGTGATCGCAGAGCCTCCCGGGTTCTCGAAGCTGCTGTTTCCGTCGGGTATTCATCAGAAGCGAACAGAGGTCTTGTAACTCTCAGAATGCTTGAAGAAAATGCTGAAGAGGCTCTGGAGATTATCAATTCAAATCCAGGTGATGCAGTATCTCTTATAATGAAGTGTGCAATTCTTCAGGAAGCTTCATTGCTTCATGAGTCTGATTCATTGTTCGAGTACCTTTCTCTTTGTGAACTTCCGGCAGGAGCCTCAGAGCTTTTGAAAATACGTCAACTAAGAGCTGCCGGACTGTCAAGCACTGCAGATTCCCTTCTGAGGATTACGATGGAGGACAGTTGTTCAGGCAGCTACTGTGATATCATTTATTTAGATGGAATAGTAAGAGAAGCAACTGGAATTGCCATTGAAGATGAAAAGATACTTCGCGGCATTCAAGCGGATATTGTTCTCACAGGTGGAGTATACGTTGCGGATATAATTGATTTTCTTTCAGCGGATTCCAGTTGCACATCCGACAGGCACCTTCTTAGTAGAGTCCTGGGGATATCCGGTGCGTGGGTTGATGCTCTGGATGTACTATCTCCAGTCGAGATTGAAGCAATGACTCAAGAGGAGATAGAATGGTACATTTATCTACTAATCCAGAATGATCAGATGAGCAGCGCTGAAAGAGTAACGAAGACGTCAATAGGTGCATATCCACTGTCTTCCGAACTGCGATTTTATCAGGGAATATGTTTACTGAAATCGGAACAGTACCGTGAAGCATACAGCTCTTTAAGTAACGCTGTTGAGTTGACGGATTCACCCAGATGTCGAGCATTGCAGGGAATCGCAGCAGAAATTGCTGGAGAATACAAACTTGCCCTTGAGGCGTATTCTCCTTTGCTTGAAATGTCAGCAGACAGCATTGTTCTCATTCACAGGACGAGAATGTATTTGGAACATATTTGCACCGGCGAATTGAATTCAGTTCAACCCGGTAATCAGTACTGGGAAAATACCAATACTGGTCTAAAAGGTAATGTTTCTGTCAGCTATTTCAATTCAAAAGGAGAGTATGAACAGGATAACTTTTCTTGCTCCGGGCAGTTAGGCTACAGATACGGACTTTACAACAGCCGTGTGCAGATTTCAACAAGTTACTACAGTAACAGCTGGCCTGGATCCGACGAAAGGTATATTTCTTCAGATATTTCGGTATCAGGCAGAAACTACTCTAACAGAAAATTCTTTCAGGAACTGGAGTTTAACTGGAATCAAAGGAGAAACTCTGTTAACCGATGGGAACTGGAAGCGTTAGCGGGATGCGGGTATACGATATCCCTATCATCACAGCTTAGAATCCGTCCTTTTCTTGGAGCAGGGAGGATTACGAATAAATGGGAAGACGATATTGACAGACAGAGTAGTTATGTACTGGTCCCTGCTGTTAAGCTGAGTTATTTCACAAATACATCCAACAGTTTTAGTCCATATATCATTGTGGAAGGGGAATATACTCAGAATTTGCAGGATTCGAATAGCTATGAAATCGATGCATCAGCCACTGTAATGAGCAATATTACCAGAACATTATCAGTGTCATATTCATATGCACTTGAATATGTATCTACTGTGCCACCCGAAAATGAAAGCCTGCAAAACGCATCAACCAGAGTGTCACTTGTGTTTTCATTCTAACCCGAATCCATCACAAATACTCTACTGCAACACCGTATACAGCAGCGGCTACTTCGTTATACTCATGCATCAGTCCTCGACATACTGTAAAAGTATGCCTCCGGATTATGCATTCGCAAGCCT
>JAIOSV010000113.1 GCA_021107435.1 Candidatus Sabulitectum sp. | reverse complement strand
TAAGCCCGTTGAACACAGGAACTCCTGAATACTGGTGCAGAGCTTCAACCATCTCCTGCTTGAAACCGCGGAACATTATGCAGTCGAACATTCTGCCGAGAACACGAGCGGTGTCTTCAACAGATTCTTTGACGCCAAGCTGAATATCGGCGGAACTGAGGAAAACAGGATGTCCACCCTCTTCTCCGAAGGCTGTCTCGAATGCGCAGCGGGTACGTGTGGAGCGCTTTTCGAAAAGCATGGCAAGTGTTTTGCCCTGAAATCTCTGATAAGTCTGGTAACCAAGTCTCTCCTGCTTAAGATTATGCGCAAGGTCAAGCAGGTAACGAAGCTCAGCCGGGCTGAGATCAAGAAGTGTGAGAAGACTTCTTCCTCTAAGGTTAAAAGCCATTACGGACTCCTATCGAATGAGTTTTAAAAATGGGTATCGCCGGAAGATAGTAGTTTAAAACTCACCGTCAATGAAGACCGGCGCAAAAACCCTTACAGGGCATTCCAGATCATGGAAAACCCGAGATCGGCTTTGCTTGCGCAGCACAGATCGTTGGTCAGAACTGTTATTCCGTACTTTGCGCCATCAGGTCTTGAAACAATGAGATTGATACACCTGGTTTCACCCCGACTGCTTATCCAGCCGTAGACTACATTTGATGTGCCAAGGGCAGCTTCAAGCTCTACGGAGAGGGGCGGATTTGTAGTCATTCTTCGAACAGCAGTTATATCAAGCCCGTCTGACACTATTTCAATGAAATCAAGACAGTCGCTGACTGTAGTGTAATTTGGATCAACCTCGGGAGCTCCTTCCCAGTCTCTGGCTATTCCATAGAATTCAGTATGGGGATAATCAGCGGCAAGCCATTCTTGGAGAGGTTCAATGTTGCCACAATGAATAATTGCCGCAAGGAGCCTCTCACGGGAACCCTGCTGACCGTCACGAAGCATCATCCATATCTGAGTATTGTGCCGCACAAGACTATCCAGTCTGAATTCTCCTGAATTATGTCTTGAGACGCTGTAAGCAGCTGCAACTATATCGGGAGTATCAATAAAGAATCTTCGGCGGGCATTCCTGGTCAAACGCTCACCTGTGCTAAGATCAACCACTCCAACACCGAATACTGCTCCGGGAAGGGCAACAACGTTGTCCATTACACTGCCCAGATTCGAGGGCAACCCACCTGATGTCTCTGTAACCACTGTATCCGGATTCAGAAGCATGGGAGGAAGACCTCCGGTCTTCAGGGCGGATCCGGGAGCCGCCATGATGATACTTACAAGCAAAGCGATCATGTTACTTCCTCCTGATGTTCTCGGGGAAAAAGAAAGGGGAGGAGGACAAACCCTCCTCCCCACAAAACAAGCTTTGCCTAGTTTGCGTTGCTTGTGAAAACAGTAAGAGCCAAGTCGTTAGACTGATACTCAAAGCTGAAGCTAACCTTTGTGCCATTGGTAGTGGTATCCTCGGTAACAGTAATACCATAGATCTTGGCATATGCAGTCTTTGCTTGCTGATAAGGAAGTTCAACAAACAACACACTATCTCCAGATGTAAGAACCTTGCTTATGTACCAGGACCCATTAGGGTCGCAGTTTCCATAAGCTCCGGATGCAGGAACCTGGAAGGCACAGGAGTTACCACCACTGTACTGCTCACTGCCACTGTACAAAGCTACATCATCGTCACCTTTGCTGTCATCATAGGCAGACATGTCCTGATGAAACGCTTCTTGCCCGGCAAGACCTGTAAGTCCGTAATCAGTTCCATCATAGAAAATGAAACCGCTGTGGGCAGTAGCTTCAGAGAACT
The DNA here is from genome assembly GCA_021107435.1 of Candidatus Sabulitectum sp. Lineage (GTDB taxonomy): Bacteria > Fermentibacterota > Fermentibacteria > Fermentibacterales > JCC-6 > Sabulitectum. The sequence continues at coordinate 1,191 of JAIOSV010000113.1, read as the reverse complement.
GGTCGTAGATGGTGTATGTCTGGGAGAATACCTGGGGCATTGTGCTGACTGCATTGGAGTTCGCAGAAGAGGTGTTTTCTCCTTCATAGGCGATAACTACATAGTCACCAGCATTATCAGCAGTGTCTGTGTAGGTTGTTGTTGTGACGTCGCCAACCTCTGTGTATGAACCAGTAGCATCAGTTCTGAAGTAAACCTTGTAGCCATCAATATCGTCATCAACAGCAGACCATGTGAGAACAATTGTTCTTCCTGTACTGGTAGCATCAAGCTCAAGATTCTGAACAACTGCAAGGTCTCCGCCTTCATCTGTAGAATCACCGGCACAGCCGGCAAGCGCGGCAATCATTACTGCCATAAAAATCATACTGAGTTTCTTCATCAATCTTTCCTCACTTTCATTTTCTGTTAACGAAGAGTCATCCCCTCCGACTCAGGAAAATACCCACAATGGCAAATGGTGTCAAACCCACTGGAATCGTTCTACATTCATTCTTCCCCGCTTATTCCATCCAGTGATTTCCATGCGGCGGATCTTACCGCCAGAGATGGATCTTCAAGAAGAGGTTCAAGCACATCCACCGCAGGCTCACCGAACTCACCCAGTGAAACCGCCGCCTGCCTTCTTATCCGTTCCTCTTCCGACTGAGAGAAGGGAGTGATAAGCGGAAAGGATTCCTCGTTGCCGATGTCGCCGAGGGTTCTGATAAGTGTAATCACCAGCCCAGTGGAGAGAGAATCATTCAGCATTGCTTCAAGTTCCGGGCGGGCTTCTTCTCCGTCAGCCTCTCCCAGCCACTGGATTACATTGCCCAGTTCTCCTCTTTCAATATCTGTATTTAGAATCGCAAGCATCCGTCGTACTGCGTAAGCGCTGTTCTCAATAAAGACAGCTTTAATCGCTCTGTGCTCAAGACCGTCCCAGGAATTGAGATGCTCAGACAGAATGTAGTTCACCGCTTCTCTTCCTCTGGAAGCAAGCTCTTCCCTGTGGGCGAGAACCCTCTCCCTGTTGCCTGAAACTCCCCATTCAGACGCAACGGAGAAAAGAGAATCGATGTCCAGTGACTTCGGGTCGCCAATATCCACAAGTTCATCGGTAAGAACAGGTGAGATACCCGGAAGATCCAGACCCGCCGAATACTCCCTGTCCCATCCTGTGGAGTCCGCTCCTTCGCCGCGATAAAAGTC
>JAIOSV010000109.1 GCA_021107435.1 Candidatus Sabulitectum sp. | reverse complement strand
TGAATATCTCTATGGTGGCAGAGGCTGGTTCCCGCAGAGAATAATGGAAAGAAACAGACCCGGTTGCGGGATTGGGAGCTGATATCAGAGAAACAGGTGTTGAAGGGATTCTTCCTTCTATTCCAGCGGGGTCCGGGTTGATCCAGATGCAGGTTACTGAGGCTTTCGGGAATGTGTGGCTGAAACTCTGGGAACTGCCCGCGATCTCCCCCTGGTATGTTATGCCCGAGGTGCCGTTCCAGGGGGCATTCATAGGTCGATCATTTACAATCTGCCAGACATCGGCAGTTCCATCAGAAGTGTATCCGGAAAGGTTTATTGATGCTGTGTATGATGAATCGAGATTCTTGTTGATTGCAATAAGTGACAGCGTCCAGTCATCGTACCGCGAGGCATAAACCTCAAGACCGTAACCTCCGGAGACCTGATCGCATGTTGCCTCCACTACAGTATTGCCGAACCTCTCGTTGAAAAGCTTCATCGCCCAGGCAGAACTGCGCATGGAAAGAGTGTCTGTGCGGATAGCACCGTACTGAGGGAAGGTATCATCACCGGGGTCACCTTCCGCGATGGAATAGGAAGCTGCCACTGGAACATCGATCTTGGACATGTGGCCGATGCAATCAGCTATGAATAATCCATCCAGATAATTAGACCATACAGGATCATCAACCATGGCCATGATGTTGTACTCCATGACCCAGAGGGGAATATCATAACCGCCGCTGTATTTTTCCACAGTATCCACTATCATGGGATACCAGTTCTCCAGAGGGGGTTTTGTTCCTGCGCCTGAGGTGGGAGAAGCAAGCCAGTAGCGATACTGTGCGCTGTCTGCGGAAAAACTCACCACCGGATAGTAGTGTATATCCATCCAGTCCATTTTTTCTCTGTTCAGTTCCAATACCGGTTTTATCCATGAAAGATTCTGTGCAAGGGAAAGACCACCTATCTCAAGTGGAATCGGTGAACTGGCTCGCATGGTATCAATGTAAACGCTGGCAAGCTGCGCAAAATCCTCGGCTGACGCATAAACGGAATCATTGGTTGCCCACTGATCCATGGGAATACCAAAATGACGGAAGAAAGTTATCTCTCCGTATGGAGGAAACGGGAATGCCACTCCTGCCATGTCAGGTTCATTACCCACACACCAGAGTGTCACATTGTACGGTTCCGGATGGCCTCTTGATGCTCTTACCGCACCCATGGGAGTTGAAATGTCACCGTTACAGTATTCCACCATCCTGGCAGCTTTGCCGGGATCATTAATATGGTAATTAACTGTGAGTAAAGGCTCTATGGTTGTCTGCTCACAGAACTGCAATAGGTTGTCCAGGCTGTTCTCCAGTGGAACTGGAATAAGAAGGTCAGCGATATCAATGATGTGCATTCCATTGTAGTTGTCTGCTTCCCAGTCGTAGTACTCAACTGCCATACCACCCATGCGCAAAAGGGGAGTTCCGGTTGATATTGCAAGTTCCACAAATCCGGGATATGTCATTTTCTGAACTATTTCATCTCCTGTGCTTACAAGCAATGAATCAAATGACCCTACCACCTGGTCAGCCTCTACAACTATGTTCGCAGGAATTGAACTTACTATGCTCAAAACAATTACCAGGCTAATACATGTCATATCATGAGCCTCCATCCGGTAAAATACCCCTGCAGAAGTGTCCTATCATTGCCGCAATAGTCTCCTGAGTCTCTTCCAGTGTTCTCTCCGAGTCAACCGAGTACCACATCACTGCTGTGGTGGCCATCCCGTAAAGGGCAAGAGCAACTATCTCCGGATCAGTTTCTTCCTTTACTCTCCCACTCTCCTTAAGAATTCTCAGCATCTGAGTGATCTGAGACATTATCCGAATGTCTAATGAGGTAAGACCATTGCTTAAGTTTTCCTGACCTTCATCCCAGAAAACACCAATGAGTTCCTTCACCAACTCTCTGGGATAAGCTGAAATAAAGCCGATAAGCTTATCTGTGAATTGCCATATGAGATCCTCAACACTCAAAGCATCCATTTCTGAACTGCTGACAGGAACAAAAAGATCAGTTGCATCTTCATTGGTGATTGCAAGCATGATCTCGCCTTTTGATTTAAAGTAGTTGTACAGAGTACCGACCGCCACGCTGGAATGCCCGGCGATCTCTCCCATAGAGGTAGCCTTGTATCCACTTGTAAAAAAAAGATGCCTGGAAGAATTCATAATGGACTTCCTCGTATCTCTTTTTCTTTTTTCCCTTAAGCTCATTTTTTCTCTTTTCGTGAATATGTTCATGTTTATAATTCGTTCATATTTATAATGCATTCATCCTTTTTGTCAAGAGGATGTCCTTACCGCAATTAAGTTTACTGGTTAAGAATATTTTTCAGTGTTTCTCACCGTTAACCCGAAATCCATACATGTACAGAACAATTTAGCCCTACCGAATTTCAGTCGCGTGCCAGTGTTGATATTGGAAATCAGTCTTTCTCAATCACCATCATCAGTTTTCTCTTCAAGTTCCATGAGATGCCACAGTTCATTTTGATGCAGCCAGATCGGATCGGCGTTTCGCAGGATGAATTCGTCAACAGTCATCCCGTCAATCATGGGTTCTCTCTTTATCCTGACCTGTTTTCCGTTCATGAAAACCCACTCATACATTTCCTGCCGCTTTGCTCTTGCCTCTCTTCCGGCTCGCTTTTGTGCGTGGTGAGTTTCTTCATGATTTTTACCATGCTCAGCCTTAAGGAGTTATTTGTCAAAGAGTTTAGCGACCCTGCAGAGAAACTCTTCGATCTCTGCCAGGGAGAGGTTGTTATCCAGCATAGACTCTATTGCCATGGGTGTGAAAGCATCACCGGCGAGGATTGCTTCAGCGGGTTCCGTACCGGGAGGGTAGTTTGCATGGACGGCAAGTGCTGACTGGATAAGGAGTTCGGCTTCGCTTGGGAATTCAGCGTTGAGAAGAGTGTTTTCCAGAACTTCCCGCCATCTTTCCGGGAGATCTGCTGTTGCTCTACTGATTCTTGCTAGTGCTTCTTCCCTCATCGTGATTCCTTTTTTTTTGAAAACCGCATCAGCCTGTAGAGTTGTTCTCTCAGGGTCTCCATAGAGAATGGCCCTGTCAATTTTCCATCGAAGGCCAGCCGGAGCCTTCCTGTCTCTTCGCTGACCACAACAACTACTGCGTCAGTTCTTTCAGCAAGCCCCTTCGCGGCCCTGTGCCTTGTCCCCAGGGCAATGGTATCGGCGCCCGGAAGGGTCAGAGGCAGGATTGCCCGAGCCACTGCAATTTTGTCTCCTTTAATAATGATGGCTCCGTCGTGGTACGGACCCGGCGGAGTCAGAAAAGCTTCCAGATATTTCGCACTGACCGGCAGGTCATTCAGATCGTGAGCGTCTTTGCAGTAAGGGGTGATGTTCTCCTCCCGGGTGAGAACCATCAAACCTCCGTATCCTCTCTCCTTCAAATAATTGCATGTCTCAAGAATTGCTTCCACCGATTTCATTGTATCATCATCGGTCTGATGATGCCTGAAGTTCAAAAATTCTATCCTGCTGAGGTATCGTCCGAAGCGAGTGAGAATGTCCCTCACTTCCTGGCTGAAAATCACAATCAGAGCAAAAATTATTACTGAAGCCAGTTTTCCTGTTATCAGGCCGATGGAGTAGAAGCCAATTGCGTTAAGCAGAACACTTGCGCCCCACACCAGAACCACAGCGATAATTACACGCATCACAGGCTGACCCCAGATGGCTCTGAGAAGAAGCCAGACAAGATAGGTAATAAGAGCTATATCAAGGATCTGAATCAGCCAGAAAGAGGACAGAAGAGGATGACCCAGTAGATTCATAGAGTTCTCCAAAGGGCGGCGGAGACCTTAAGGGCCGCTGCTGTTCCCTGTACATCATGAACCCTGACCATATCCGCGCCGTCGCTCATCACTGTTACGATGTGAGTGACAGAATCCCTCCGGTCAGCCTGATCTATTCCGGCAATGCCTTTAAAAAAGCTCTTCCTGGAATGACCGAGCAGAACCCTGCAGCCGGTGAGAAATCCAATCCACTCAAGTGAGCGGATCAGAACAAGGTTGTCTTCCAGTCTTTTCCCGAACCCGATACCTGGATCCACAAGAATCATCTCCCTGGGTATGCCTGCTTTTACAAGAGCTTCAACCCTGAAGAGAAGATAATGCCCAATCTCCGCGGGAGCATCCCCGTAGAATGGATTTGTCTGCATTGTTTCAGGGGCGCCCTTCTTGTGCATTATGACCACGGGCAGTCCCATGGAAACCGCCAGTTCCGCCATACCTGGCGATTCCATTCCGTCAATGGAATTGATCATACCAGCCCCTGCTGTCACGGCTGCTTCCGCTACCTCAGGAGTACAGGTATCTATGCTGATGGGTACCTGGGTGCGTTCTCTAATCGCCTGAATAACAGGGACAACACGTGCCTGCTGTTCTTCTGCTGAAACAGCCTTTGACCCGGGCCTGGAGGATTCGCCACCGATATCAATAATTGCCGCACCTGCCTTTTCCATTTCAACAGCCTTATTCGCCGCGTCTCGCGGAGAGGAGTAGCTTCCTCCGTCGCTGAATGAATCGGGGGTGACATTCAGTATCCCCATGATGAGTGGAGTTTCCGAGAAAACCAATTTCCTTTTGTTTACAAGAAGGAAATCCTGTCTGGTATCTTTTGCTATGTATTCTCTTAATCTGTTGGCTACCGCGCCCAAATTGAATGGCTGACCGTCCAGAGAATCACAGCCCCGGAGAAGAGTTGCCGGTGTACCGTAAACAACTGCTCTTGTTTCTTCTGTTCTGCAGGTTAAGACCTCTCTGTGCACAAGAGCGTCCGCGCCGCCGGAAAGCATGCATTGCTTCAAGATAGAGGCTGCCGGACATGGCAACTCATCTATCCTTATTGTGATGATTCTGTCTCTGAGACTGACCCTCGGCAGACAGCCGGTATCAGCTCCAACAAGATCAATCAGGCTTTCCCATGGAAGACCTCGTCCTGAGCTGAGCAGCCTTGTGGAACTCACCGGCCCCTGGTGCTCCTTCCAATAAGAGAAAGGGCTTCGCTTCTTGTCTCCGGGCGTTTCAGATACCCCCGCATGGCACTGGTAACAATACGACTGTCTCTTTTCTTTACTCCCCGCATGGCCAGACACATGTGCTCGGCTTCCATGACCACCATGACACCTTTTGCCTTAAGCTCATCCATCAGGGTATTCGCTATCTCAGTGGTGAGTCTCTCCTGAATTGTTGGTCTTGCGGCAAGAGTCTCCACAAGTTCAACAATCGCGCTGAGACCGGCTATCCTGTCATCCGCCGGAAGGTAGACAACATCACATCTGCCCAGAAATGGAAGAAGATGGTGCTCGCACATTGATGAGAAGCTGATGTCTTTCACTATAATCATCTCATTCTGATCTGCTTCACTCATGACCGTCATGGGACTCCTTGATTCGGGATCAAGCCCCCGGCAGAGTTCAGCCATGGACAGTGCAACCCTTTCAGGGGTTCTTGCTATTCCCGTCCGATCAGGATTCTCCCCTATCCCCTCCAGGATCAGCCTCACTCCCTGCTCCACTTTCTTCAGGTCCATCATTGTTCACCTCCTCAGTGGTATCCTCTTTATCTTCAGTTGGGGGTTCATCATAATCAGGTGAATCCAGCCCGGGGAAATCCATTCCAGGTCGCAGCTCAGCAAGCATCTCTTTTATCTCCGCACTGGAAACAGTTTCCTTTTCCAGAAGATCCTCTGAGAGCCTTTCAACAATATCCCTGTTCTCCTCAAGAATAGCCAGAGCTGCCTTGTAGGCCTCACCCATGATTCGCCTTATCTCATCATCAATCACGCGGGCTGTGTGCTCGCTGTAACTCTTTGTTCTCGCGAAGTCACGACCGAGAAATACAGGACCGTGTTCTTCAGAGAAAGATACAGGACCGATTTCAGGACTCATTCCCCAGTTGCAAACCATCTTGCGGGCAAGATCAGTAGCTCTGTCAAGATCATTCCCGGCACCGGTGCTCATGGTGTCAAGAAACAGTTTTTCCGCTCCACGACCGCCCAGAAGACGCGCCAGTACCGTTTTACAGTACTCCAATGAATAGTTATGCCTTTCGGCCTTGGGCAGAAAGCTGGTCACGCCAAGTGCCTGACCGCGAGGTACAATAGTTACCTTGTGGAACGGATCTGATTGAGGGCTGAAAACATTGACAATGGCATGACCGCTTTCATGCACAGCGGTAAGTTTTCTCTCTTCCTCTGTCATAACCATGCTTCTTCTCTCTATGCCCATGATAATCCTGTCAACAGCATTTTCAAAATCACGCATTTCAATGGAATCCGCGTCTCTCCTGGCTGCGTGAAGGGCTGCTTCATTGGCCAGTGATTCAAGATCCGCGCCGCTGAAACCGGGAGTTCTCCTGGCAATTACGGAAAGCTCAACCTCTTTGTGAAGAGGCATTTTGACGGTATGCACTTTCAGAATCGCCTCACGACCCTTAACATCGGGCATACCAACTGTGATTCTTCTGTCAAAGCGTCCAGGCCGAAGCAGGGCAGCGTCAAGAACATCGGGTCTGTTGGTGGCGGCAATAACAATAACGCCCTGATTATCGGCGAATCCGTCCATTTCAACAAGAAGAGCATTAAGGGTCTGTTCCCTTTCGTCATGCCCTCCGCCAAGACCTGTTCCCCTCTGCCTGCCTACTGCATCAATCTCGTCTATAAAAATAATGCTTGGAGACTTGGATTTGGCCTGTACAAACAAATCCCGAACTCGACTGGCTCCCACTCCAACGAACATCTCCACAAAATCTGATCCGCTCATTGAGAAGAAAGGAACTTTAGCCTCGCCTGCAACCGCGCGGGCCAGCAAGGTCTTGCCTGTTCCCGGAGGTCCAATTAGAAGAACACCCTTGGGAATTTTACCACCCAGCTTCTGGAACTTGGCAGGTTCCTTCAGGAATTCTATTACTTCCTCAAGTTCCTGTTTTGCCTCATCGCATCCGGCCACATCCTCAAATGTATTCTTGGGATGATCACCGGTGATAAGCTTTGCTTTGCTCTTGCCGAAGCTGAATGCCTGCCCTCCACCGGACATTCTCCTCATTATAAATATCCACAGAATGATGAAAAGAAGGATAGGGCCGATATTGATCAGTATTGCCAGAAAACCATTGGGTCCTCTGCCGGATACATCCACGCCATGCTCTCTGAGCAGATCAATGGAACCTGAGTCCTCAAACGGTACAAAACTGGAATACTTCAGATATTCCTGTGTACTTTCACCATTGCCAATAATCTGGGGAGAGCGGAACTCTCCCTCAACATCTCCACCGGTGGAAAGAACAGCACTTTCCACCTTTCCCTGGCCTGCATACTCCAGCAGTTCGGAATAAGTTATAGAGGCTCTGTCTGAACCTGTCCCAAGGAAGATCACAAGCACATATGCAAGAAGCCCGAGCATAACCCACATTGTAATTGTTCGAAAAGTACACCCCCCCATTCCGGGAGGTGGAGTTGGTATCGGAATCTTCTTCTTATCTGGAGGTGTTTTCTTTTCACTCACTGTGCGTATTCTCCGTTTCTTCCCTCAGCGCAACAATATCAGGCAGATTCCTCCAGAAGCCGCCGGGGCCATCCAGCCCGTACCCCACAACAAATTTGTCGGGGATTGTGAAGAGGGTTCTATGCAAATCCGCTTCCACCAGCCTTCTCGATGGTTTGTCCAGAAGAACAACACTGCGGATTGATCTCGGGTTTCTCGATTTAAGTAATTTTTGAATATACGCCAGCGTAAGGCCGGTGTCTACAATATCTTCCACAATAAGCACATTCTTGTCATGGAGAGGAAAAGAAGTGTCAAGAGTCAGACGGACTTCTCCTGAAGAAACTGTCTCTGCCCCGTAGCTGGCAGCGCCCAGAAACTCTACCCGAACAGGCACATCCATCACCCTTATGAGATCTGCCGCAAACATAAAAGCTCCCCGAAGAAGGGGAATTACAACAACTTCCTCTCCCGCGTACAACTCGGTCAGTTCAACACCAAGTTCCATGATTTTCTCCGAAATCTCAGAAGCGCTTACCAGAACATCATACTTAACATTCATCAGAACCTCCCGGGACCTCTGGTCTCAACGTAAACCAGGTCAGCCTCCGCAACAAGTCTTTTCCCCCCTGGAAGAATGTGTTTCCCTCTTCCTCCACGGTTGAGCCAATCCAATATTTTTTGAAATTCATCAAATCCATTTCTTGGTTTCCCTGCCATCTGCCAAAGCGTCAAAGCTCCCAGTACACCGGGCATCTCTGTAAGTTCCTTTCTCGCGACACAGTCGCCTCCGGTAAACCCTTCAAGCTGATCCTGCAGATCCCTCCATCTGCTCAAAAGAGCGCCGGAACGACAGATGCCGGGTACTGCTTTCGGGAAATGATCCTCCAGCACAGGCATTACGCCCAGCCTTAATCTGTTTCTTGACACATCCATGTCCCGGTTGCTGGAGTCCTCTACCCAGTTATGACCCTTCTCTTTAAGCCAGTTCCTTATCTCAATGCTGTGCATATCCAGCATGGGCCTGCAGACTGATCCAACCCCCCTGTAGTCCATGCCGCCAAGCCCGCGAAGCCCTGCTCCCTCAAAAAGCCTCATCAGAATTGTCTCTGCCCGGTCACTTGCGGTATGCGCTACAGCAACGATTCCCGTCTGCTCCCGGTAGATGCTCTGTCGAATAGAACTCCATCTGCTCTCCATGGATCCACCTGTGTCAGATTCCGGATGCTCACAGCGAAATTCAAGCTCAAGCCGTTCAGCCAGATTCTTCACAAAGGATTCATCACAGTCTGAAGTGACCCTAAGCCGGTGATTGATGTGAAGAACGTCAACCTGCCATCCCCTGCCATGTGCAAACCTGTTAAGAAGATACAGCAAGGCAACAGAATCAGCGCCGCCGGACACAGCTGCAGTTATGTGACTTCCCCGGGGAAGCAATGATTCACTGGCAACAGTACTCAGGAAGACTTTTTCTAATACCCTCATAATTCTAATATAATTACTTATACAGGATGTCCATGGAAAGACAGATGAAACCGAAAGGCTAACATACCACACATGGAAGGTTTGCAATGAACACCAGCGGAAAACCAATACAATTGGACAAAGATATTGCATTCGAAGAACCGGAAAAGAGATCAGGGAAGAAACAATTAAAAGTACCCTGGCCATATGTTGCCGGCGGAATTGGAGTTCTTCTTATAGCCATGCTTCTATTTATTAACCCGCAAAAAGGAGAGTTCATTGAATCTCCACCACCGGAGGAACAGGCTGAGAGAGATTCCATCTACTCTGTGGCAGTCAGGATACAACAATATCAGGAAGACTGTGATTCACTCCCTGTTCCAGCCGACCTTTCTCTTCCCGTTAACTTCACATACGAAAAAGAAGACGAGATGCTCTGGTCTCTGGAAACTGAAACCGGCCTGTACTACTCTTCCGACATGAACCTGGAGTCTTTCAGAATGGGGGAGATATGAAACCCATCCGAAAGAATGGTTTCACGCTGATCGAACTGATGATTGTTATAGTGATTATCGGGATACTGGCGGCAATTGCCATTCCAAAATTTCAGGATATCACAGAGAGCGCGAAGTATGCCGCGTGCCGGTCAAATCTCAGAAATATCGCAGGTGCTCTCAACATGTACGCAGCTGAGAACGGTGAGTATCCCGGTGCTTTCCAGGGACACAAATGGAAAAAACTGAGCTACATTTCTGATTATGTTCAAGTGGGAATTCTCTGCCCCTCCACAATGGCCTCCTACCGTTTCAGGATCACAGGCAGAGACTATGATCTTTTTCGGATCAGAGGGTGGAACGGGAATTGCGTCAGAAACCACGGCATGTACAGAAACAGTGTATATCAACCATAAGGAGTCTCGCTTTCTGATTCCGCTGTGATTTCAGATATTTAAGACACGAAGTGTAAGGGACAGTCATTTACCATGCGAGAGGATTGAGATGACAACAGGCGACTCTGAAATAATTGGGAAACCTGCTCTTCATAAAGCGCTGAGACTTCCCGATCTATTTGCCATTGCCACTGGAGCGATGATAAGCTCGGGATTATTTGTACTGCCGGGACTCGCTTACTACTATGCGGGACCCTCTGCGGTACTGGCCTATGTACTGGCAGGCATTCTCATTCTACCGGCGCTTTTCAGTAAAGCGGAGTTAGCCACCGCAATGCCCAAAGCAGGAGGAACCTACTACTTTATAGACAGGTCCCTGGGGCACATGGCAGGCACAATCGCCGGCTTGGCCGCATGGTTCAGTCTAAGTATAAAGACAGCCTTTGCATTTGTGGGTATTAAAGTGTTTCTGGAGGTTCTTGTTCCAGGGGGGAACAGTCTGGGTATAACGCTTGCGGCCCTGATATTCTTCACTTTTCTGAACCTCCGTGGTGCATCTCACGCTGGAAGAGCTCAGATCATTATGGTTTCAGGACTGCTCCTTATTCTACTGGCATTTTCAGTGGTGGGAAGTCTGCACACTTCTGCGGCGAAAATGGTTCCCTTTGCATCTGGAGGTATAAAGGGCATTCTTGAAGCTACTGCACTTATCTTTGTAGCTTTCGGCGGATTAACAAAAGCTGCAAGTGTCGCGGAAGAGGCTTCAAATCCAAAGCGGGACATCCCCCTGAGCATGATCACTTCACTGTCAGTTGTCACATTCCTCTATTTCACCTCGGTAATGGTCTGCGTGGGAACTCTTGACAGGAGCGTACTGGCCACCTCCATGACTCCTCTGTCTGATGCTGCGAAAACATTTGCGGGAAATCCCGGTTTCATCATCCTTGCCCTTGCCGCCGTTTTTGCCTTCCTTTCAACAGCGAATGCCGGCATACTGGCTTCCGCGAGATTCCCTCTCGCAATGAGCAAGGACAGGCTCATCCCCTCGATAATAGGCAGAATTGGATTGAACAGAGGTACGCCCTGGTTTTCCATTGTGCTCACAAGTCTTTTCATTGCTGCGATGCTTTTTCTCGACTTTGTAAGACTGGTCAAGATGGCAAGCGCAATGCAGATATTCCTGTTCATGCTGACAAATATTGTGGTGATAGTTATGCGTGAAAGCCGCATTCATACATACAGACCATCGTTCAAAGCACCTCTCTACCCGTGGATGCAGATACTGGGAGCGACAACAATGTTCATCCTGCTGGTAATGATCGGCACCGAAGCGCTGATCGCCTGTTCTGTGGTGGTGCTCGGCGGGTCAATCTGGTACTTTCTCTACTCCAGAAAACGGGTAGAGAGAGACTCGGCACTCCTTCACCTGGCTGCCAGGGTTTTCCCGAAAGAGCTTAAACGCAGAAATGAATCCATAACCAGAGAACTTAAAAAAGTTCTCATGGAAAGAGATGTCATCACCGAGGATCGTTTTGACAAACTTGTTCTTGCCTCGGATATCATTGACGTTGAAGAACCACTGGAACTGGAAGAATTTCTGAGACTTGTCGCAGACAGAATTGCCCCGTCTCTTGAAATGGAAGCAGATGAACTTTTCCGTCTCCTTCTGGAGAGAGAGAGAACATCTCCCACAGCGCTGCGCCCCGGTCTTGCAATTCCCCACATCATCATTCCCGGCACTGGCAAATTCACGGTAAACCTTGCAAGATGCAAAGGTGGCATCAACTTCAGTGAGGACACTGAACCGGTATACATTGTCTTCATTCTTGCCGGAACCATGGACGAGCGAAATTTCCACCTGAAAGCCCTTATGGCAATAGCTGAAATAACCACCGCCTCTGGATTCGATGACTCCTGGAGAAAATGTCTGACAGTACAGGGGCTTCGAGACCTTGTACTTCTGTCCAAGAGAAGAAGAGAGGTTTGATTAAACTTCTTCTGTGTACTTCCTGCGGTAACTTAAAAGGGTTATACTCACGTAAATAGACAGGTATTGAATTCACATGGAGGTTCATAGTGACGGAAGAACAAAAACCGACCCAACTTGATGCCGGGATTGATGACTCTGTATTTGCAGAGAACAAAGGCTCTCCCCTTAAGAAAAAAGACGATTCGAAACTGCTTCCCTATCTGCTTGGCGGTCTTATTCTGGTTGCGGGATATTTTTTTATCAGCGGCGGCGGACGATCCGACCTCCAGACGGAACTAACCCCGGAACAGGTGGAAGTTCAAACTGCTGTCACAGATTTTGTGGAAAGCTACATAGCGGAGAATGGCTCACTTCCTGATAATCCCGCAGAATTGAACCTTCCTGAAGAATTCGAGATAATCACAGGAGACGACGGCTCCTGGGTAGTCAGGACAGCAGACGGGCAACTGATATTTTCGGAAGGTGCACTCCCGCCATTCGAAGGTGGTCCATAGTAAAAGTATCTGATTCTACCGGAAACATAATCTGAGAATACACATCGGGTAACAACACCGAACAGGTGAAGGCGTCGAAATTAATCGACGCCTTCTTTCCAACTGGTAGCGGCGAAGGGACTTGAACCCCTGACCAGCGGATTATGATTCCGCGGCTCTACCAACTGAGCTACACCGCCACTGCTGATGTGGTGACCATACAGACGAATCCCGATTTTGTCAAGATTTTGTTGAGTTGCGGGAAGACCGGATCTTCCTGAGCATTATCGCGTCTCCAGTCCGAACCCGTTTGAGAACCCTGGTTCCCATAAGAAGGCAGACTAACCAGGCCAGCAGGGAAGCGCAAAGAAGACCAAGAAGGACGATTGAGGGAACTGGAATGAAGTAGTTAAACCAGAAGACTACGGCAAACAAGATAATTGCGATCAGCGGAAGAAGAATAAGTTTGAGAGCTCTGGAAGTCATTTCTGCTCTCCGCTGGAACCAGTTTTCCAGCATTTCCATTTTTTCTCTCTCCGAGAAATCAATGGTAGTAGAATCATCGGAATAATCACTCATGGTCTTTCAGCCTTTCAGTAATTGCTGTAAAAATAGCATCCCTGTTCCCGGGGGTAAGAGCACGTCCGTTCTCCTGCACCCTGAACAGGACTGACACTACCCCGGACCATCTGATAATACTGGCAGTGACTGTAAAGTCTCTTACAACAGCCAGCAGACTTTCCATGTTTCTGCATTCTGCCTTCATTGCACAGCAGAAAAGAGTAGCAGACAGCTTGTTTCTTCCCGGCACTTCCTGACAGGATGCCTTTTCCCCGGAACTGTCATCAGATAAAAGACAGGAAATGGTTTCAAATAAAAGCCTGATATGCATTGCAAGCTCTTTTACAGGTACGGAAGCCCGCATGAAGTCTTCAAGGCTGTAATAGAAATCAGTAACCACTGTGTCTGGAATATCAGAAAGATCTTTCCTTATATCTTCAAGCTGACAAACATCGTTGAGGCGCATGCCCTGATCAAAATCTCTGAAATTGCCGAAACTTTCCTGAATCGCCTGTTTTACTATTGAGTAGGCATCTTCCATCTGGTTAAAGTGCTCTCTTTCGACAACAAAATCGAATACATCAACCCAGACATCCTGTCTTCTGGACGGAGACTTGAATGAATTAACTCCAATGCCCCTTTGAAAACTCAGGTTTTTAACAAGCTTCAGTATCCTGGTATCATGACCCTGAGCGTCGCTGTCTTCCTCCGCTCCTGTGACCAGCAGAAGTTTCAACTCTGCATTGAATGTCGTGATGTTCTCAAGAGCAATGTATGCCTGGTTGATACCGGTTGTTCTGCATTCCCTGATAAGCAACGGTAAAAGAGCTCTGCCAATGTGCTCAGTTCCCCCGTAATGGTGGATTCTGTGAAGTCTTTCTATCCCCCTGGAAACAAGCAGTTTTCTCAAATACTCCCTTATAATCTTGAGTTCATCTCTTGTAGCGCTCATTCCGTTGGGGCCGGTCATTTCAACTCTGATGGAGACAATCCCGTCGTGTGTAGCGTATTTCCTCTGGTGGCTTACAGTTGAGCCGGGCCATGCCACTGACAGAGCTGTTGTCAGATTCTGAAAAGAAATGTCTCTTTCATAACCAACTATGTTTATTCCTGTGAGGTGCTCTCCTCTGGCCCTGATATTTCTGATTCTGTAGAAAGGAGCACCACCCCCTGTTCTCACCTTCTCGACAAGATCGTGATTTGTCTTCACAATCCAGGCGAGATCAGATTTCTTTCTGGCAAGCAGGTACTGATCGGATCTTGAGCTGATGAACAGAACAAGCTGCCCCTTCTTTCCGAGAATGCCTTCCGGAATGCTCTCGTTGTAAATACGACCAAGCTCTTCCAGTATTCCCTGATAGCATTCAACCCGGTCAGCGGATCTGTTAAGAAGTGAAATAACCCCTTCCCTGCCAACTGCAAGTCTCTCCAGCAGCTCGCTGAGCTTATCGGCATCTTCCCTGAATTTTCTTCCACGCTCCTCGGAATCGTTAATAACAATTCCGGTTATGATAATGCCCCTTCTGACTCCCTCTTTTTCAACTGTAAAACCTTCCAGAAGATCAAGATTCCACCCCGCATGGTGCAGTTCACCGGTTACAATGGAAGCCAGACCGGCCCAATCGATGGCGCTGACACCAAGCAGGGCAAGACCATCCTTAACATCAACTGTTACTGAAACATCATCTTTGGAGTTGAAAAGACGGGTATATATCTGCTGTCGCCGGTGACCCGGGATGACAACAACCGGACAGGTTTTGCCGAAACAACTCATCTGATTCTTCTTGTTCTGTTCTTCTCTGCGCATTGATGAATTATGAAACAGAATGAGATCGTTGACCAGTATTGACAGATCAATGAAGTCTGAGTATTTATCAGCGGCACTGAGGGCGAATAACTCAGTTGGCTAGAGTGCCTGCCTTACAAGCAGGACGTCGGGGGTTCAAGTCCCTCTTCGCCCACCATTGGACCGGGGGACATTGTCGCCCGGTCTTTGTCATTTAGCCATTCGGAAACCAGTGTACCAGGAAATATCTCCAGAGCCCATCTGTCTTGTAAATCCCAGCGTCATGGCCTCTTCTACCTGTGCCCAGCTCCCGCCCATAAGATGTATTGTGGTGTCTGTTGCACAGAGAACCATTTCAGCCGAGTTTCCTGCCATATCCGCGAGACCGGCATTTGACAGGGGGTAAGAACCGCAGGGAGCTGTGTAGATAAAACCATCCAGATCCCGTTGCTCCCAGTTGTCAAGAGCCATGTAGTTCGCGGGAACTCCCGGCACCTCTGCTGGAGAAAGATCTCCCCACGGATACTGCTTTTCAATATCTCCAGTAAGCCCAAGAGAAGCGGCATACTCCCACTCATTCCTGGTTGGAAGCCTTGCTCCAATGAAAGATGAAGCGGCTTCAGCTTTCCCCGGACTGATATTTACCACCGGGTAATCCGGGAATTCGTAGAAGTATTCGTCCATGCCCGGAAAGCCGGGATCTGCAGGATGAGGAAGACCGGACTGGTCAGCAAGATACCGGTACAGCCTGTTGTTTACCTCGGATTTCTGAAGCTGGAAAGGTTGTATTTCCACGGTCTCTCCCCCGGAATTAACAAAAACGCCTCCGGGGATGCTGACGAAAACAGTGTCCTCTGCCTCAAGGGGCAGAGCAGATGGAACAGTTTCCTGTTCCTCCTCGCAGGCAATGATAACAGTTAAAATCACAACCAGGATAATCTTTAGATATCCCCTCATTTACAGGTTTTCCTTCTTGCCGCGCGGTTTCAGTATGATCGCGACGGGAATTACCACACAGTATCCCAGAATCAGCATTATCGGGGAGATGGAAATGTGTCCTGCTCTGAGCAGGAACCATCCGACTGTTATGATAATGAGGCCAACCGCGAAAAGAATGTAGTTAATCCCGCTGAATGGCGCTATGTCCTGATTACTCTGAGAAGATACAGGCTTTTTTTCTTTAGCCATTTGCTTCCTTTCCTGTTTTACAAAATTACACGACTCAAGTATGCTAATCTAAAACATCCTCCGCGGAATTGGGGAGTCTGGAAACCCAGCCCCGTGATACGGATTCGTTTATTGCCCCCCCTACTACGAAGAATGAACCGGTAACCACCATCGGTTTTTTGTCGGCAATCTCTCTGCATCTGGCTACAGCATCACCGATCTCATTCCGTACCTCCACCTGAAAGCCCTCCTGATTCATGTGTGTTGCCAGTTCCTCGGCTTCCAGCTTTCTTTCACTATCCGGCGTGGTTACAACCACCGGACCCACAACGCCCTTGAGCAGCTCAACCATTCTGTGCCAGGGCTTATCGCTGAGGAAACCAAGTACCACTGGTGCAGGGTTCTTCCATAATTTAATGTACTCTACAAGAGCTTCCATGGACTGCGGATTATGAGCGACATCAAACAGGATGGTTGGATTACCTCTCCGGTGATCCAATCTTCCTGGCCATCGAAGTGAAATACATGTCCTGCTGTAAGCAGCTTCTATTTCTCTCTCTGACCTGCCGAAAAGCTCCAGTGCCGCAGTGCAAGCCAGCGCGCTGTTGTCCAGCTGATGAGCGCCGGGCAGAGGGCACTTCCTGACGGCAACAGGAAAAACACGCCTGAGGCTCTCTCTGTCCACCGCATCCATTATTACTTCTTCAACTCCAGACGTCTGGAGAGCGGCAATAAGTACCGTCCCGGGAGCTGCAATGGCAATCTTTTCTGTCGCTATTTTTTCCCTGGTGTCCCCTAGAATCCTGCTGTGTTCCACCCTCACTCCGGTGAAAATTGTTCCTGCCCCGTGGTAAGTCCTGGTTGCATCAAGTCTTCCACCAAGGCCAGCCTCGGCGGCTACCCATTTCACGCCCTGTGAAGCAAAATGCCAGGCGGCCATGGCAGAGGTAATCTCGAAAAAGGTAGCGGAATGCCTTCTGATAAGATGTCTGTAATCAGTAATGAACTCTGCTACAGCTCCCTTGGAAATCCACTTGTTGTTAACCGCGATTCTCTCTCTGTAATCAAGCAGGTGCGGTGAAGTGCCGCGTCCCCAGGGTATTCCCAGATTACCGGCAATGTCTGAAAGTATTGCTGCGGTGCTTCCCTTGCCGTTGGTTCCTACGATGTGAACTGTCTGGAATTTTCTTTCGGGGTGATCAAGCTCATCCATCATTGAGACCATTCTCTCAAGACCGTACTTCATCCCCATTCGCCGTCTGCTGAAGAGCCACTTTTCCGCCTCTCTGTAGTTCACTTCAACAACCTTTCAAGAAGCTGAATAAGATTGCTTTCCTGCTTCTCTCTGACAGTTTCCTGCGCGGAAAGCACTTCATCGTGACAGACAGAATCCCCGCTTTCCACTGCATTGGTAATCAGAGCCATTGCAAGAACTCTACATCCGAGAGACCTGAGAGACAGAGCCTCCTGTACTGTGGACATGGATACTGCGGACGCACCGCATTCCCGGATAAGCTCCACTTCCGCAGCTGTCTCATAGGCAGGGCCGGAAACACAGGCGAAAACCCCCTTGTGGCAGCCTTTCATGCACTCTTCTGCTATTCTTCGCAATAACGGTGAATACACATTATAACCGGTAAAACACTCAGGTGGATCGGGAATACAACCCGAGAAATTAATATGATCTGTGAATATCATCGCATCCCCTACCACATATGTCGGGTTAACAGCTCCAGCAGAGCTGGTCAGAACCCAGGTTCCAACGCCAATGGTTGCAAGAGCAGAAGAAAGAAGAGTTATCTCTCTACCTGAATAGCCCTGGTAGTGGTGCCTTCTTCCCATAATAAAAACAATTCTGCCATCCGCGCTGGTACGCAGGGTGTGAGAATGACCCTCAACCGCTTCGCCTGCCATACCGGGGATATCAGAAAACGGAATTGACTGTCCGTTGCCGAAAGGTTCAGTTGCCCAGCCCAGCCCGGAGCCCAGAATTATCCCCACCTGAGGAATTGTTTTTAGACGGTTGTAGAGAAACAGTGAAGTGTTCAGAGTATGCTTAAGAGGCTCAAGCGGTTTCTCCATGAACATTCCGTTTATACCATTGCCATAAAAGTTCAGGAGGGTCTTCCTGACGCAAAATTTGAGGCTGTTGTAAAAGTCGAGGGCGGATAGATTCTCCTGCCGAACCTCAAGAACTACCCTTTCCGCCTCCATGTGACGGCCCCAGTACAGAGCAAAGCCCAGAAGATCTCCGGCAATGCCCTGACGTCTGTGCTTCGGATGAACACAAAGGCTGATAACATGCAGAGTTCCCGGTTCAGAAAATGTAGCGGATATGTACCCGATTGCGCAGCCGTCAAGAAAAGCACCAATTGTATAAAGCACAGGGTCCTTCAGTATAAGAGCCTGTATCTCCGCAAGATCCCATGGTTTGGGGAAGCAGAGCTGCTCAAGCTCAAACAGCGAGTCTGCATCGCTCAGAGAAGGACGATAATATTCTGTGTCGTTCATTATGGACGAATCCTCTGGTTAAATTCGCGCAGGTACATCGGTTCAATATCTCTGTCAAAACCATCCCTGTCCGCAAGAGAGCAGGCACAGGCCGCGACAAGTGAAGAACGGGGATAATCTAAAAGTGGAGAAACCCATTTAAGGCCCGGGCATGAAATCTCACTTCTCCCCGAGCCTGCAGCTGAAAAACTTCTGTTTGATACAAGCCTCTCAAGTTCTTCTGCGGAGTACAGCGATTGCGGAATAACCTCTCTGGAAAGAGGATCAGGTGAACTGAAAGCACCTGCAAACACCTCTCCCGTTCTCGCTCTGATACAACTGAGAACAGGCCCTTCCGGAAGCGATGCAGCAATAATCCGAAGAGTCGAAACTCCCTTGATCGGAACTTCCCAGCCGACAGAAAGACCAATCACGGTGGAAAGCCCGATTCTGAGCCCGGTGTATGAACCCGGTCCCAGAGAAACTCCAATTCCAGACAAATCCCTGCCGGAAATACCCGATTCCTTCAGGGCCCTCTCCACTGCGGGCAGGATTTTCTCGGAATGAAAACCAGTTACCGGCAGAACGGATTCTGTGAGCAGAACGCCATCTTTCAGCAGAGCTACTCCACCCATTGATGAGGTGGTATCAATACCCAGCCAGATTCCACTCAACTTGTACTCTCCTGCTGTCGGATGAATCTCCATCAGAGATCAAAACTGTGCAACCCCGTCTTTCCCTAAAATCTTCCATGCGCTCGGGCCATTCAATCAGCACAACCGCATCAGACTCTAGAATTTCCTCAAATCCAAGCATAAGCATTTCTTCTCTGGAGCCTTCCAGCCTGTAAAGATCCATATGATGAACCTCCAGCCCCGTCTCTGCAATACTATACACAGAATCCATGATAAAGGTTGGACTGGGTATAGCGCCTTTAACCCCCAGAGAACGGATGAATGCCCTTGCAAATGTCGATTTCCCCGCGCCCAGAGAACCCGAAAGAAAAAACCTGTCACCCGGCTTTACCGATTGCGCAAGCCTCCTGGCCAGTTCCTCCAGACTCTGGATATCCAGTTCTCTCACTGTCATCTGTACTTCTTCGGTCGCAATACTTCACAGGGTACAAGCATTTCCTCCAGGGAAACTCCTCCGTGCTGAAATGATCCTTTGAATTTGTACATATCCTCCCTGTTAAAGCCACTCTGCATCAACAGATAATCTTCTCTTGCAAACAGGTAAGCTTTTCTGGGATTGTCATCGGGAAGACCCCAGTCAGCAGGATTATTTACCACGATGGAATGCTTGGGGTCTGCTGCAAGAGAATGGCCGAATCTGTACCTGACACTGTGCGACATTCCCCTGGCACCACGAACATTGGTTATCCTGTTCGCCTGGGTAGAACCGTGGTCGCTCGTAACAACAATAGTTGCCCCTCTGGCGCTGAGGGTTTTTATCATGTTATAAAGGAATGAGTGCTCAAACCATCCCTCTGCAAGCCTTCTGAACGCAGGAACATCCGGTGCTATATCCCGTATGAGATCCAGCTCTGACCTGCCATGGGTAAGGTGATCAATGAAGTTTACCACAATGGCGAAAAAACCGTTCCGGAGGAAATGAGAAAGCCCGCGCTTCACATTTTCCCCTTCCTGACGGGTGGACACTTTAGCATAGAGAACATCTTTATCTGTCCGCCATCCAAACCTGCTGAGGGCATCACCAAGAAGCAGCTGCTCGTAGGAATTAAGCCCGGGACAGCCGTACTCTTCAATCCAGTGAGTTCTGTAGAATCTCCAGATATCACGGGGAACCAGTCCACTGAAAATTGAATTACGGCTGTATGGAGTAGCTGACGGAAGCCCCGCAACCATAAAGCCAGGCTCTCTGTGATACCAGTGTTCAATGGATCTTGCCATTAGCAGCCACTGATCATGCCTCATGCAGTCAACAACAAGGAAAACAACCTCGCCAGTTCCCTTGAGAAGCTCAGGGATAACTTTTCTTTCAAGGACATTGTGCGCCATAAGCGGAGCTGATTCGGGTGAGGCAATCCAGTTGGGGTATTCTTTTTCTATAAACCGGGAGAATCCCATTTCAACCTGATCCAGTCCTCCCCCCTGAATTCCCTGCAATTTCTGATCAAGCTCTCCCCGCAGATTGATATCCTTTTCCATCCATGAGTGATAGAGGTGAGTCCAGTCGGAAAGGTTGTTATTCCTGCTGTGACGAATTCTTTCTGTCTCAGAAATCACTTCTATAGCAGCCTGATTCACCTTCAATTTACCGGATTCCAGAAGTCTCTTCAGCACAAGAAGGATCTGACTGGGATTGACGGGCTTTGTAAGAAAGTCAGCGATGGTGCCTGCAAGAGCCTTATCCATCAATTCCTCTTCCTCACTCTGAGTAACCATTACAACAGGCAGATCTTTGTAGCTTTTGCGAATCTCGTGGACGGTTTCAAGGCCGTCCATGCCCACCATCATCTGATCCATGAGAACAAGATCCACCCGTATGCTCCTGAGAATCTCAAGAGCTTCCCGCCCGCTGCTGGTCGGGATAACATCGTAATTTCTCTTTCTGAGGAAACGTATATGAGCCTGAAGATGATCTATTTCGTCATCCACCCACAGTATAGTTATCACTGTCACCTCCCCCTTTCAGAGGAAGAAGAATGCTGAAGACTGTGCCCAGATCAGGAGTACTTGAAAGCAGGCGGATAGAACCGTTATGGTATTCCTCCACTATTCGTCTGGCAAGCGAAAGTCCAAGCCCCCATCCACCCTTCCTGGTGGTAAAACCGGCCTTGAATATCTTATCCTGATCCCTGTACGGGATTCCATACCCGTTGTCGGAAATTTTTACTTCAACCTCTGTTGCCCCGGTGTGGGGATACTCACAAGTCACTGTTACTTTACCACCATCAGGCTTGCCGGCGCAGGAAGCAACCGCATTCTTTATCAGGTTTTCAATAACCCAGCCGAGCAGCACTGAGTTTCCGATGATAATGTGTTCGTCTCTGTTCTGATCTGCTTTTAGGACAACTCCATGTCCGAGAAGCCCTTCCCTCGCATTGAAATAGTTCACGACTCCCGAGACGGTTTCCTCAATACTGATTGGCTTCAGCCTGGGCAGCCTCCCCATCTGACCATATCTCTGAGCAATACTGTTGAGCCTGGCAACATCGACTTCCATGTGCTGCAGGGCATCGCTAAGATCAGAAACATCAGCAAGCTCCGGATCGTCCTTTAACAGTTCAATCCAGCCCATAAGAGAAGAAAGAGGGGTGCTAATCTGGTGGGCGGTCTCACGCGCGAATCCTACCCATGACAAATCCTTGTCCCGGGCAACCTCCGCACGAAGGAAGATGAATACAACAGCGGCAATGAGAAAAAGCAGAGCCAGCTCAAAAAAGGGTATCAATCTCATCTCGGTATTCAATGGAGATGTGCCGTAAAAGAGATGCCCTATCGTGTCTCCCTTTGCTACTATGGGTATCGGGTCATTCTCCTCAGCGAGGAGTTCCATCATTTTCCTGAACTCCATGATTCTGTCAGAGGGAAGTCCATCAACAACTTCACCGTTAACAATCTGAGGACAGTTATCCGCGTCAGCAAAAATTGTGGGGAAATCCAGTCTGTTAACCAGATCTCCAAAAAGTCTTCGGGTAAAGTCAATCACCTCAACCCTTTCCTGCGGGAGAAGGCGTGCAGTATGAATAAACAGTGTTGTATCATTACAGAAAGGACAGAAAAGAGACTCACTCTCCACGGAAAGATTTAATCTCTCTCTGGGATGACCGCACACAGCACATGACATAATCCCTGATCCATCACCAACAACACTCAGAGGGTACTGAACACCCGCCCAGAGCCAGGCGATTGTTTCACAATCTTTTCTACTGGATTGGTTCAGCTTGTTTACCAGATCATGGGTATACCATAGAAACACCCAGATGGTAATACTTGCGAAAAGAATAAAAGTTATTCTTCTTCTGAATGTGTTATGCATGTTCTTTTTTCATTACCGGAAAGGAAAAACCGGCATTTTCGATTTCTGTTTCACATCTGTCGGGGGGAGCCTCAAAACCAAACTTCCGCATATCAATTCCAATCCTGAATGAAAGGCTGAGCCTGCTTCTGATTCGCTTAAGACGAATAACAGCGTGGTCACCAAACAAATATTCTTCTGCAGAGCGGGGAACTGCAAGAGCAGTGGATGATGCCAGAAGAAGACGCTCCATCTGAATGGCTCCCAGTCCCTCGGGGCAGTCAGCAGAAAGAATCAGTTCTCCCCCATCTTCCACAGCCCTCTCCCATAAAAATACTGCTTTCATCGCCTGGTAAAGGCTTATCTCCAGACTTCTGCCGGGTCTTAGTTCCAGAGAGCGGTATTTTGTCCCCACTGAAATGCCACATTTTGACGCCGCGACATCAGCTGCCTTGAAGAAGGAAGCATCATAGGCGCCGCAGAAAACAGCATCACTCCCAAAAACTCCATTTACCATGACTATTTCAGTTCGTTCAGCAAGAAGCGCAGCACCCTCCATCATGTCCTCATGTACAGGATTTCCTGACAACTTGCCCTGCAGTGCTCCCGGAAGACAGGCCAGGAAATGGTTCTGTACAATGGTTTTTCTGGAAGATGATCCAGGCAGAAAGGACTTCCTCCCGCCGGTAAATCCTGCAAAGTAGTGCGGTTCAACTGTATTCACTGCAAGAACCGGTCCTTCCAGCAGCCATGGGTGAATCTCAACTTCTGTTCCTCGTAATGTAGTGCCTATGTGAACATGAGTTCCATCGTCGCAAATGTTGCTCTCAGCAACAACATCCCCGGCAAAATCTCTGCCCAGAATCGCAAGCCTTTCTTCAGAAGTTGCCTGCCTGTGCGTCCCTGTGGCAAAGAGAAATCTTGCTCTGCCTGCAAGTACCGGCTGCAGAGCAGACAGGTACCCGGCGGGAGACGGTCTTGTACCGTCATTTACAACAACGGTGATTACACCGCACATGTTCGCGACCTGATCCCGAATCTCTAATATGGACATGGCTTCCCTCAATAGATAGACTACACTCATAAATACAACAAAAGAATATACGCACCACATGGAGGTTCAACATGGACATCAGGAAAAAACTCTCTCCCTTTGTAATCTTTCTGCTGATTCTACTGGTATCCACTGCTGGAATAGCCCTTGCAAGAGCGGGAGGCGGACAGAGTTTCGGAGGAAGCAGCTCAAGATCATCCGGTGGTGGAGATGGACTGGGAATCCTGATCTATCTTCTTCTAAGGCTTTGTATTGAACAGCCCTGCATCGGAATTCCACTGGTAATAGTAATTATCACTGTCGCCATTTTCATGAAAAAGAAGAATCTGAAAAAGCAGTACAGCACCATCCAGAGAGCAGGCAATCGAAGCCTGAACCAGACACAGGATGCAGTAGCGACACAGAAGGCTCTTGCTGATCTCAAACTGAGAGATCCGCAGTTCACAGCAGCAGCTTTTATCAAAAAAACAAAAGATGCTTTCTTTGAAATACAGCAGGCATGGTCCGACCAGGATCTTTCAAACGTGAGAAGGTTCATCAGCGACGGAGTGAATGAAAGATTCTCTCTTCAGATCGACATGCAGAAAAAACAGGACATCAGAAACAAAATGGAAGATGTTCAGGTTCTTGCCACGGAAATTATCTCAATCGAAAGCGATTCGCACTTCGATTCCATACACTTGAAGATTACCGCAAAGGCCAGAGATACTGATGTTAATCTTACAACCGGAAAGAAAATCAGGGACAATTTCTCCGGTACTTTTGTGGAATACTGGAGCTTCCTCAGAAAACCCGGCGTACAGACTCTCGCAGGCAAGGGGCTTGTTGAAGGAGTCTGCCCCAACTGCGGCGCCCCGCTTGAACTTTCTGATTCCGGCAAATGCAAATACTGCGACGCGGTGGTGACCAGCGGTGAATACGACTGGGTACTCAGTGAAATTACTCAATCCATCGAGTGGAGTACCGCAACCAGCCCCTCAGCAGTTCCCGGATACACACAAATGCTGGAAACAGATCCTGCCTTCAACCTTCAGACCATTGAGGATACCGCTTCGGTTATCTTCTGGAGGTACATCAAGAGTTACTTTGACGGCAGTGCCGATCCTGTTAGAAAAATGGCCACTGAAGGCTATTCGGATTCCCTCGCAAACAGCCTGGAAAACACCCGTGACGGAAATTCTCATCTTTTCTTTGCCGACGCGGCAGTAGGAGCTGTCGAGGTGCAGAGCATTGTTCAGGGAACAGATTTCGACAGAGTTCTTGTGCTGGTCAAGTGGTCAGCGGCAAACCAGTGGATTGACCATACCGGTAAAGCGAAGAGCGGTGGATCCAAAACAATAAGACCTCAAATTTTCACGCTGCTCAGGAAACATGGTGTAACTACTCTCGCGGCCACCCAGCTTAACAGCGCTCACTGCCCGGGATGCGGAGCTCCCTGCATCGGAGGCGACAGCGGATCCTGCGAATACTGCGGCAGACCTCTGAACGACGGCAGCGGAGCATGGGTACTGGAATCAATAGGGCCGTTCAGCACCGCAAGAATCAACGCGGCGGGGGTCTCTCCAGTAGCGGGTACTTCAACTGTTTCTCCTGACATTCTTCTCATGGCTATGGCAGGCACCATGTATGCCGATGGAGTGCTGGATGACAAGGAAATGGATATGCTCAGCTCCTTCGCCAGCCACAGAGGTATTTCCTCTGAACACCTGTCAACAATAATTAACTCCGTAACACAACCGGATGCACAACTCCCCCGACCCGCCAACACTGCCGAGGCTATGGAAGTTCTCAAGGCAATGGTGAGAATGTCTCTTGCTGACGGCAGGATCGACGACTCCGAGAAAACTCTCCTGCAAAACTACGCAGCCAGCGCGGGTCTGTCCAAATATGAGGTTTCCTCAACCATAGCCCGACAGAGAAAATCTCTGTACAAGGAAGCAAAAAAAGCAGTGAAATGAAGTTGATTACAGACAGAAAGCACTACAGCAGTATTATTGAAGATGGCATACTCAAGGCGAAAAGCAGAATCTGGATAGCAACAGCCAATGTAAAAGATTTGCATGTTCCCGGGGGAAGGCGTCGAAGTCTTCCCCTGCTTAATCACTTCGAGAAGCTTCAGAGAAGAGGTGTCAACATCCGCATTCTTCACGGAGCAAAACCATCTGCTCCGTTTCTCAACAC
Organism: Candidatus Sabulitectum sp.; assembly: GCA_021107435.1. Lineage (GTDB taxonomy): Bacteria > Fermentibacterota > Fermentibacteria > Fermentibacterales > JCC-6 > Sabulitectum. The sequence goes on along the minus strand of JAIOSV010000109.1, from coordinate 46,197 downwards.
CCTCTCGGAACTCACTGAACTTCACCAGGGTGATGGATTTGAAATGCAGCTCTGCCCCCGGGTCCACTCCAAAATAATCATAGTAGACAACCGTATGGCTTACACCGGCAGCGCGAACCTTACAGGCGCGGGAATAGGTGCAAAGTCAGATAAAAAAAGAAATTTCGAGTGCGGAATAATCACAAATAACCATAAAGAAATCCAGCAGCTTGAGGAATACTTTGACAGCATCTGGATGGGCTCATTCTGTGAAGCCTGCGGCAGAAGAAATATCTGCCTGAACCCGGTGATCTAAGGGATCAGATCCCTGATTATTCCATAAGCCTCCTCTGCGCCATTAAAGTGATATCTGATCTCCATGCTTCCGCTCTGTTTCGGGTTGAACACCACCGGATCAAATGCCGCAACCAGAACTTTGCCGTTCACACAAGAAAATTTGACGCTTCCGGTTTTCCTGTGATCAAAGGGAAGATGGATGATTTTCTTCTTGAAAGCATAACCGACAAGGCGCTTATTTGATATAGCCAGAGAACCCCATACTGTCTCCCGTTTGTTGTGGAAACTCCTGCCTGGTGCTCTCAGACGGTGATACACAATGGTAATACGAACCCTTTCCGCAGCAAAAAGAAGCCCCTCGCCTTCCATGAAAATGCGGGTTTTGGCCGGAAGATCAGTCGGTCTGAAGAAATCTGCTATTTTCTGTTTCAGTGTACCCATCTGTCCGACCCTTCTTCCTTTCCTGCACTTGACTCCGGAGATGTCATTTCCCAGTTTCGAGCCGCTAAATACCTGCCCAGAAGTGCCGATGAAATCATAACAAGTGGAATGGATACAAACATCCGTACCATGGTAAACTTTATCCCCATAAAAGATGCCTCAAGGATTATCATAGGTATCCTGCAAATCGCAGCGAATCCCAGATAAGCCAGTACTACCTGCAATCTCGCTCCTTTTTCATAAAGAGCCCAGGCTACAGGAAACGCCACATAAAGCCCGCCCACCGTGGTTCCTGCCAGCAGCAGTACCCAGAGAAAACTCATAATTGAGGAATCTTCACCAAGATGTTTCTCCACCCTCTCCCGGCTTACCCATACCTGAAACAAGCCTATAAGAATAAATGCTCCTGGTAGAATTTTCAGCATGGAAAGAGTGAAAGACAAGAAATTCGAGCCGATATCTTTCCCCGGCTGATACCCTGACATGAACGAAAAAAGGATAAAAGCCGCATAAACAATAATGAGAATTACAGGGAATTTTGCTTTCATAGCGCCACCTCCGAAAACACCAGCCCCGTGACAACAGCAACCATTACAGCAATGACAAAACCAATGCCATTTCGTATAAGGGCGGTTTTCATGCCAAAATACGCCTTTTCAACGGGAAGAGTTATCAATCCAACCATCATAAGTGTAGTCGTGAATGCCGAAAGAACCATGTATGGAACTCCCTGCCCTCTGAGAATTCCACACAGGGGAAAAACAATAAAACCCGGCATAAGAGCCATGGACCCTACCAGCATGGCAATGCCCATTCCCCTCAGGAGATCTTCCTCGCCAAGGTAGTCCATTATCAACTCATGAGGAAGCAGGTAAAGAGAGATGGAAACAAGAACGAGCATCACAATAAACACAGGAAGGATATTGCTGAATTTTTTCCAGGCAATTTTCAGCGCCTTAACAGTTTTTCCCCTGTCAGAGAAGAATGATGCCAGCAAAAGAACTGCAGTAACTCCATAAAAAATCATGACTGTATTTTTCTGCCCTTAATGCAAAAGAATGAACTCGCTCCCCAGCAGCAATGCCAGGTTCCATTTTCAACTTGATCTTTGTGCACCTGCCGAAATTCCTCCCTCGTCGAATCATTCCTCTTCTTATGTCTGTAAAAAGAAGAGAGAGAACCTCCGCCGGCAAGGAAAAACTCTCTGTACTCCTGCTGCCATCTTTTATTGTTCTCCTCATCCTCATCAAAACTCTTTTTCGTCATTTCCAGAATATTTTTCTGCCTGGGAGTTTCGTATGGCGGCTGCACGAAATTGCATGTGTCATTGCACCGGGAATCTATCTCCACCAAGCCGAGATCATGCATCATCATGGGAATCTTCACTGCAATGGAGTAATCTCCATGGCCTAGCTTCTTTCTGCCCCTGGCCCAGATCAGCATCATTTTATGGTTCTGAATAATGTGCTCATCTGAAATCTCCATTCCAGAAAAATGCACCACTCTTCCTGAGGCGGAAATGTTGTCCGGTTCATTGCACGTGATAAGTCCTCCGGGTTTTGTAACTCTGACCATTTCAGCCAGAGCCTTCTCCGGAAATTCAAGATGCATCAGCAGAGTCTGGCACATGGTCCAGTCGGCAAAATTATCCGGAAACGGCAACTCGTAAGCATCTCCCTGTTGAAAGGATGCCTTCCCGCCATGAGCCCAGTCCTCACTTATTGAACGAGCCTCTTCAAGCAGGCTGACAGACTGATCCACACCACAGTACTCACCACTATCACCAAAGAATTTCCAGAAAGTCCAACCAAGGTAACCGAGACCACACCCGACATCCACCACAGTCATTCCCTGTCTCAACCCCATCCATTTTGAATACATTTCGATGGTATCATCACGCCACATATGCTTTCGCTGTTCGACAATCATCTTTTTCAGGTGTTCTTCTGACCAGTCTTTCTCTTGCATCAAGCCTCTCCTGTGTGTTTGCTTCCTCTATCTATAACACTTCTGCCCTGAAGAAATACACTTGACCTTTACAGAGTGTTAAACTATAAATGACTCTGCGCAGTTGGGCTGGTTAAGTTAAATAAAGGAAAGGAAATTGGGATGAAATTTACAGTTATTTTCATGACGCTTCTGCTGGCATCAATAGCAGCAGCAGACTGGAGCGAGAATTTTGATTCCTACGCCAATGGCAGCGGAATCATTGGTCAGGGAGGCTGGGAAGGCTGGGACGGTAACCCTGCCTGGGAAGCTTATGTAACAGACGCACAGTCCTTGAGTGCTCCGCATTCAATTGACATCGAGCCCACTTCAGATGTGGTTCAGGAATTCAATATTACTTCAGGCGAGTGGACTATCACGGCCTGGAACTACATTCCAACAGGCTCCACGGGCAATCAGTTCTTCATTCTGCTCACACTCTACATGGGTGGTGACAGTGACTGGGCTCTTCAGCTTGTGTTTAACTCCGACACCGACCAGGTGGTTGTCACAGAGGGAACAGGAACCGCCGCCATCATCTACGACACATGGGTTGAAGTGAAGGTTGAAATTGACCTTACAGCGAACATGCAGAACATCTACTACAATGGTGTACTTCTGGATACCATCCAGTGGGGAACCGGCGGCTTCATTGAACTTGACGCCCTGGATCTGTTCAGCAACGGTGGAAGCTCAATTTACTGGGACAATATCGAACTCATAGAAACATCAGGAGCCCTCACGCCAAGCACCTGGGCAGCCATCAAGACCTCACTCAAGTAGTATTGATTATCTTCAGGGGAGCCGGATCACCGGCTCCCCTTTCTTTTGTTCACCTTCGGGAACAACTGGTATTTCGCGACTTTCAGAACAACAAAGGAAGGCTGAGAACAGGTATAAGACTTTGCCTCAAATGATAGTAACCTTCAGAGAGAACAAGATATGGACAAACAGTATTCGGATTCATTAATTCCTCTCAGTATCGGAACAAGTTTCTTCCTGATTCTTATAGCTTTTCTTGCAGCCGGGACAATCGCAGGATTTTTTTTAGACAATGAGGAAGAACTGCAGCAACTTGGCGGTATCCCTCTTCTTGTCATCTTTCTGATTCTGGTTGTCGGCCCTCTGTTTTACAACAAAAAAGAATCCCGATTCGAAAAAGACAGGGAAATTCAGCATAGGCTTGATTACATAGGAACTATTCAAGGACTGCGTGGAGCGCTTTTCCGGTGCCTTATATACGAAGACGGAATTGAGATCAGAGCATTCTACCACCGGTATTTCATCCCATACAGCCAAATCCAGAAACTTTCTATCAGCGAAAACAAATTCAGCACAATACTGAATTTTCTATCAGGTATTGACGGAATCCCGGACAGAATTGTTTCTTCAGGCATCGAATTCCAAATCCTGTCCCGGATTATTCAAAAGAAGACAGAACCAGACGCAACGCTCTCCTGATGAACACAGGGCTCTCTGCTCTGAATCAGAATACCTGTTCACAGGCAATTCAATTCCATATGACACAACCCGAATCCATCACAAGTTTCTTGCTGCAATACCGTATCTCGCTGCACAGCACATACAGTACCAGTACGCATTTTACCAGACTGTGAGACACTTGATATGCAGGAATTGGCCGGGATTATTGATGAGCATACCGGTAATTATCGGTTTCATTTTCGCAAATACTGATATCAAAAAGCGTTGTTAACACGCGAACAAAAATAATATGGTTATTTTTGCAGATGGCGGTTTTCCTGCTTTATTTGCATATTCTCTGTGGAATTTGAGTTGATACCGTTGCTTTCTAAGACACACGTGGTAAAAGCTGTGTGCTCATGAGCGGGAAGGAGAAGTTCACATATGATTCAAGAGAACAACACAGTAGAAGAATCATGTAAGAACAAGCTCAAGCGTCTCAACGGTATTAAAAACACAATTCACAACATACATCAGCTTATCACTGAAGAGAGAAACAGAAGCAGGCTGATTACACGCTTCTGCGAACTTCTAATTGAGAACGGGCTCTACGCAAACAGCTGGCTGGTTCTTCTTGACAGTAATCACCAGCCTTCTCTATCAGCACAGTCAGGTCCCTCGGAAAAATTCACTTATATAATAAAACAGATGGAAAACGATCTTTTCAACGAATGCAGCAGACAAGCTCTGAGGCAGCCCGGCTCAGTAGTTTTCAAAAACCCGGAATCCATTTGCGGCAACTGTCCCCTTTCCAGGCAGGAACCGGCTTGCAGATCTGTTACAAGCACCCTTGAGCATGAGGGGTATTCCTTTGGCTTGCTTTCAGCAGAAATTCCAACCGGCTTTCCCCTGACCGAAGAGGAACAAGTTCTATTCACCGAGATTTCCGCAATAATTGCTTTTGCGCTGCACAACATTGAAATAAAGGAAAGAGAAAAAAAGCAGAATAGATACATCCAGCTACTGTCTGAAACAGCAATGCGATTTGTCGATTTCCCCCAAGACGAAGACATTTTCACTTACATAGGAAATCAGCTTCGGGAATTAACCGGCAAAAAGTCTTACATAATCATAAATTCTATTGATCCAGAAAAGGGCATACTGACCACTCGCGCAATTATTGGAATGGGGAAACTGGCTAAAAAAATCATAGACTTCCTCGGAAAGCATCCCGTGGGAATGACTTTCAACGCAGAGGATGAAAGCCTTCTTTATCTGTCTGATGGCAAATTGCATCAATACAACGATGGGCTGTACGCAATAGCACTGAAAACTGTTTCAGAAGCTATCTGCAAATCAATAGAAAAACTGCTTAGCATAAATGAAATATTCTCAATCGGTTTCACGAAAGATGGTGTCTTACTCGGAACTACTGTAATTCTGCTGAAAAAAGAGGCGGGTAAACTCAGGAACAAGAATATTATTGAAGCATTTATAAAGCAGGCATCAATTGCGATTCAAAGAAGACACGCAGAGGAAGCATTGCGAAAGAGCGAAGAAAAATTCCGGTTGCTTGCAGAAAACTCTATTGACTGCATATGGATGCTGGATACCAGGCTGAGGTTTACCTATTTAAGCCCGTCAGTAGAACTGATACTGGGTTACAGACCGGATCAGATGATTGGCACAAAGCTGAGTTCGTACTTCGGGGACAGTGAGTACCTGAAGGTTGGCACACTGGCAGCGAAAGCATTAACTCATTATAAGACCTTTACTCAAACTACTTTCATGACCAAAATGCTTAACAGTATTAATGAAGAAGTGGATATTGAAATCTCCAGCAAGGTGCTTCTCGATGACCAGGGAAAGATTGTCGGACTTCAAGGCACAACCAGAGACATCACCCGGCGCAGAAAGACAGAGTCAGCACTGCAGGAAAGCTGCAAAAAACTGAATCATCTGAATTCCATGCTGAGACTGATGTGCGATAATCTTCCAGAATTGATCTGGGCCAAGGACTTGCAGGGCAGATTCACTTTCGCGAACAAGTCCTGCTGTGAGAACTTGCTTGGTATCAGTGATGTACATGAACCAGTTGGCAAAACAGATATTTTCTTCGCTGAAAGGGAAAGAAAGTCACATTCTGATAACCCCGACTATCATACTTTCGGTAAAACATGCAGTAACTCTGACAATACCGTTATCAAGACTGGGAAGGTACTCCGGAATGACGAATCAGGCTATTTCAAAGGAAACTATACTATTTTTGATGTTATCAAGTCACCTTTCCTGGATTACAATGGCATATTGATTGGAACTGTCGGATGTTCCAGGGATGTTACCGGGGAAAGGGAGACTGAAAACAGGCGCAGGAAAGCCGAGGATGCATTGCGGGAGAGCGAAAAAACAATGCGCACAATTCTTGACAGTATGCCTGATGTCGTACTGCAACTTGATACTGATCTCACAATCCTCTGGGCCAACAGAGCAACCCTTGAAATGAAACCTGATGCGACGGGTCAACTCTGCTACAAGGCTCTGCCCGGCAGAGACAGCGTTTGTCCAGGTTGTCCGATTGTGATAGCACTGAAAACAGGGCAAATTGAAACAAATATCATTCATCACCAGTCAATGGTCAGTATTGGTGAAAGCTACTGGGACGATGTTGGCGTGCCAATAAAGGACGCCATCGGAAAAATAACCAGCATTGTTAAGCTTTCCAGAAACGTTACTGACATCAAACGGGCCGAAGAGGAAAAGACCCGGCTTGAAAATCAATACCGTCAAGCTCAGAAGATGGAGTTTGTTGGTCGACTGGCAGGTGGAGTGGCTCATGATTTCAACAACATGCTTGGAGTGATCCTTGGCCACACAGAACTTGCCCTGGACAAACTGAGTCCAACAGAACCTCTCTACACTGTCCTGCATGAAATCAGCCAGGCAGCAGAACGCTCCGTCAACCTCACCGGCCAATTACTGGCATTTTCCCGAAAGCAGATCATAGCACCCAGGGTACTCAAAATAAATGAGACTCTGAAAGGGATGCTCAAGATGATTCGTCGCCTGATCGGCGAGGATATTGATCTTGTATGGCTGCCCGGTACAGACTTGTGGCAGGTCAATATGGATCCTGCACAGATTGACCAGCTGATTGCCAACCTGTGTATCAACTCCCGGGATGCCATTGCGGATGTGGGCAAAATCACCATTCATACAGAAAATGTAACCATTGATGAGGCTGATTGTGCCAACCATATGGAGTTTACTCCGGGAGAATATGTTCTGCTGGTCGTAAGTGATAACGGCTGCGGCATGAACAAAGAGATCCTTGATAAACTATTTGAGCCCTTTTTCACGACCAAGGAAACGGGTAAAGGAACGGGTCTGGGACTTGCAACTGTCTACGGCATTGTCAAACAGAACAACGGGTTCATCCACGTTAACAGTGAACCTGATCATGGAACAACTCTCGGGATATACCTGCCCAGATATACTGGCGAGACCGAACAGATCACAGAAAAAGCAGTATCTGAACCAACCAGACCCGGCGATGAAACTATTATGCTGGTTGAAGATGAACCGGCAATTCTGGAGATAGCCACTTTGATGCTTGAACGCCTCGGATATACTGTTCTGGTCGCTTCCACTCCGGGAGAGGCGATACGCCTGGCCGAAGAATACCCAGGCAGGATCCACTTGCTCATGACTGATGTTATTCTCCCGGAGATGAACGGACGGGATCTGGCCAACAATCTGATGTCCAGTTATCCGGGCTTAAAGACTCTGTTCATGTCGGGCTACACCGCGAATGTCATTGCGCACAGGGGTGTGCTGAACTCAGGTGTCAACTTCATTCAGAAGCCTTTTACAATACCGCATATGGCCGCGAAAGTACGGGAGACTCTGGAACACGAATAGCGTAGCCAAATCCCTCTGCCGGGTTATACACAGACAGAGGAAGCTTTTTCATTTTTGCGGCTTGCTCACTGTGAATCCCAGTTCCTGTTTTTCTTCAACCGGAACAACTTCGTAGAAATAGATCCGACCCCGGGGCTGTACTTTTTCATGATAAGAACCGGGAAACAGAATTCACAATGATTGAAAAACAGAGAGAAGGGCTGCGGGGAAAAGATACCGCAGCCTTTTCACTGACTATGATAAGGTTCATTCAGTCGCTAATTGTAATGTCACCGGAGACTGTGGAAACAGCAATAGTGTGTTCGCCATAACCAAAGCTGGTTGACTTACCAGCAATGCTTTCTTCAATATCAGCGTTAAAGCCACGGGAAACACCAATCTCCCCGGAGAGGGTTTCAATCTTAACAATTGCATCTGTCACAAGATCAATACTGATCTCGCCGTTTACGCTTGATAGAAAGATATCGTTCTCCACTTCTCCTATGGAACAGATGATATCACCGTTGACAATATCTACTCCGCTGAGTTTAGAGATATCAGCGGTGGTAACAGAACCATTTACCAGTTCAATATTCACTTCTCCGTTAAAATGACTTGCTGAAATATCACCATTCACTACCTCGATAAGCAAAGTGCCCTCTGCGAATGAAATACTTGCATCTCCGTTGACATTCGCAAGCTCAAAAGAAAGCTCAAGGTTCTCCGGCACCCATACCCGGAACTCAACTTCACCGTGATAATCGTCGTTTCCGTTATTATCGTACTCCACTTCGCAAACAACACCATTCGAAAGGTCGCAAAGGACTTCAACGGCATCCATTTCTTCCTGAGTTTCGCATGTGATGACGTAAACGACCTCCACCACATCTGAATCCCGGCCTTCAACAGAGATGCTTCCATTGATGTTAGAAATGGCGACAATATCTCCGGCAGCAGGGGTAACAGCAATACTCTCCTCCCGGATCACATCTTCACCGAAAGCGGAAACGGCAGCAAAGCAGACAGTTAAAGCGAGAAACAGCAATTTCATCAAGAACTCCTTTCAGGGAACGCCATGTTTCAAAGCAGGATATATGAACAAATTGCCAGGGTGTCGAATTTGACTCTGCATATTGGTATTGTCCGTTATACCGTTTGACCGGCGTAAGGTTTCCGCAGTTTATCTTTTCTCTTCCTCTTCTGCTTTCTCCGTATGAAGCAGTGTGTGACACTCTTTAAGTAGATTAATTATGTCCAGGTGCTGTGGACAGTGTTCCATGCACTCTCCGCACATGGTACAGTTCGCTGCATTGCTGTCCTCCCCCATGAAAGCATAATATGCTTTTGCGGTTTGAAGATCATTGTAAATCCTCACCATGTTGAAGTAGTTGAATACGAACGGTATGCCCACCCCTTGCGGACAAGGCATGCAGTACCGGCAGTCAGTACAGAGTATTGACGCTTTTGATTCATAAGCTTTCCTTACATCGTTAACAGCAGTGTGTTCCTCCGCAGTAAGGCCGCCAATCTCCGAGCTTTCAACAGTCTTAATGTTCTGTTTAAGCTGCTCCAGAGTACTCATTCCACTAAGCACAACAGAAATCTTCTCCTGATCCCAGAGCCACCTGAGACCCCACTCCGCTGCCGATCGACCCGGAGCGGCTGTCTCAAGAATCTGTTTGATATCTTCCGGTGGCTCCTTGGCAAGCTGACCTCCCCTGAGGGGTTCCATTACCACCACCGCCAAACCCTTATCCGCAGCATACTGAACACCCTGAAGACCGGCTTCCCTTCGAACATCCATGTAGTTGTACTGCACCATGGCCAGAGTCCAGTTGTCGTAATCGTCAATTATCCGCTTAAACAGTGAAAACTTGTCATGGAATGAGAAACCCAGATGACCAATAGCACCGTCAGCCATCTTTTTCTCAGCCCAGTCAAGGTAGTGAAAACGCTTCATGTTGTCCCACCAGTCTGTCTGTAAAGCATGAAGCAGATAAAAGTCTATCTGATCTACCTGAAGTCTCTCCATCTGGGCATCAAAAAACCTGTCCAGGTCCTCAGGTTTCTCAATCATCCAGGTAGGCATCTTAGTAGCGATTCTCACCCTTTCCCTGTATCCGTCGGAAAGCACTTTGCCAAGAAATCCCTCGCTGTTCTCCCTGTGGTAAATCCAGGCGGTATCCAGATAGTTCACTCCGTGATCAATTGCGTATCGGATCAGTTCCCCGGCTTCTGCCTCGCGAATTGCTCCGTAATCCTTTTCCTCAGTTGGAAGACGCATTGCGCCAAAGCCCAGAGCGGAAACTTCCCAGCTCAGTTTGCCGAATTTTCGATACTTCAAACCCATCTCCTCAGATCAGGTATTAATCAATGATGTTTAGCACCCTGTACAGTCAACGAGAACATCCATCACCTGCCCGTTCCAGTCTTTCTGTTTATCAGTACAACAGTACATGCTGAAAGCCCGATGGCATGATGATGCTCCATGAATCCAGTAACAAAAGTATCAATTCTGCTGACTGACAAATTGCACAGCAAAATTATCGAAGAAAGAGTAGCCATGAGTCCACCTATTCTCCAGATGTTGGCACCCTCAATATATCTTCAACTGCAGGTAGACTGCAAAAAGACACAACCTATGATTCAATCAGGTTCGCAAGATTTACCAGAGCAGGCAGAACCTTTTCTTCCAATTCCTTCGCTTCTGTTAGAAGATCTATTTTCTTCTTCTTTTCAAGCTTTTTGTCACTAACCAGGAAAAGAATGTCACCTATCTGATGGAACAGACTTTGCAATTTCAACGAGATCAGTGAAGATGTGGGATAGTCCCCTGCAATTTCACCGAAGTAAAGAGCTCCCTGCTTTCTGCACTCAGACCAGACTGTTCCGTTCCACCAGTTGCCGTGCTCAGACCCGTAACCTTTTTTTACACCTTTCAGCCAGATATCGTAACCGGCAACCCCGCATGTGTAGGGCTTCATGGTATGGCCTGATGGATTCTCATTCAGATCTCTGACAAATTGAAGACTCTGCTGAATCGCATAATGGGAATCTGGAAGTTCGATCTTTTCAAAGCTGTAGAAACAGGCATGAATTTCTTCTTCCCATTCATCCCAGTTACCGAATGTAAGGTGTGCCGGAGGATTGCTGCACTCCCATGGCTGTGTACATAAAAACCCCGACCCGTCAAATCCGGTGATCAGTTGATGATCCATATTCAGCACAGAGCAGGGATTCCCCTTTTCAAGTTCACTCAGGATTGTTTTCTCAAGAATATTTCTCTCCTCCATAGTGCTTTCACCGGAGAAAAAGCCGTATTTCTTCATGCGGATCCCGCAATTTTCAAGGAGAGCAATAAAGGGATCAATATTCCAGCAGTACGGGCCACTGGGACAGATCGCCTCATGAATGTTCATAAAGAAAGCATGTCCCGTTCTTCCGTAAAGAGAGGGTGTACTCAAGTCAACATCAAAGTAATCAGCAACTCCGCGAATCACTCCCATAAGAGAGGAGCTGAAAGGGGCCTGTGTAATTTCCATTCTCATTTCCGGTCCTCCTTTTTATCACATTGGGAAAATCCCAGGCTCTTTACCATGATAAGACAGGGATTCTCAGCACCCCACAAAACCGGCATTTCCTCAAGAGGGGAAAAGCCCATGGAGAGGTAGAATTCTCTCGTTTTCGCATAATCTTCATTTGGTCTGGACGTACTCAGTGTTTTTACCTGAAGAAATTTCACGCCTTGAGTTCTGAGATCAAACTCAGCTCTTTTCTGCAAAGCTCTGCCAATACCCATCCGGTGAAATTCAGGCATAATGCCCATAACATGGATCTCAGCGCTTTCATTAAAATGCTTTTCAATAGAGAGAAACCCCACAACCCTGTCCTCAACCACAGCGGTGTAAGTGGGCAGGGAATCTATTTTCTCCACATAGGTCAGCAAAGCACTCTCAATCCCAAACCACTCCGGCAAACTGCGAAGTACCTGCTCACAGTGTTCCCCCAGCTTCAATTTCGCGTCTCTTACTTCATAATGCATAGATCATCTCCTGCAAAGGGATACAAAGAAACATAGGAATTAACAGGCCAATATCAAACAGGAGTAGACACCACTATACTATTGCAGTGGTACAATTATCACAAAGGAGGAAATGCAATGCTAACAATCAATGTCGACTCAGCAGTGGCTGTCTGTGTGCAAGCATTTGAAAAAGCATATCCGGCTGGGGCTTATACAACCTCCCTGTCTGAGCAGAATGAACAGGCCGATCCGGTTTATCTGCAGTTATCAGACTCTTCGTCTCTACTCCTCTGTAAGAACTGTCAGTCGGACAGAAGCCCTGCCCGTTGAAGATCTCAGATAAACAATATAAATACCGGAAGGCAGTATCCCAGAAAAGTCTGCATTTATTGATCCTGACAAAGCTTCCTGCAGGTCCAGTCGCGAGACAACCCTTCCGGTAAGATCATATAGAATCGCCTCCAGTGGCTGAGAAGAACTCTGATAGGAAATGGAGAATACCCCGTTCGAAGGATTTTCTGAAGCAAGCTGCAGATTTATGTAGTTGAGGATTCTATTCCATTCCGGATTTGCTTCACCGGGGGTTCCTGGCGGGATAGCAGCTCGCCAGCTGTGCTGTGATCCGATAACACTCTCAGGAAACTCAAGATACATGATACCGGTTTCATTCCCCGGCCAGGAGCCATTCCAGCCCATACTGAACACAGGAGTACCGAGACTGTTAAACATGTTGAGAGAATCCTCTGTGGAGTTAAGGCTGAAATCCAACTGGAGTGTTTCTGCACCAGTTCCTCCTTCGCCGGGAGGAGGCTCTTCCCACACAACAAGGAGTTGCCCCGGTGCCAGCGAAGTACCATTCGGGAAGAAGGAAGTGTTCATTTCAGAATCTATCAGATACCATCCGGACATGTCTGCCACTTCCCCGCCGGGATTATAGAGTTCGATCCAGTCAGGTCCACAACCCATAGAAATTTCACAGGGAATAACCGTAGGGAATTGAGCCGGAATAGAGTCTCCGTTCTCTATGCTCCAGGAGTACATTTCGTGCCATGACGGGTCATTAAGTATCAGTTGCGAGTTAACAGGGTAGGGAGTACCTGCATCTCCGAAAATCTGGCCGGAGTAGAAGGCACCCGCCAGAGATGCATTGTTTGTGAGGTGAAATGTTTCCCCTGCTCCCACAAGGATCGACTCCGGAAGAAACACGGTTCCCGAAGGAGTTCCGATCCTGAATGAGCACAAGCTCAAATCCTGAATGAAATCCGCAGTGTTTGTTACAGGAAACGTCCAGAGGTTTTCTCCACACCAGATCGGGACACCGGGAGAAAAATAATCCGGCTCAAGTGGGGCCAGAGATACCCTGGCGCCAGGAGCAGGAACCTGTCTTGCCTGATAACCCTTGAAGGACCAGGACGGATAAAAAATAGGTAGGCGACAGGGCTTGATTCTGGGACCGAATGCCATTCGCACGCTGTAGGTTCCCGGAGGGACATCATAGGTGAATTCGTATTCTCCATCGTTGTCCTCCGGCAGATAGTGCGACTCTTCATCAGCTCCGTCAATGGAAAGCAGAAGTATCACACCATCCGGGTCACCGCCTTCAATCTCCAACTTGAATTCCAGCTGATTCCCCAGATTGAGACAGGAAGATATTTCGAAACTCTCAATAGTCGAAGCCGAGTCGGCAAGATAAACCTCTGAGAGAAAAGAGGCCCTTTCTTCAATATCATTTGAAAGCACAGTACAGATTGAATCAAACTGAGCTGAAGTGTATTCATAGTAGGGATCTTCGGCCAGTTCATCCCGTATCTCAAGTCTTATGGAGTCAACGGCCCCGGGGAATTTTTCTGCCATAATCTCTGCAGAAGCTGCTATAAAGGAATTCAACAGTTGAACATTATCCCAGGATTCAAGAAGAGCCCTGGATGCACCGGAACGACGAATGTCGTCCAGACTGTATCTATTCGTCCAGCCGGGAATGTACTCACCGGGTGTATTGCCGAAAGAGGCATCCCGATCCCATGGGTAGATGTGCCAGCGACCCTGCCATAAGTGCAGGTAGAAGTTCTTTACCACAGCATCCCTGTTAGATATTGCTGTTTTTACTGCGAACAAAGCAATAAACTCCTCTGTTTCGAGGGAAGAAACATCACCTCTGAAACAGTTTTCAATAAGCTCAACAAGCTGATACTTATATGGTTCACTGTCTATTTTGGGTTCAAAACTGTATGTGCCCGTTTTGTCCGCGTACTGGCACACAAGCCTTCCCAGTGTATCTATACTCTTGAAGAGAGGACCGTATCCAAATCCGTTCCTCTGGTAGAAAAGCCTGTCAATCCGTTCTATCCGCTCGTAAACTCCCATATTGGTACCGTTGATGGAGAGAGTAACGAACTCGGTTTCCGGGGCGGGATAACCCAGCTCCCTTGTCAGCATATGACCCAGTGTATTGCGCATAAGGGAAGCGTCCATGGACTGGGCGCTCAGCAAAATATGCTCTCCGCAGGGGAAGGGCTCGTTTTTATTCAGCCTTATGTGCCAGCTCTTCTTGAGCTGGTACTGGCTGGCTCCGCCCCTGAAGGCAAGTGTGCATCCGGATGTAAGTGTATCTAGTGTAACTGTTGCCGGTATCTCCAGTTCCTCCTGTGAATGCTCATAGAGATACTCCAGCTGAACCGGATCAACGGTTACCGAGTATTCGGGCAGTGCCCACTGAAAGAGCAGCAAAGCAATAAATATCATAGTTCTATGCGCTTGTCAGGCATTGGGTATATCTCTACGAAGAAAGTCCTCGCAGGCCGGATTCTCCACATTAATGCTGCAGTTATCAGATTCTTCATCTCTACCCTCTCTAACAAATGTCAGTCGAATATCTCAGGCAAATATATAAATGCCGGAAGGCAGCATCCCTGAATAGTCAGCATTTATTCATCCTGAAAGAGTTTCCGGCAGATCCAGCCAAGAAACTACCCTTCCGGTAATAACGTAAGAATCACTTCCCAAAGGTGAGAATACTCTGAAACATAGAGGTAAATCAATTGAAATCAAACAGGTATTGACATGATCGTACTACTGTACTATTACAGTGGTACAATTATCACAGAGGAGGAAATGCAATGCTGAAAATCGATGCCGGTTCCGCTGTTCCTGTGTATGAGCAGTTGAAAAGGCAGATCAGGCTGGGAATAGTATCCGACAGGTATCCCTCCGATCACAGAATGCCATCGATAAGAGAACTTGCCTCACAGCTGAAGATCAACCCTAACACTATTGCCAAAGTTTACCGTCAACTTGAAGGAGAGGGGTTTCTCATGTCAAAAAGCGGCTCAGGATTCTTCGTAAAGCTTGAAAGGGAACACATGGGAAAAACAAGAAGGAGGCTTCTGGCTGAAATAGCTGATGAATTCATCTCTCAGGCTGTGGAGCTTGGCTTCACACCTGAAGAACTAATAAAAACTCTATCCGCAAAACTTGAGAGGATATCCGCCAATGATCCAGCTTAAGAATGTAACCTGCGGCTACGGGAAGAACCCCGTCCAGTCAAACATCTCCTTCGATATCAACGACGGTGATGTTGTGATGATCACAGGACCGAACGGCGTTGGTAAATCAACCCTGCTGAAAGTTCTCGCAAACATCCTCTATCCAACCAGTGGTACAATCAATTACGGCTGGCCCGACATAAAGGATCCAAGACAACTTATCGGCTACCTGCCGGACAGCCTCAGCATCTACAAGTCCATGAAGGTAAAAGATCTCGCTGCACTCCACTGGAATGCTTTCGGCGTAAAACAATCATCTCTCCCTCTCCTGAAAGAAGCATCCATCGACTGGAATTCTAGAATAAGCGAACTCTCAGTTGGGCAGAAAGTAATCTTCCATCTTTCACTTATACTCTCCACCGGCCCGAAACTCATCCTCATAGACGAGATACTGCACTCAGTTGACCCCCATCTCCGCAATCTGGCACTGGAAACACTGGTAAAAACCATGGCCGACAGAAAGCCCACCGTGGTAATGGTAAACTTGAACTACAATGAAGTGGAACACCTTGTCAATCGCGTAATTTTCCTTACAAAAACAGGAATTCTCCTGAATGAATCAACCGAGTACCTCCTTGAAAACGCCAGACTTGTTGTTGCCGATGAGGCCCCTGAAAACGCAAATGTAGTTGCTTCCCGAAGTTATACAGGCAGAACCGAGCACCTTGTTCTCCCAGGAGCTGGTGAACAGATGAAGCTCTCAGACATCCTCACAATGCTCATGGTCAGCACCTACAAGTTGCAGTAGAAAGGGAGTACAAGATATGTGGAAAAAAGAAATCACTGACACCCTGAAACAAGCGGGACTTGTCTTCAGCTTCCTTCTGCTGATTCCAGCAGTGTACTGGATCAACAGCATGAGGCTTACCGACAATCAGCATTTTTCACACTATGCTGAAGCTGGAATTACGCTGTCAGTTCTAATGCTGGTATTCAGCCTGGCTTACATGATGTTTTCTTCAGAGGATTCAGACAACGCTTCTGAATACCTGAAATCTCTCCCTTTCTCAAAATGGAAACTTCTTGCAGTAAAGATTCTTCCCAGGCTTGCTGTTGCCTGGATCTTCATTTTCGGATACTGTTGTTTTGTCTGGTTTCCTCCAGCGCAAATTTCAAGCAATAATGCCCTCTTTCGCGCAGGGTATATTCTTGATGAACTCCTGATAGTTTCAGTTATTCCCTTACTGGTGATGCTGTCCGGTTTTCTTACGGGAATTTCAGACAGAAAGAATCCGGTTCTGTTAATCGCCTTTCTTCTACTAACACTATATCCACTTCTCCCGGGGCCGGTGCTTGCTATAAACCTCTTTAACAAAGCTCTGATGCATCAGGGAAATCAAACAGTAATCCTCATATCAATTATCGCAACCATTCTTCTTCCCTCCATTGTATCCGTATTCGTTCTTATACCCCTGTACAAATCATGGGACTGCGCCTCCGGGAAGATGAGAAGCCAGATAATGCTGAAGAGAATGGCGATACCCACAGCTCTGGTAACTGCGTTATGGGGACTGGCATTCACACAGATGTAAAAAATCATACTTAGCAAACAACATGTAGACTGCAATGAAACACTTTGAACTGACAGCACTCACATTTCTCATTGCCCTTCTATTCGCATGCGGTGAAACAGATGAGACAGGTGAACTCATAAGAAATGCTGCGCTGGATGAGAATCATTAACGACCTTGACTTTGAACGACCATTGCCGTATCTACATTGTAGATACGGAGGTCGAGATGATAACAACGGTGAAAAAATGGGGAAACAGTCTGGCTATCAGAATTCCCAAAGTAATTGCTGAGGAGTTACTCTTTAAGAACAATGCAAAGGTTGAGCTTCATACTGATAAGGGTTCTCTTCTGGTTAAATCAGTTGAGATGGAGTATAGCCTGGATAGTCTTCTTGCAGAGGTTACTGATGAAAATCTTCACGAAGAAACAAGCACCGGAAAAAGCGTTGGACGAGAGGAATGGTAATAACGACAATTCCTCCGGGGCGAGGCGATCTGGTCTGGATTTCCCTTAATCCACAGGCAGGACATGAGCAGGCGGGAAGAAGACCTGCACTAATTCTTTCTCCCCGAAAATACAATCACCGTGTGGGTCTGGCATTGATGTGCCCTGTTACCTCCAGGATTAAAGGCTATCCCTTTGAGGTTCAATTGCCTGAAAACTGCTTAATTGAAGGAGTTGTTCTTTCAGATCAGGTAAAGAACCTTGACTGGCGAGCCCGACAAGTCGAACTGATAGAAAACACACCCGATTCATTTGTCAGTGCTGTTCTTGGCAAGCTGAGAACACTGCTGTAGAGAGCACAACAGCAACTCTACCTGAATTGATCAACGGAATTCCAATATAGACGATATTGCCTTGCAGACTGCTTCAATCTCGTCTGCGCTGACTATTTCTATTCTGGAATGAAACCTGTGTTTTGCCACAGCTCGTATCTGATCAATAATGGCAACTGCAGATTTATTCTGACGAGTCACGGGCAAGGTAATTGGAGGATGAGCTTGTGCAGCAGTTGATAACGGAACAACAACAACAGTTTTTCTTAGTTTATTAAGAGTATTACTCGTAAGAACTAAGCAGGGACGCGTCTTCTTAATCTCGGAACCCCGGGTTGGATCAAGGCAAAGCCACCATAAATCACCACGCTAGATGGTAGGGTGTTTCATTCCCCGATCTCATCATCAAATCCCTGCTATGCATCCATATCATTCTGCAAAACAGTGTCTCGACTGGCAGCCATGCAAGCAGATGCTATAAAGATCTTCAAGACGAGCCAATTCACGCTCAAGCAGTGAAGTAATCAGACGAGATCTCTGACGAGCAGGAATCGCAGCTTGAAATCTGCGAGCAATCGGATCAGGTATAGATATAGTTATTCTCATAATACGCATTATGCTTTACGACTTACTACTTGTTAAGTTGTCTATTGAAAACTCTTCAATCTACATGTGCGAGAATTGGAGATGCTTACAATGAGCAAAAAACTTACGTTAACTATCGATAAAGAAGTTTACTACGGGGCCTTCAAGAAGTTATCAAGCGTGTTAAAATAAGTCTGTTTGTTGAAGATCTTGTAAGGCCTCATGTAATTGAATGTGATCTTTATGGTGCTTATAAGGATATGGCTGGCAAGCTTATTATCAATCCGGTTGAGGGGATTTGATCTGAATCCCCCCCCCATGTAGAAAACCTGATTGGCAGACAGGGTACCGGACTCGGTTGTTCATGAAGTTCTATGTAAACTGAGAACATTGCTTTAATGCAGATTGATCGTCACGAATGCTCAGCGGTTCATTGATGACACCCTCAATGCGATATTCGAGCTAAAGCTGCATTTCCTTGACAATTTCAGATATGGCTTCGGTTTCATGTTTTCTTAATAATTCTCATTGCGAGTTTCTCCATGAAGTTCAGCTTTCCCCAGTAGATCTCGTCACCGAACAGTTTCTTTGACACTGCATGTTTGTGGAGTTCTTCACCAAAGAGCTTCAGGTATCCTCTTCCCGCTTCTCCATGGTCTCCGGAGCAGATGAAAAGACCAAGTTCCTTTGTGAGAAGTTCCTGTTTGTTCTTCTTGCAGAATACAGTCATCTCCGGCTGAATCTTTCCCACATAGACTGAAGAGCCAAGAATAACTTTATCGAAAGGCTCTACTGAGAAATCCTGTGTTTCCATCAGATTCACCACTTCGATTTTCTCTTCTGCTTTATCCCTGATAATTCCTGCGCATTTTGCTGCAGTGCCGTGCTTCGTGGTGAAGAGAATTGCAGTGTTCACTTTTTACTCCTCTGGTCAGTGTGGACCTATGGCTCGACAGTTGTCCGGGGGCAGAGAATCAACTGCCATGTATTCCTCGGGTACTGATCCTGTGAATTCGTAGACGATGGTGTTGCCTGATTCCGTTCTCCAGACTTCTGTGATGAATGGTGGAGGATTTACGACATCCCAGAAAGTGCCATCCGGTGATCTTCTCCAGCATCTTGAAAGCCAGGGTCTCAGTGCGGGAAGGTCTCTGTCCACCACCATGTATTGTACATTATGATTTTCAAGATAGGGCCAGAGAAGCATTTCATAGTCATTTGGCCAGGCCAGTGTGGGTTTCCGATATATCCAGTGAAACAGTTCCACATTGGGGTATGTGCAGACCCAGGCGGAGTCGGAAGCGTTTTCCTCTACCCAGAGAGCTGCTTCCATGGCTTCAGAAGCTCTCGCTCTGCTGTCTGCCTGCATTACCTTAATGAATGGAGCAGCAAGGATCAGAATACAAATAGGTATTATCCAGTACAGAAGAGCTCTTCCCGGCGGTCGATTTATCATTTCCTTAAAGCCCAGGGCCCCCAGCCCCACAACTGCCGGGACGGCGACAGTAAGATATCTGCCAGAATGCTGATGCAGAACAAGAACAAGAAGTACGGGGCCAATAGCTATCAGGGGAAGAAGCATTCTTTTTCTTGCTTTTTTTGAAAAGAGAGCGATTATTCCCGGCACCAGGAAAATCACTAAAGTCGGTTGTCCGAAAACCTCTCCCCGGTGAGTGCTGCCCAGTGTAAAAGGCTCTATCACTCTGAGAATGCCTGCACCAAGATATTTTGCAACCGCTACTGATCCCTGATTATTCCACATGTCTGATGATGACGGGGCTGTATCACGGACACTCCATGCTGACCAGTGATTCTCATTCAGCAGGAACTGTCCGTTCTGGCTGTGCGTTGGGCTTCCAAATTCATTCATGTTCCTTATGAGCCATGGGGAAACAACAATCAGGGCTGTCACTCCACAGAGAACAGCCTTCAGCCGTTTTTGCTTACCGCCCCTGATGAGTATCCACAAGCCCATTGCAGGTGCCATCAAGGCCCCCTGAGTTCTGGTCAGATAGAGAAAGCCGGACATGGCTCCCAGAGCTATAGCTCTCTTCCAGGATATCTCTTCCCTGTGGGCTAGAATAAGTATCAGATAAAAAAGTGAAAGATAAAGCATGAGACTGTCTGGTTGTGTAGAGAACCAGACGAAGGGCGGATCCACAGCAAGATAGCCAAGTACCACCAGAGCAGCCTCTCTGCCGAAAAGCTTCTTTGCCCAGAAAGCGCAGAAAAACATTGCCAGAAGACCGTGCAGTAATGAGACGATTTGAGCTTGTGTTATGCCACTACCGAAGATAGAGAAAACCGGAATCAGCAGGAATGCCATGGCAGGCTGTCTGTTGGCCTCCGGTCTCAGGAACTCCTCTGAAGAATCGTAAAGGGTCCATTTCAGGAACGTGCTGAACCCCAGCCCTCTCTTCAGGTTGTCCGCCAGAAGAACATGTGAGGCTATCCCGTCACCGGCAGGGATTGGATTACGATAAATCACCCACCCTCTGATAAGGGTTCCGGCAAACAGGATAAGAACTGCGAAAAGAAGAAATGCTTTTTTACTCATGACTGCTAATTTACTTCAAATACCCGCCATAGGCAAAGCCGCTGACTTGATACGGCGGTCGACTGTAGACCCGGAAACCGGTACGAAAAGAAATGCAGGTATCAACCCTACAGCCTGAAACTAACGGAACCATGAAGATATGTCTCACACAAGCAGAAAGATGAACTCAATTCATTCAGCTAATCAGTGAGTGCTGTAAAACAGTCGGTTTTAGAGGTATTGAACTAAGATACTCTCTACTCAGAATCCTTCTTCGCTCTGTATCTGAAGATGCACCAGTCGCCATCTTTTTTCATTATGGGTTTCGCTCTTTCTTTAATCAACTGTATATCTTCGCTTTCCCATAGTTCGTTGCTGAACGATTCCAGAAGTGACGGGAATGGACATAGAGTTCCCTGCAATTCCGCCTCGCCAACTCCTTTGGGGCAAAACTTGCAGGTACTGTTTCTTATACTGACCAGAATCTCTCCATTTTTTTCTTTCGTTTCAATATCCTTCGAGATGGGCATTACTCTTTTCAGAATCTCAATAGCCTTTTCGAATTTCTTTAAAGCACTCCAGTTTGCGCCCGTTGCCCGATCCGCATCAGAAAAATTCGCCAGTTCAGCAAAATGGGCAAGGTGTTTTCCTGAACGACGGGATGCGAGGTTTACTACGGCCTGGTTTAGTATGCCGAATGAGTTCAGCCCCGCAATAAACGATGCAAAAAAAACACTTTCAGCTACAAGTGCTCTTTTCTCTACATTTTCCTGGAATTTTTTCTCTACAGACATTGTCACTCCTTTTCACTGCTTCACAATTTTCCCGAGTATCTCTATATGTTATTTCAAGAAACCTTTAATAACAATTAAAACTACATTGTATCACCGGTATAGGAACTTCCAATTTTGTTATCAACCAAAACTGTGGAAGCTGATCTCACTCCAAAAGCAATACCACCCTGAGCATCACTGTGACAAGCCTGATTCAACCATAAGCTCCTAGTCTAAAGAAAAAATACCAAGGGCAATCCCCCCTGTCAATGCGGCGAATAGTTAGCAAGCTCTAAGAACAAAAAGCAATTCTTCCTGACAGCGCGCTATTGCTTTCCTCTTTAGAGAGCCCTCAAGTAACCACAGCATCGCACATACACACCCCCAAGAAAAGCTGTACTTGACTTGATACTGCAAACTGCTGTAGAAAACACCGGGAGGTATTCGGTGAAAATCAAAATTGCCACCTGGAATGTTAACTCTGTGCGGGCAAGAATGACTGTTATTGCCAGCTGGATTGAAAAAGAAAAACCGGACATTCTATGCCTGCAGGAATTAAAGGCAACAGAAGAACAGTTTCCCCGGCAGGAACTCTGCGATCTCGGCTACCACTCTGCTGTGAATGGACAGGTACGATGGAATGGAGTCGCAATAGTTTCCCTTGCCCCTCTTGCAGATGTTGAAACCGATCTGAAGGGTTTTCTGCCTGAGCAGAAAAGAATGATATCCGGCTCCGTCCACGGTATCAGACTGATAAATGTGTATGTACCCAACGGTAGAGATATTGACCATCCCGGATTTCAGGAGAAACTCCGGTACTTTGAGGTACTCAGGGAATACGCTCTGGCTTCACCTGGTCCAACTGTTATACTGGGAGATTTTAATGTAGCTCCCGGTCCTGTGGACACGCACTCCCCCGAGGAGCAGGATGGTATGATCTGCTACCATCCTCTTGAGAGAGAACAGATCAGCCAGTTTTTTTCAGCGGGCTTCACCGATGTTTTCAGAAGGTTTTACCCGGAAGGCAAAGCTTACAGCTGGTGGGATTACCGGGCAGGCTCGTTCAGACGGAAAAGAGGTATGAGGCTTGACCTTGTACTCGCCAATCGTGAAGCTGATGAAATAATAACAAATTGCTTTATTGACATGGAACCAAGAGGCTGGGAGAGGCCTTCAGATCACACACCGGTTGTTTTTGAAATGGCAGTTTCGGAATAAATGAGAGTCCAGGATTGTATCAGGATTACAGGCGTTTACCGAAAGGAATAAAATGAAAAATGTGCTACTGGCAGTGCTTATTCTGAGCGCGATTGCATACAGCGAGGCAGAGCGTGAGCTTGCGCATATTCAGGTTCATGAATGGGGTGTACTCACCTGGAGCGCGGATGACCCCGTTTTCTCGGCTGCGCCGGGAACACCTTCCCAGGAATCCTTCCCGCCAACTTATTCAACCCACGGTGAAGGTGGAATGTTACTCAGAGCTCCTGTTCTCTACTTCCACGGTCCTGCATTCTCCGGAACAGTCACCGTAAAGACAAACAACGGATCTATTTTCGACATCTATCCCTCTGTGTCAGATGAAGACAGTCATTACAATCACTGCACCTGGAGAGTTGATTTCAGCCACTCCGATATTGAGGAATACCCCGACTTTCAAGGAATGGCTCCAGGCGAGTGGAACTATAACCTGTGGCGAGAGGTTTATGCTCTCAGTATAAGCCGCACTGACGGCTGGAATGATAAATTTCTTTACTATGAGACCGCACCGGAAACCACCGATTTCCTGCCTTACACACCTGGCATGGAATCTCTTTGTGAAGAATACATGGATGTTGAAGCGCTGTTGATAAAAGAGCGCAGTGACGGTGTTTTCTACTCGCACTGCACCCTCCGCGATATTGTCTACGGCGGAGACATGGAATACACTGACATCAGCCCCGATGACATACTCGGAGTTCTCTACAACTGGTCCGTAGATTTGATCGAAATTGACGAAGTTGACGCACTCTGGAACACCTGGTCTGCCTGGGTACTCCGCGACCACATGAACGAACCTGCGTACGGCAATGGCCTTGTAATGTACATGATTCCAGCAGAACTAACTGAAAAACTCAGTACCATATCAGTTATCCCGGATGGCCCCAGATATCCTGTTGATGTTTTACGCTACCTTATCGTGGCAATGCCTTTGTAAAGGAGGAGTTCAATGTTTCCACTTCTGCTGCCTCTCATTACAGACACAATTATCGCCCCGCCACAGGACTTCGAGGATCTTTTCGTTAACGAATGGGGAGTTGTTGTGTTCACTTCAGCGGGAACAACACTTACCGGCGCTCCAGACGAAAGAGGAAATGTTTACTACGGCAGGGAAGTCTTTGGACCTCTGATCGTGGATGCTCCGGTGATCTGGATCCACGGGGCTTCCTTCGAAGAGGCTACACTCACTGTAAAAGCTGCTCAAGGCTGGCTTACAACTCTTTTCCCCGAACCGGATACTACACTTGGAGATGACATGCCTGTCGTCGCTTCCTGGAACATTACCGCACCTCCCCCGCCGGCAAGAAGCGAAAGACCGGAACTGATCATTCCGCCTGACACTCCCTTCGGCTGGGCAATGAACTTCTGGAGGGCGGTTCCCAGTCTGGACCTTTTCTCCACCAGCACCGGTGAGTACATGGCCAATTTCCTGTACTATGAAGCTGGTATTCCCTTCTGGGAAGCACCGGATGGCATCTATGAAGCGGAAATTCTTGCAGGATACTATGCCACGGAAGGCCTGGTCATCACAACGGGCAGCAAGCCGACAGTTGAAAGAATCCAGCTTGTACCCCTTCCCCACGGAGCAGGTTCACCTGTTCATACGGCAGGTCACCTCCTCGACCATGAGATATGCGATATCATATGCGGGTGGGCAGCGGGTAATCTGAAATCGGAGGAAATCACAGCCCTCTGGCAGACCTGGGAACCGTTTTTCATGACTCAGGGCATAGACGGAATAAATGATGAGATTATGGCTGACAGAGAGGGGCTTGAGCAGAGGTGGATACTCTTCCCGCTTCCGTGGGATGTTGTAGAAGATATCAGCACCATTCGTCTTGAAGTACATGACTCGGTTGACAGAAACATCACCTATAACCGCCTCTTCCTGGGTCTTGTAAGGGTGTACTGATATGATTACACTGATCATTCTTGTTGCCGGACTGCAGGTCCACGAGTGGGGTGTCATTACACAGACTCCGCTTTCACTCTCAGGGGCGATTCCTGAAATACAACCATGGGAAAATGAGCTTGAGGACAAAGCTCCTGTTGTTTATTTCCACGGAGACCCCTGTACTGTTACGGTCAGGATTTCCTTTCCCGGCATGGGCTATGCTTCTGAGGTACTTCCAGCGCCTGACGAAGGAGGAGTTAATTCCACATACATTCTCTGGAATGACCTTGAACTCACAGAATCACCCGGATCCGGTCTCACGGAGGGGTGGCGCAACCAAGAGAACCTGAATTTCCCGATACCTGTCTGGAGACAGGTTGATGCCCTCTGTATAGCAACCAGTGACAGATACGATCACTTCATTTACTACGAATGTATTCCCGGAAGACCCGGCGACCTGCCATTCATAAGCGAATCCGGTAATCATTCCTTTAGAATGCCTTACGGCGAAATCCCCTGCGTTATACTTACATCAGTGGACGGAATACCAATGTACGGAACCTTCACTCTTGCGGATATCGTTACAGACATACCAAAGGGGCTTCAATTCCTTGATGAACCGATACAACTTAGAAGAGAACTGTGGCAGTGGGCAGAGGGTGTTTTGAATGAAGACGAATTCGACAGTTTCTGGAACACATGGGAAAGTCAGTTTCTGTCTGATTCCGAGACTGATGTGATGATCATCTACCGTGTTCCCGAAGAGATACTGGAACAGATAGCCACCATGGAAGTCATTCCGGATACACAGATAGAAATCGATATCAACCGTTTCATTATTGCTGAACTGCCTTACAGAACACTGTAACCACAGAAATTATACTAACTGAGGAGCCCAACCGGTTCCTCAGTATCTCATTCCTCGCGGGTATAAACACGGCACCTGAGAAACACTAATTTCAACAGATGTATTGACAGAATAATACTATTTATGTATTTTTACATGGGTATTTAGAAGAATCACTCTCTTTCGAATGTTTAAATACTAGAATTGCAACTCTAATAGGAGGTACTCCAGTGAGATCGTTATTTGTGTGTGTATTTTTTGCCGCTTTGTTTGCCATCGCAGGGTGCGGTAGCAGCAATAACGCTACAGGCCCGGATCCCGAACTTGATAACAATTACACTGGAACATTGCATTTAAACTTCTCGAATGAATTCCCGGAATTTGATGAATCAACTACTGTCTCCGTAGAAGTTGATAAATACGGTAACATGACATTCGGAACAGGAACTCTAAACTACAGTGGCGAGGATGATAACGGAGAAATGAAAATGAATAGAACCGGAACTTTGACCATTCAACCGAATGGCGAGTACATCAGCGGGACCGGGAACGAACACTTTGCTGTAAATGAGAACACTACTGTTAATGAACGCATACAGACATGGATCTGGGATGGTTCAGTATGGCAGCTATACCTGGACGAAAACATTACGGCGACCTGGAACGGCGGTCTGGTGTTTGACCTTGGTGAAGCAACGACGACCGGATCGGTTTGCGAGGTAACTAACTCACAGGGATCTATAGTATGGACCCTGACACTGACCCCTGAGCTGATTCCATAAAATAACTGAGTTTCCTCTCCGGCTTCTGAATCCAGGTAATAACGAATTGTATACTGAACACAACACTGGAACGATCAACCTGGAAATCTGTAAGAAGCAGACTTCAACACGGGTCTGCTTCTCATTCATATTCTGCGGTCACCGGCAGCTATCCGTAATGCCAGTTGAAACTGGAAATGTTGTGTTTGGCCTCCCGCTATCCTCAACAGAAGGATTGATCTACTCTTCAGCGTATGTCCTATCATATTAGTAGGATTTACGCATACAGGATCAACCCGGATCCATCACAGGTACTCGTAGCGAAATGCCGTAGAGTGCTGTGGTTACGAGGCTTGCGAATGCATAATCCGGAGGCATACTTTTACAGTATGTCGAGGACTGATGCATGAGTATAACGTAGTAGCCGCTGCTGTATACGGTGTTGCAGTAGAGTATTTGTGATAGATTCGGGTTAGCATACTTTCGCAAATATCTCTCGTGAAGCTTCATCAGATATTTTATATATATTCGAAGCTGCGCTCGGAGTTTCAGAAGTCGCGGCATAATCATTCAAAAGTTTGGAGCCCAGGTATGAAAGCTTATGATGTAGTCATTATCGGTGCTGGTCCGTCAGGAATAATAACTGGAGTTACTGCGAAAAAGCAGAACCCCGACAAATCATTCCTGATGATCAAGGAAGATGAGCAGGGACTTGTTCCATGCGGTATTCCATATGTCTTTCATGATCTTGATGATATCTCCCAGAACAAGATGGGACCAGCTCCATTTGTTAAGGCCGGCGGAGAAGTTCTTGTTGACAGGGTAACGGATATTGATATAAGCAATAAAACCCTCTGCACCGAAGCAGGCACAGAGATTTCTTTCAGCAAGCTTGTTTTCGCAACCGGCTCTTCTCCAATATTGCCTACTTTCATAAAGGGATACCATCTTGAAAATGTTGAACTCATTCCCAAAAACTATAATTACATCGCTTCCCTGAAAGACAAAATTCTTTCTTCAACAAACGTTGTTGTGATTGGCGGCGGGTTCATTGGTGCCGAGGTCGCGGAACAGATTGCCAAACATGATTTTAAGAAAGTAACACTGGTCGAGATACAGGATCACTGCCTCGGTCAGGCATTTTCACCTGATTTTGCAATACTCGCAGATGAAAACCTGAGGAAAATAGGAATCAATGTCCTCACGGGAAACACTGTTGAAGAACTAATCGGCAACAACGGGAAAGTACAATCCGTAAAACTGAAAAGCGGAGAAATCATTGAAGCCGATCTGGTCATTTCAGCTATTGGATACAAACCCAATACAGACCTTGCAAAAAAAGCAGAAATGCAACTCACAAAACACGGAACTATCAGAGTAGACAAATTCATGCAGACAGATGAAGATGATGTGTATGCTGTTGGTGATTGTTCCCAGACATTCGGTTTCATTACAGGCAGAACAGACAACATCATGCTGGCGTCCACAGCAACTGCCGAGGCTCGCATTCTTGGATATAATCTCTGCAAGATTGGCATTCTCAGATCATTCTCCGGTACTCTTTCAGTGTTCTCAACCGAACTGAACGGGCATGCCTTCGCTTCAGCAGGAGCAATTGAACAAACTGCGGAAGCGGCAAGAGTAGATTATGTAACAGGCAGTTTCACTGACATGGATCGACATCCGGGCTCTCTGCCCGGTGCCAAGAAAATCCGAGTAAGGATTATTGTTTCTCCCCGAAATGGTGAAATTATCGGAGGAGAAATATATGGAGGCAAATCGGTCGGTGAAATGATAAATATCATTGCCCTGGCAATTCAGAAATACGTCACAGTTTATGAACTTGTCTCTTTCCAGGTGGGAACGCATCCCCTTCTCACCACGGCTCCTACAAAATACGCTCTCATCAAAGCATGCGAAGATGCTATATCGAAGATAGACTGCAGGGAAAAATAGCCCGATTATCTTATCCAGATGTTTTCTTATCTTGAGGGGGAGCCAATTGGCTCCCCCTCCCGAATAATCCAGCAGATCTGTATAACCATTATGCTGCATCGTTCACTCCCCGGTGGACCGGTAACTCTATCTCGATTGTTGTTCTGGGAAAACAGAACCTTGAGTCTGCCAGGTCTATGAACTCCCTGATTCCCGACTGTACGTTGATAGTAAACTCATCAAGGTGTATATCCAGTGTTTTATCGGACTCCCCTGCTTTTCATACACCAGACCCAGGCTGTTCAGTCAGGATGCTTCACCCTTCGAATCTCCAATCTCCTGAAATCGTTCTCTGGAATTTCCTGGTTCTCATACGCCTTGATCAGATATCCCATAGCGCAGTGAGTTGTACCAATCAGGCATCCGCTTCCAGTGCACTGTCAAGCATTATCTGTCACATGTTTGCTCTACCCCGTCAATGAATGTGGCTGCAACAACCTTTTCGGCTTATTTCTCAGGTCTGCTGTTTTGTTCAGTAGTGGAATCAAGAGCTATTGGAGGCCATTTTCTTCAGTTGTTTCTTCGCGGTTCTCACAGCATCTTCGAGTTTGATATTGCCAGCCATAATTTTAGAGCTTGTCTGCTTTTTCGAAGAAGCTATAAGGAATTTCATTTCTTTCCGCAATTCTGCTTGTGAGGATTGATGCTCTTTCACAAACAATGCCATTGAGTAAGCTTCTTTGAATAATCCCTCCTCCTGCAACAGCCCGGCAACTGCTCCAAGAATCTCAAGGCTCATAGGTGTCCAGTCCTTTCCCTCAACTGTATCCAGAGCCTTCACCAGGTATTCTGCAGATTTTGTATGGTTACTGCGAAGAGTTTCCACAATACCAAGAGTGCAGTAAGTATTTGCAGTACCCCATGAGTTTCCAACGTTTCGATACATTTCAAGATTTTCATTGCAAATTGCTTCTGCCGAGTCGAACTCCTTCCGCTTAAGAAGTATTCGACAAAAAATGCCCTGGACTATTGCAACATTGAATCTGTCTCCAATACTCTTCTCAATTTCCAGAGCTGTTGAGAGGCAGTTTTCCGCTTTCTCCAGCTGATCCATATTAATTGCAATGATGGCCAGATTGCTTAAAGATGCTGAAACTCCATGCTGGTTTCCCAGAGCTCTGTCTTTCTCAAGGGATTCCTGATAAAATTTCTCTGCGTCAGTGTAATCCATTCGCTGACAGGCCAGATTGCCTAGATTGTTAAGTACCGCTGATATACCTGTTTTGTCGCTCAGTGTTCTTCTTATTGACAGGCTTTCATTGTAAGCCTTTGCGGCAGGGTCGTATTCGCCACTTACATAGTACACATTTCCCAGCATATTCAAAGCACTTGAAAGCCCGACAGGTTCATCCAATTCTTTAAAAAGAATCACGCTGTTCTTCAGTTGCCTGATACTTGCTTCGGCACGATTGGAATAGGAGCTGAACCAACCCTGGTATGAGACAAGCCATGCCCGGAGCAAAGAAGCGGAGTCGCCGGGGTTGCTTTCGCAGAATTCAGCACCTTGCGCAAAAAGCGCTTCACCTTTCCCGTACATCCCCATAAGGGCAAGCAGAACCCGCAGACCGTGACAGCAGGATTCAAGAAGTTCAAAGTTGCTGTTTTTGAAAGCTTGATGCCATGCTGCAAGTATATCTTCCAGCGAACCTGACAATTCCTGAAATGCACTGCTTCTGTTTCCTGCAAGCAGATTATCCGTGTGTTCTCTGAGCAGACTGAGGAAAAAACTGCTGTGCCTGCCTGCAAGAAGGTCTGATTCATAACGAGAAAACACTTCTTCTGATTTCTCCCCGGCGAAACTGTGTATCAATTCGTGTATTCCAAAAGTACCATCTTCATGCCGTTCCGCAAGAGACTTGTTTACAAGGGAAGTGAGATCCTTAAGTTCCAGAGAACAAACTTTTTCAGCAGCAGCTCTTGTGAAATGTCCTCTGAACACTGTTAGACGGCAAAACATATTCTTTTCTTCAGTACTGAGAATGTTCCATGAGAACATGAACACCGCCTTGAGACTGCTGTGCCTTTCCGGAAGATCTGCCAGGTTTGAGGAAAGAGAATGCGAATTCCTTATTTCGTCAAGAATCTCCGAAGGAGAAAGAATCCCGTCCCAGGATGCCGCAAGGACAATTGCCAGTGGGCTGCCTGACAAATGTTTGCAGATTTCTGCAACCTTTTCCGAACTTTCCGCCATCATCTGTCTACCGGAAACCCTTTCCGCTGTTTCATAGTACAGCCTCTCACTGTCACTCAACTGAGAAGTATTTTCTTCTGGAATACTCATTCCCCTGATTTCAAGCACATTCTCTGCAGACAGTCTCAACTGTTCTCTGCTCGTTATCAGCAACTTGACACGATTTGTTTCGGCAATGAGGCGACGGGGAAAACCAGTTGAAGAAGCGAGATGTTCGTAGTTGTCCAGAACAAACAGAACTTTCAGATCCGATAAATAATCAATAATTGAGTTTCCCGGATTTTGTGTGTTTCCCAGATCAAGACCGAGAACTTCAGCAACTGCGGAAATTATTAAATCCGGAGAGCGAATCTTTGCCAGACTGATGAAGAACACTCCATCGGTAAATTCAACGATTTCCATTGCTGCAGCCTGAAGGGCCAGCCTTGTTTTTCCCGTTCCACCCGAACCATGAAGAGTGAGCATTCTGCAGTTGCTCTTCTTAAGCATGGTGCAGATTCGGTGGAGTTCCTCTTCTCTTCCTATAAAAGGTGTCATAGGTCTCTGCAGGTTATTCGGGATGCTGCTCAGTGTTCTTGGAGAAGCAGCCGGACGATCAGGGATGTCCGGATGTAGCAGAAGGAATAATTTCCGTGGAGTACTCAGATTCCTGAGTCTCTGAATTCCA
Organism: Candidatus Sabulitectum sp.; assembly: GCA_021107435.1. Lineage (GTDB taxonomy): Bacteria > Fermentibacterota > Fermentibacteria > Fermentibacterales > JCC-6 > Sabulitectum. The sequence continues at coordinate 14,813 of JAIOSV010000109.1, read as the reverse complement.
AGATCCCGGAATGTAATATCCCCCTCAAGCTTGCAGAGTTCAGCGATTTCCTCTGTTACAAGTATCTGCCCACCGTTTCCGGCATCCATAACACGCTGAGTTAAGTTAACAGCAGGTCCAAAAAGGTCATTGTCCCGTTTTTCAGCAAAACCGTAGTGGAGACCCATTCTTACCCTGAAATCATTGCACTGCTCGTACTCACCTTTACGGGAGAATGCCTTTTGCAGTTTAACAGCACAGGATAAAGCTTCTGTGGCGCTGCTGAAAGCGGCAAAAACACCATCACCCGTGTGCTTCATGATTTTCCCGCCATATTCAGGAATTATATCGGAGAGGATTTTGTCATGCAGAGCAAGTGCCCGGGACATTTTTTCAGAGTCTTGCTCCCAGAGATTCGTTGACCCTTCAATGTCAGTAAACAAAAATATCTGCTTCATGATCCATATTCCAAACTATATTGAAGTAGCTGGCGGTTTTCTGAAAATATTCTAACAGGTCAGGGCAGAGAAGCAAAGTAGTGGTATCCTTCTTGAGGATTTAGTAAGTGTCAGAAGTAATTTGCATTTTCTGCACTTGTGATGTTGTCATGCAATTCTCGAAGACATGTTGGCAATATGCACGATTGCTGATCAATAAGCTGTCCTGCTGATGAAAAAAACTCAGCAGAAACACAGAAAAATCCTTGCTCGTAAACAACCGGCTTTTCTTGCTGATGACTGCACTGATATTACTTAATCAGTTGGTCTGGAGTCCATTGGCAGTTCACCGGAAGCTTCAGGTTCATTGCGGTTGAAGAGAGCTTTCACAGAATCATCCTGAAGAGTAACCAGGGTAAAAACTCCCAGAATTGTGCCCATGGGCAGAAATATGCACAGAACACCGGCTCCGAACAGGCAGACCTGGTATTTTGTCTGCTGATCCAGATTCTTTCCCGCAAGGAAAACAAGAACTGCAAGCCCCCAGCCAATCAGGATTATCAAACCGGCAACAGCGGAGAAAGCGGCACCCACTACACCAAGCACAGGCACATTCTCGGTGACTCCACCAACTGTCATGGTAATACCCATTGCAAGATGAATCAGGGGTACGCATGCTATAAGAGCAATAATCCCGGCCATAATGAAGTGGAAGATCGAAAGAATATGAAGTGTATCCTTTTCTTTGGTGCTCATAAGTTCTCCTGTCCGATTGTGCAACTGGTATCCTGTCAGGTAATAAGTGTCAATGCTTTTTGAGGAATCAGGAAAAAACTCGTTCTACGGTCTGGAATCCATTGGCAGTTCATTGGAGGTTTCAATTTTATTCCTGTTGAACAAGGCTTTCACCGAATCCTCGTTAAGAGATATAAGAGTAAAAATTCCCAGAATTGTCCCAAGTGGCAAAAAAAATGCAGAGTACGCAGGCTCCCACAGTGCAGAGCTGATAATTCGTCTGCCTGTCCAGGTTCTTTCCCGCGGAAAATACCAGATAAGCCGCAGCCCAGCCGGTCAGGATTGCCAGGCAGGCAATTACGATTAATACAACACCCCCGATTATCCAGGAAGAAGCATCTCCACCTCTCGCCATAGTCATTGATATCCCCATTGTCAGGTGCATCAAAGGTATACAGGCAAAGAGAGCAGTAAGACCTGCAATGACATAGTGAAAGATTGCAAGCATGTGGAGGGTATCTTTTTCCGGCGTACTCATAAATCCTCCTGTCCGTCCAATGTCGTATCGCTTTATACTAATTCCTTTCACTCAACATTCCAAATTCCCACCGTTTGCATTCAGTTCAAGAAGTCTCCCATATTCCAGCAACAAAGGAGGAGTTGTGAGAGAATGGATTAAAAACAGAGAAATGATGAAATCCCATTTCGATTCAAGTGCCTTCGCAGAGGAAGATTCGGATCAAACCCGCGGAGTAGAGCCACCCCAAATTGAAATAGAATCACCTGCGGGTGCCGAGGTAATTGCCCTTCCTGAACCGGATACTGCAACGCTGACAGAGCCCGGTATCAGCAGATGCATTCTCGGACGAAAGAGCAGAAGAAAATACACCGGTAAATCTCTTTCACTCAAGGAATTATCCTACATGCTCTGGGCAACGCAGGGAGTGAAGAAAACAATCTCTGCATACAGAAACACAGGAAGAGTAACTCTTAGAATTGTCCCATCCGCTGGAGCCCGTCATCCCTTTGAAACATACCTGGCTGTAAACAATATAGCCGGATTAAAGCCCGGTGTTTACAGGTACTCAGCGCTGAATCACAATCTTGTTTCCCTCTTTCCTGTAACAGATCTGCAGGAAAAGCTTACAGCAGCTGCAGTTGGTCAAAGCTTTACAGGAGATGCTCCGGTTGTCTTCCTCTGGGCCTGTAAGCCTTACCTGGGAGAGTGGCGATACAAAGGCGAATCACACAAGGCTATGCTTCTTGACGCAGGTCATGTGTGCCAGAATCTGTATCTGGCCGCTGAATCTTTAGGCCTGGGTACTGTGGCTATCGCCGCATACTCTCAGGAAAAAGTGGATGAGCTGTTGAAGCTGGATGGAAATGATGAATTTGTAGTTTACCTTGCTCCAGTAGGAAAGGTTGAGAATGGCTAACCTATCCGGTATCCTTAAAGGAGTTTAGTTGAGTACTTCAGAAAGGAATACAGCTCCAAAATTTGGAACTTTCCTTGGTGTTTTCACACCAAGTATCCTGACCATTCTTGGTCTTGTTCTTTACCTCAGAATCGGATGGGTAGTTGGCAACCTTGGTCTGCCCCAGACCATCCTGATCGTATTGATAGCAAGTTCCATAACATTCATCACCGGGCTGAGTGCTTCTGCTATAGCCACAAACATCCGGATTGGTGTAGGCGGTGAATACTACATGATCTCCCACAGTCTTGGGCTTGAATTTGGAGGTGCAATAGGCATCCCGCTCTACCTCTGCCGTACCTTAAGCCTGACCTTCTACAGTTTTGGACTGGCAGAGGGAGTTTCACTGATGCTCACAAATGGGGGTGGATCACTTCCTGCCTACGGTGTACCGGCTATAGCCGCCAGTATCATTATCATCGTTACAGTTCTCTCCGGAAAAAGTGCTTCTCTGGCTCTGAAGATGCAGATTCCGATTATGATTGCAGTTGCCCTATCCATTGCAGCACTGATCTTCGGCGCGGTTTCCACCGGTTTCAGGGCACCGGAAATGGTCGCCAGCTACAGAACCGCACCCCAGGGATTCTGGTACGTCTTCGCAATCTTCTTCCCCGCAGTAACAGGATTCACTGCAGGTATCGGAATGAGCGGAGATCTGAAAGACTCCAGTGAAAGTATCCCAAGAGGTACACTTCTTGCAGTCCTGACTGGAGCAATAATCTATGTTCTTATTCCCATCGTTTTTTCAATCACCAACTCTGTAAGTTTTGAAGAGCTTGCAAGGCCGGGAGTGAACGCCTGGACCACAACGGCTTTCCTGGGAAGTGTTCTTGTCTTTGCAGGTATGTGGGGAGCAATTTTATCATCGGCTTTCGGCAGTATTCTTGCCGGCCCAAGAGTTCTGCAGGCTCTCTCTGAAGACGGTCTTGCCCCGAGGGGTTTTTCCCGTCTTTCAAGAAATGGTCAACCGGCAATAGCCACCTGGATAACAGGGACTATCGCTCTTACCGCAGTTCTTCTGGGTTCTCTGAATGCTGTAGCACAATTTGTAACCATACTCTTTCTTTCCCTCTATGTTGTTATAAATTTCAGCGCTGCAATAGAAAAGCTGGTACGTGATCCTTCATACAGACCCACCATAAATGTTCCATGGTATGTATCAATACTGGGGTCTACGGGTGCAATATTTGTGATGCTTCTGCTTAATCCTTTTGCCTGTTTAGCAGCAATAATTATTGAAGTGATTATCTACATCATACTTCGCAGGAAATCTCTTGGTAAACGATGGGGTGATGTAAGAGCAGGATTCTGGTTCGCCCTGACAAGACATGCCCTGATCAAACTTGAAGGACACAGCATAGATCCCAGAAACTGGCGACCTAATATTACAGTTTTCACAGAAGAAATTCACAAAGAGATTGATATGGTTTATCTGGCAACCTGCTTCAACCAGAAGATGGGTGTTGTAAATGTCTGCAGGATACTGGAAGGATGGCTCAGTAGAGAAAACCTTGATATTGGAAAGATGGAATCTTCCATGAGAAAAGTCCTTTCTGACCATGATCTTTCAGCTTTCTGCAAAGTGAATGTCTCACCTGATTTCATTCAGGGCGCAATTGATGTGGCTCAGATAAACGGCGTGGGGCATCTCCGTTCAAACACAGTGATGTTCGGATGGCCCAGTGACGATGTCCAGCTTGATCTGATGCTCATGATAATGCGTACAATATCCACCATAGGCAGAAGTACGATAATTACAAAATTGAAGAATTTGAAGGATCGGGGCTTCTACAGGCAGATAGATATCTGGTGGGGCGGTATGGAGAATAACGGAGACCTGATGCTTCTTCTGGCCCATCTGCTGCGCATGAACCCAATGTGGAGAGAAGCGAGAATAGTGCTTAGATCAATTGTGAAAGATGATGCCAGTAAAACCAAACTGGAACAGTGCCTTTCTGCGACAATAAGCTCTGTAAGAATCAAGGCTGAAGTAGAAGTTATTGTAAACAATACCAGAACAACCATAGCAGAAGTTATTAGAAATCACAGCGGGCATACAGATATCACCTTCATGGGATTGATGATACCGGAAAGTGGACATGAACATGAATACAGCAATAAACTCATAGAACTTTCAGAAGGTCTGAAGTCGGTTGTTTTTGTAAGAAACGCGAGCGAGTTCTCCGGCAAACTGCTGTAACTGGCCATTCCTGCCGTAAGCCAATCTCTTTCACTGATATCATTTTGCGAAATTGTTCATCAGTCGCCACGCTCCTTCCTTCTCATTGAATGAGTAAGAACATCAAATTCCGTGGACACTTCAACATATCTGACTTCTACATCCTCAGGTGTTTTCAACGGTTCAAGGGTAAAGCTCAGAACAGCTTTGCAACCAGCGTCAACAAGCGTGTTCAAGGCGCTCTGACCGGCTCCGCGTGACACAGCGATAACCGCGATGACTTCCTTCTTTTCTTTTATTATGCCAGGAATTTCCTCAATCGATCTTATCTGCTTTTCTCCGCACTGCCTGCCGATCTTTGCCGGATCGTTGTCAAATACCGCTTCGTAGGCATAACCGCCTGTTCCGTCCAGACCGGAAATCATCAGAGCACAGCCGATGCTTCCAGCTCCAATGATTATCACTGAAGGTGGGTTCGTAGTGCCGAGAATGTTTTCAATGTTGGCCAGCAAATCATTGACTTTGTAACCTGATCCCTGCTTGCCGAATTCTCCGTAAATGGACAAATCTCTGCGAACCGCGGCAGATGAGATGCCGCAGGTTGCTGCCAGTTGCTGTGAAGTCATTATAAATTCACCCCTGATTTTGGCAAGACGGAGGCAACGGGCATAATGGCTTAACCTTCTAATGGATTTCTCTGAAACCTTTGCTGCAATCAATTGAGTCTCCATTTCGATTAGTGATAGTTTGCACTATCGCAAGTGTACAGCAATCCGGATCGGCAGTCAAGGGTCTTTCTGAAGTCTCTTGTATGTAATTCATTCATTCATTATGGCTTTTTTTGCTTGGACTATATAACAGCCCTATCACGTTGTCATCTCACCCTTTAATCAATCCCCGCAAATACGTGAATCCACAACCGAATCAGCCTTTGTTTTGTATTTGTCCCCTCCGGCATCACCGGCATATATTACCGTACCGGCGTAACTCTGCCGGCTATATTAACAGCTAAGAAGCATTGCCTTCTTATTTTTACCGGCATTCTGCCGGTAGGAGGTTCAGAAATGTCCAAAGGTTTCGATGCGTTCAAAATGGCACAGGATCAGTTCGATCAGGTAGCTGAAACACTCGACCTTGATCCGGGTGTAAGAGCGTTTCTCCGCGAACCTATGAGAGAGTACCACTTTACAATTCCAGTTCACATGGATGACGGATCAGTTCAGGTGTTCCGCGGCTTCAGGGTACAGCACAGTGATGTGCGCGGCCCATGCAAGGGCGGCATCCGCTTTCACCCTGATGAGACCATCAGTACAGTAAAAGCTCTGGCCACATGGATGACCTGGAAATGCGCTGTTGTTGATATTCCGCTTGGCGGCGGTAAGGGCGGCGTTATCTGTGATCCTCACGAACTATCCATGCGCGAGCAGGAATACATCTGCCGTGGCTGGATCCGCAATGTCTGGAGAAACATAGGGCCCGTACAGGACATTCCCGCCCCGGATGTAATGACAACTCCCCAGCACATGCTCTGGATGATGGACGAATACGAAGCACTCACAGGCGGCAAGTACCCCGGCGTTATCACAGGAAAGCCTGTAGGCAGCGGCGGTTCACTGGGAAGAACCGAGGCCACAGGATACGGCGCCATCTACACGGTAAGAGAAGCTCTCAAGCGCCTTGATATTGACATCAAGGGCGCGACAATGGCCTGCCAGGGATTCGGCAATGTTGTTCAGTATGCCGCTGACCTCTTTACTCAGTACGGAGGAAAGGTTCTCTGTATCTCCTGCTGGGATCAGAAGGATATGAAAGCCTATACCTATCGCAAGATGGACGGCATTGATCTTGAGTTCGTTCTGAGCATCACAGACAGATTCGGCACACTCAATGCAGAAAAGGCTATTGCAGCCGGCTATGAACAGCTTCCCGGCGACGCCTGGATCGAGACAGAGGCAGATGTTCTTCTTCCAGGAGCCCTTGAGAACCAGATCAACGCCGACACCGTGAGCAAGATCCACTCAAGAGTCAAGGTTATCGCTGAAGGCGCCAACGGACCCACAACCCCTGAAGCCGATGCGGTTCTCAGCGAGAAAGGCATCTTCACCATTCCTGATTTCCTCTGCAACGCAGGCGGAGTCACATGCTCCTACTTCGAGCAGGTTCAGAACAACATGAACTACTACTGGGAGAAGGACGAGGTTCTCTCCAAGCTCGATACCAAGATGACAACCGCATTCCACGCTGTCGCTGACCTCGCCGAGGGCCAGTCAGTCTATATGCGTGATGCGGCCTACATGATCGCCATCGACAGAGTGGCCAACGCTGCCAGGCTTCGAGGCCTCGTGTAGTTTAATAAGAAAAGAGACCGGGGTATTTTTGCCCCGGTCTTTTTTTTTCTGTTCCGGGGAATTAGTATCATCCTGTTCTGCGCAAATAAAGAATGCTATTTCTAGAGAGGTAATTCCTATGACTCCACTGGATCGCCAAAATGTCACTGCTGCCGGTACGCCGGAATGGAAGATAATTCTCAGACTGCTGAGTGAAACGGATTCTGAGCTGCTGGGTCGCCTGAGTAGAAAGATGTTGAACTACCTTTTCAGAAGAAAAGTAGTTAAAATTTCGGAAATTATGGAGGAATTGCTTCCAAGACAGGCAGACGCAATTGAAACCGGTGATTTATACGGAGAGAACCAGCCTGCACCCAGAATGGACTACAAAGTCCTGGAGGAAATAACCACTCAGGTATTCCGCGTAGCCGAGGAGGTTCTTTCTCCTGAAGAAATTACACTGGCTCTTCACCGGTGGCTTCGTCATGAAAAAATCCGTTTTTTATCTGTAACCGCCGGCCGGCGCGATGTTCCACTTGGCCAGTTGAGAGAAGCGCTGGAGAAGTACGAGATGCTGCCGCAACGCAATAAAAAAATGGAAGCCCGTGACAGAGAAAATATTATTGTGGGTCTCACAAGAAGAATCTTCACCGATGATCTCAATTACATAAATACCATCAGAAAACATGTGAGTATCTGTGATTTTGTGAATGTTATCAACCATACTATTGGTCCCTTTAACGGCAACGGTAAAGTCGGAGGAAAGGCAGCGGGCCTTTTCAGAGCGGAAAAGATTCTCAATACACACAAAAAATCCCACACTGTGCTGAGAAACCTGAAGATTCCCAAAACATGGTTTATTTCATCTGATTCCGTGCTGGAATTCATCAGTCACAACGCTCTGGAAGAGATGATGGCTATCAAGTATGCCCGCCAGGATGAGATTAGGCAGGAATACCACCTTCTTGAACAGGTGTTCAAACACTCGGTTATGCCCTACTCTGTTCTGGCAGGACTGGAGCACGCGCTGGATTATTTCGGTACAACACCGATCATTGTCCGTTCCTCAAGTCTTCTTGAGGATAGCACAGGCGCAGCTTTCGCCGGAAAGTACAAAAGCCTTTTCGTTGCCAATCAGGGGTCCAGACAGCAGCGACTTGACGCGCTGGTTGACGCTGTTCTGGAGATATACGCAAGCATATTCGGCCCTGACCCTATTGAATACAGGCGTGAAAGAGGGTTACTTGACTTCAACGAGGAAATGGGCATTCTTATCCAGGAAGTTGTGGGAACAAAAATCGGAAAGTACTACTTCCCACCCTTCGCCGGCGTGGCTTTCAGCAGGAATGACTACCGCTGGTCTCCAAGAATAAAATCGGAAGACGGAATAGTCAGACTGGTCGCTGGGCTGGGCACAAGGGCTGTGGATCGTACAGGTCAGGATTTCCCGGTATTAATGAGCCCCGGACAACCCAAACTCAGAATTAATGTTACCACAGAGGAAGTCATTAGATACTCTCAGAAAAACATGGATGTTGTCAATCTGGAGAAGGGATGCCTTGAAACCGTTAATGCCGAGAAAATGATTAAGGAGTACGGCGCGAAAATCCCCTGTCTGCCTTACCTTGTTTCTCTTTACGAGGAAGGAGGAATTCAACTTTCACCGGGATCAATGCTGAACATTCAGAAAAAGGATACGATTGTTACCTTCCATAATCTTCTGGAAAGAAGTCCGGTTCCTCTGTTCTTCAAAACCGTGCTGAATATCCTTGAGAATGAGATAGGCCTGCCTGTGGATATTGAATTCGCCTACGGACCTGATATTCATACGCCTTACCTGCTGCAATGCAGACCACAGAGTGTAGGCAGGGGTAATGTTGACACTACCATCCCCGCAGGCATTGATAATGATGCGATAGTGTTCACTGCGAACAAGTACATCATGTCCGGCGCATGCCATGGCATTGAATACATGGTTTATGTTGACGGTCTTGAATATGACAAAGTTGAAAGCAGGGAAAAACTGCTTGAAATCGGACATATCATCGGTAAGCTGAACCAGGTGCTGCCCCAGAAAAAATTTGTTCTCATCGGACCGGGAAGATGGGGCAGCAAGGGTGATATCAAGCTCGGAGTACACGTTGGATACAGTGATATCAACAACACCGCCATGCTGATTGAAGTAGCGAAGATGAAACAGGGACAGGTACCTGATCTCTCCTTTGGAACCCACTTCTTCCAGGATCTGGTGGAAGCGGACATTAAGTACCTTCCCCTGTATCCAGATGATAAAGGTGTAATTTTCAAAGAAGATCTTTTCTTCAATCAGAAAAATCTTGTAACTGATATGGTTAACGGAACTGAAAATTTCAGGAATGTGATAAAAGTTGTGAAAGTTTCTGATATTCTTGCTGACTCATCTCTTTCAGTAATACTGAATGGAGACACAGACGAAGCAGTTGCTTATCTGAAACAATAGAACCTTCAAGAGAAAAAGAAATCCCCCGCTTTTTCTGCGGGGGATTTCTTTTGTATCAGTTAAACCTTCAGACTACACTACACCCTGAGCGAGCATGGCGTCGGCAACCTTGCGGAAACCGGCAGCATTGGCGCCAAGAACATAGTTTCCCGGTGAGCCATAGTACTCCGCAGCTTCGAAAGCCTGACTGTGGATGCTGATCATGATGTTGTGAAGCTTAGTATCAACTTCCTCGCGGCTCCAGCTTGAGAATATTGCGTTCTGTGCCATCTCAAGGCCGGATGTAGCTACGCCACCGGCATTGGCGGCTTTGCCGGGACCATAGAGGATCTTGTTGTCGATGAAGATGTTAACACCCTCAGGAACTGTGGGCATATTGGCACCCTCGGAAACAAGAATGACTCCGTTGTTCACCATTGTCTGAGCGTCTTTTGCGCTGATCTCGTTCTGAGTGGCACTGGGGAACGCGCAGTCGGCTTTGTAAGCCCAGAGAGGGTTGTAGTCCAGGGAGTTATCCACAGGTGTGTAAACTGCTCCAGAATACTTCTCGACATATTCGCTCATGCGACCTCTGCGGTTGTTCTTAAGATCCATGACATAAGCGAGCTTCTCAGCGTCAATTCCCTCTTCGTCATAAATACAACCACTGGAATCGGAAAGTGTAACAACTTTTCCGCCTAGCTCTGTGATCTTCTGAGTGGCATACTGGGCAACATTGCCTGAGCCGGAAACAAGGCAGATCTTGCCATTGTAGCTGTCGCCTCTGGTTTTAAGCATTTCCTCGCCAAAGTAAACTGCACCATAGCCAGTGGCTTCAGGCCTGATAAGGCTTCCACCATATTCGCGACCCTTGCCTGTAAGAACACCGCTCCATTCGTTGCGAAGCTTTTTGTACTGACCGAACATGAAACCGATCTCTCTTCCACCCACACCAATATCACCTGCTGGAACATCTGTGCTAGGTCCGATGTGACGGAAAAGTTCGCTCATGAAGCTCTGGCAGAAGCGCATAACTTCAAGGTCTGATTTGCCCTTGGGATCAAAATCGGATCCACCCTTGCCGCCACCCATTGGGATCGTGGTAAGTGCATTCTTAAACACCTGCTCAAAAGCCAGGAACTTAAGGATACCGAGATTCACTGAAGGGTGAAAGCGGAGACCGCCCTTGTAGGGACCGATAGCGCTGTTCATCTCAATACGGAACCCGCGGTTGACGACAATTTCACCGTTGTCTTTGACCCAGGGAACGCGAAACATGATAACACGCTCAGGCTCAACAATTCTCTCTGGAATTCTTGCGCTTCTGTACTCGGGGTGCTTTTCAAGCACTACTTCAAGAGATTCGAGAACCTCCTGGACTGCCTGATGAAATTCAGGCTGGGCAGGATCCCTCTGGATTACTTTCTGGTAGAGTTCCTCAAGCATTCTCACTCTCCTTTTCAAGAGCCGGGTGTACAACAAACAACTGAATTCTCGCATGAATCCTCATACGGATTAGGGTAGACTACTGCCGGAACCTTGCTCCTGTCAATAGGCTTTCTTCTTATCTGCAACAGCTTGACTCATGGCTTGTATACTGTTCATAATTGCTTCTGTATTTTGAGTATCATTAGTATTACCGTATTCTTTTCCCTAACGAATTTGAACCAACCGGGGGTGATACTGAATTATGTTCTCTCCAGACAAACTCGACGGAAAACTTCAACTCCGCCGGACCGAATTCCTCCTGAAGGATCTGAACAGATTCAGAGTACAGAATGTAATGCTTCTCTGCAGCCTCTACGACTACTACACCGTTGAAGAAGACGGAATGCTTGAGGATATCCTTGGAGCCTCACATTCATCTGGAGGTACAGGAAAGATCCCTGTAATTACTCAGGTTTCAGATGCGACAGCAGCCCTGGAACTACTCAAAGATAAGTCCGGCACACACTTCGAACTCATCATCTGCATGTCTACCGGTGAGAACATCTCCTTCGAAGCATTCACCGAAAAGGTACACGAAATACAACCCGCGCTGACTGTAGCCGTTCTTACCCACAACAGGGAAGAACTGAGGAAAGTAAGCAGCAGGAACCCCGGAGCGATGGATTACAGACTTTTCAACTGGATGGGTACCGGTGAAATTATTCAGGGCATCATTCAACTCACCGAGGACGCGGAGAACGCCTCGCACGACTGCGGAGAAGTGAATGCCCCATGTGTTCTGCTTGTGGAAGATGATGTACTCTTCTACTCAAAGTTCCTGCACCTTGGAATGAGGGAAATCCACGACAAATCCCGCGAGGTACTTGAGCGAATGAAGTCTCCCACAATGCGAAAAATGAAAAGCCGGGCCAGAACAAAACTTCTTCTGGCTGTGAATATGGAAGAAGCGGAGAATGTTCTGGAACACTACAGCAAATCACTTGTAGGAGTGGTTACTGATATGAGGTTCCATCACCGCGGCACCCATGACAAGAAAGCTGGAATCAACCTGATAGAAAAAATACAGGAGAAAAACCCGCACATCCCTATTGTACTCCAGACCAGCGAAGAAGACGGCGAGGATATTGCTAAAAGCATGGATGTAGGATATGTCAGCAAACACTCAACCACCCTGATGTCGGATTTCAGCGATGTACTTGTTGATTTCCTGGACTTTGGCGGCCTTGAATTCGAGGACAGAACAGGAAAGACAATCAGAAGAATAACCAGCATCCGGGAACTTGGTATTGCCCTGGACAAGCTTCCCGCCGACCCCATACATCACTGCTGGTCATCAGGAAAGATGTCAAGATGGCTGAAGATACAGACAGAGCTCGAACTTGCTGAAGATATGGATGAGTGTGAACTCAACGATTCCCCGGCAGACGAGGTCAAACATGCTCTGCTCACCGTTTTCAGATCATGGAAATCCGACCAGAGACGGGGCTATGTAGTACCCTACAGCAGGTCTTTTCACGAGGAAGACCTTATGTTCAGCCGACTGGGCAGCGGATCAATGGGTGGCAAAGGCAGGGGCCTTGCATTTATTGACAGAGTTCTTGTGGCCAACCTTAAGAAAAATGCCTTCAAAAAGGTAACAATTTCTGTTCCCAACACTGTAATCATTACAACCGAATTCTTCGACGAATTCATGAAACTGAACAAACTGCATCAGTTCGCCATTGACTGTGAAGACGATAACCGAATTCAGAGGGCTTTCCAGAAGGCTTCCCTTCCAGCCACCATTATCGGGGATATCAGAGATTATGTGAAAACAGTCACCACTCCTCTGGCAATCCGCTCATCCAGCCTGCTGGAAGACGCTATGTACCAGCCATTCGCGGGCATTTACGCAACAAAAATGCTGCCGAACAACTCCAGAGACCTCACTGTAAGGTTCAAACAGCTTTCAAGTGCCATTAAGTTTGTCTATGCCTCTACTTTCATGCAGTCTGCCAAATCCTACATCCGAGCAACCAATCACAGGGTGGAGGAGGAGAAAATGGCTGTTCTTCTTCAGAAAGTAGTTGGCAGACAGCATGGAAATCTGTTCTACCCGCATTTCTCAGGAGTAGGTCGATCTTATGATTTCTATCCGGCAGGCTCCGCAAAGCCCGAAGACGGCGTGGTAAATGTTGCTCTGGGCCTGGGTAAAGCAATAGTCGATGGAGGGATGTCTCTCAGATTCACTCCGAAGTACCCCAGAGTTCTCCCCCAGTTCGGAACTGTCAAAAACATGATGGACAACTCCCAGAAGCTCTTTTTCGCGGTGCAGATGGACAACAGCTGCTGGGGATCCAAGCTTGACGAGGATCAGTACATTACATCCCACGACCTTGCGACATCCGAGAAAGACGGGACACTTGAGTATCTGGCCTCAACCTACGATGCTCCCAATGAGCGAGTGATGGACGGAATTACAAGACCGGGTCCCAGGGTTGTAAGTTTTGCGCACATACTGAAGAACGATGTGTTTCCTCTCGCTCAGATCAGTAACTACCTTCTTAAAATGGGGGAAAAATCAATGGGCTGTCCGGTTGAGATAGAGTTTGCCGTAACCCTGGGTAAAAAGCGGGCTCTTCCCGCCCACTTCAGCCTGCTCCAAATCAGACCGATGGTGGTTAACAATGATCTTGTAGATATTGATCCCAATACTTTTGATGATGACAGGCTGCTTTGCAAGACAGATACAGCACTGGGTAACGGTACAATTCAAAGTATACGGGACATCGTCTACATAAAACCTGCCAACTTCACTGCTTCAAAAACAAGGGGAATAGTAAAGGAAGTGGAAGCCCTGAACAAAACACTGTTTGAAGCAGACAGGCCTTTCATCCTCATCGGACCGGGAAGATGGGGATCTTCAGATCCCTGGCTTGGTATTCCGGTAACCTGGAGCCAGATCTGCGGAGCGAAAGTTATTGTCGAGGCAAGCCAGAAGAACATGAATATTGATCCTTCCCAGGGATCACACTTCTTCCAGAACATGACTTCTCTCGGTGTTGTCTACTTCACAGTACCCCACAACCGCTCCGGCTCAATGATCAACTGGGACTGGCTGAATTCTCTTGAGACCGTCTCGGAAACCCAATTCACCCGGCATGTTTCGGTAGATGAACCGATAATGGTTATGGTTGATGGAAGAACCGGTAAAGGGGCTATGCTGAGAAGCTGAATCATCCCCGCTTGCTCTCAATCAATTTCTATCGGGGAACTGAAATTGAGGGTCAGCTCTGGTTTTTTGCTTCCGTAGAAAGAAAAGAAATACCGGAAAGCCTCTCCATCTCCATGGCCATCTCCATTGAATTCTCAATAGTGTGAGCCGGAATCATCTGTCTGGAGCGTTTCCCCTTAACCTCAAAGAAAAGAGGCCCCTTCAACCCTTGGGTTTTCTTCTCCACTGCGGCTGCTGTAGCCATTCCAACCAGACCGCCACCGTACATAGTTCCACTCATCCCAGCAGCAGAGAATGACTCAATATCACTCCACCTGTATGCCACTGTGGTCAGATAGGTAAATGCAAATCCCTCTTCAGTGAGTCCTACTCTAGTACCCTGTCATGGTTGTATTGTCGGGTAGAGCTTCTTGAGTTTAATCCTTGCATCCTCGGTTGTGAATCTCCAGTTCATTGGTCCCGCGATAGAATTTCGTCTCTTCTGCCAGGCAGCAACTTCTTTCTTGAATGTCTCTTGATCAGGTATCCTTCTGTTTAGGCATTGCTTTCCGAGAACACTC
>JAIOSV010000048.1 GCA_021107435.1 Candidatus Sabulitectum sp. | reverse complement strand
CAGAGAACTGAAAACTCTCGTTCTCTACCGGTTTTTACCAGTGAAAACTGCCGTCACTGCATTGAAAAACATCGTACGCCTTACAGGCGCGAGCCCCAATTCTAAAAAGTCAAATCAGAAGTGTCAAGTTCCACATATCAAGCTGTATAACCAGCACCGTCGCTCTGACCCGTTCTGCTACAAGGTGCCTGGTTCATACGGTGGTTGTACTTTGAGTTGATTTCTTGATAACTCACCCCATTTGGCACTTCTGATCCACTCATGATCTTTTCTCTTAAGAAGGGTGACGAAAACAGTTTCCATCACCCCTCATGCGAACTGATTATGTGTTAGTTCGGTGCGTTTACTTGGGATCTTGGTTAAGTGACGCCGATACAGTATCCTCCTGCAAGGCACTGGCACACCCACGAAGATTTACACTTACAAGGTCGATGATCATCGACTCCGGGCATTATTTGCACTTGGGGTCTTGTCCCTTCTGATATGACCTCCATAACATCTCCTTTCCTTAATCAGTCCGCATGTCTTGTTTAAGTTTATAGTTCACTCTGATGTATTCAGCATAGGTTTCTGGTGTGTATATACAGGGACTACTGTTTTGTGTTATAGAATCTAATGGACATCCACCACCACAGGTGGGCAACATTTTGCATAATCTGCATTCAGAGTTCTCGGCGTAGGGATTCCATTCCAACCAAGCCCTGCTTTTAGTAATATCAGGGAAGGAATCATTCAGAATATTCCCGTACGAGATATCTTTACCTACCTCTTCCCAACATCGTAGTAGACTACCGTCTGGACAGACAAACGTATTGAAGAATTCCGAGGCAGCACATCCCGCCGCTCTAGCAAACAGAATATCGTTCTTAAACGCAGCTTCCGGATTAATTGAGCCACACAATGCCCGATTTGCAGAAGTGTCTCCTCTTGAATCAGTGGGGTACCATTTTACTGGAGCCAAATAATACGAAATCGCGTTTTCATCCAAGATGCTTGTCAGCTGATCAATTTGCGGTTCGTTTCCCCTATCAAGCGTAATCCGAATTCTTATATCAATAATGTCCTTGGATGCAATGACATTTGCCAGAATCCTATCGAAAGTATTCGCCGAGTCACCAGTTGCATTCCTTAGCCTTCTTTGCATATCATGTGTGTTTTTGTCCCCGTCAATAGTTACTTGAGCATGAGAAATACCAACGTTTCGTAGTTTCCTTGCAGTATTGTCAGTGAGAAGGTATCCATTAGTTACTATAAATGCATCATATAAGGCATTTCTAGCCTCTATCCGGGTTTTTACGTTGTCTGATATTCGAAGACATTCATCAAGAGCAAGAAGAGGTTCACCGCCAAAGAATGTAATATGGAATTCAGAACCACGAGTGCTACTTGCAATGGAAATTATTTTATCAATAACTGCATTACTAATACGAACTCCAGAGTTTGTTTTTGATCTATTACTTTCGAAGCAGTAGTCGCAACAAAAGTTACAGTCATATGTTGGTATAACCGTGATGTGATCTAATAGATTAGCATATCTGCGTGCTTGGAATATCTGCTCTAGAATGAAGAGTTCATCTATATCATCATCGATAATATACCCATTATCGATGAGCGCTTGATTAATTGCGCTATCAGAATTTAATGTATTAATACTTGCCCTATCACTGTTAAAAATTTCTGTTATGTAGCCTATATTATTAGCATCAACGCGAGAAATAGCTCCTGTGAAACCATTATAGACTATATAATCTTCCTTTGATTTTACAATCCAGTTGTATCTAGATGTTTTCATTTAGAATCCTCCCAGGTTATCAACAACATACACTGCTACATTATCAGACGCATCAGTTGTTGATGCATATATCCCATACTGATCAATCTTGATCTGCAATTTCTCGTTATTTTGATCCTGTGGTAGTTCAGCACACCCGAAAAGACTGCCATCTGAATCATAGATGTCAAACACAATATTCTCACTAGCAAGATCCAGTCGTCTTACCCACAGATTCCCCTCTGAGTCAACTCCGGCTAGCTCGATAAGCGGATAGTAGCTTGATGGTTGATATCCTCCCATATATGCCTGATCTTGGCTTGCCCAGCGCTCAAATTCTGCTATCTCATCCTGTATGACTTGATCTGGTTTGGGAAGCCTTGACACATCTGATCTATTTATCAAAAAGTGAGACTCTCCACTAGGGCTAAATACTTCGATGAAATAATTGGAAACGTCTTGAGCGATAAAGACATCTCCGTTATGGGAAGCAGTGAAGTCAAACAACTCAATATCCGTGTAGAAGTCAGGTGAATCCCAATCCCACCTCAATTCACAGTAAACATTTTGTGGTGTGAATTCACCCTCCACGTATTTTCTGACTGAGTATGTATACTCAGGGAGGTCGGCTGAATAATCTAGCTCAATAAGGTCACATACTATTGCGGAATCATAGGCGATCATCTTATAGGGAACATACCACTCGGTCAGAAGAAAGGTGTCTATATACTCTCCTTGTTGAGAGTAAATCATCACCTCGTTTTTCATTTCATCAGCGATTAGAAAACGTCCATCTGAGAGACACGCAATAGATAAGGGATACAGTAATCCGCCTGGGCCAGAACCTTCTTCACACATTGTTGCAGATGAACCATTATTGCAAGAGTACCTGACAGAAAGAGCGATATTGTCAAGAATTAGCATTCCCAATTCTGGATGTCCGCAAACATCAGCAACGGTTGCAATGTACTCTCCAGAAGGCACATCAAGTGTGTCTCTGATTTCCAGTGTAATCTCTTGAATCCCAGATTCAGAACCGTTAGATGACTGCTCTATAGCTTCATTCCCGCAAGCAAGGAAAACTAGAAGCGAAAATGTGCCAATCAAGAATCTAGACATTTCAACCTCTTTCTGTAACCATTAGATTAAGTATAGACTTCTGTTGAGGAGTCAGTGTCTTTTCTATTGTTTTGCAATAGAAACAAGCGCAATAGGTAGATCTCTTTGACAGTGGCAGGATACAGCCAACATTTTCCCTGTAGAAGCCTGTCTTGCTGTCAAAAAGACTGCAGTAATATTCAGAGCCTCCAAGTCTTATGGCATTGAGAAAACCTCTGTTGTAACGGCACTCATCACAACAGCATTTAGAATTACCATCATTGACGTATTCCATGCATCTGTAATGAATGCATGTATTATTATTGAATTCGCATTTAAATTGAATATTACTTATTAATTCAATTATTCTATCGTGTACTACCCAAGGAATACCAATATCATTAACATCACTTTCCAAAGGTGAGAAAATATTAGTCATATTGCTCCTTGGTTTTTCTCAAGGAGTGATTATGCAAGTAAGGGTAGTATGCGTCAATAGTCCGTTTTAGTCTACAATGGCAGACAAAGTATTTACTTTCGCTTATCATTCTGGAAAATATAGCTTAGTTAATTCTAGAATATCTCAGCAAGAATCATTTTTAGCACGACCTTTACGTTTTGAAGGCACATATCAAGTTATTGAAACGCAATAAGAAATAGGTTTCAGAGGTGAATCACCGAGAACGTGTCACAGGTTGAGAAGACTGTCAGAAGTGACGGGAATACTGTCAGATGAATGGAATGGCTGATTCCCGGAATGCAAAGCTGTATTTTCAAGGGATTCAAGCTCAGACTCTATGGAAACCTCGATTGGTGTATCGTGGGTAGCCTGCCAGGAAATCATTACAGCGTTCAAAGCAACAGAAACAATTACTCCGGTAAGAACCACTCCGATAAAACCAGACAAAACAGATAGAAATCTTCCCCATCCGCTGCTGGGTACAGTTTTTCCGTAACCCACAGTCAGTGCTGTAATGAAGGTGAAAAAGAGAGATTTGGTGTAGCTCTGCCATTTTTCAATTTTGCAGGTAATCTTCGCAATAAGGAAAAGAATTCCGGCAAGGAAAATAAGAACCGGGCTTACCATGAAAAGCCCGGTAACAAAAAGCTCAAGAAACTTGAATGTAAATTCAAAAGGAAGGAAATCCATTAATTCCTCATCTCATCAGTAGCTTTCCGGCAACTGCTATCGTGAATCATTGCTCGCGTTCTTCAACCACTTGAAGAATCAGAATATAGCATAAATAAAAGGGGCGAGTACAGATCCCTGGGTCAGAACAAGAACCAGACTCAGGAGTATCAGAACAACTATAATCGGAGTCAGCCACCACTTCTTTCGAACCTTCAGAAAATTAACAATCTCACTGAATCGCCCCATGAAATACCTTCCTAATATGGTTTGTCCGGCCTGCTGCATGGGCCGCTTTTGTCAACTTCCAACCAGTACGAGCTTGCATCCTTTGAAAAACCTCTGGGAATTGGCCTCTTTCCAAATAATTGAAGAACAAGTCCGGTGGGTATGATAGCAATGAGAAAAACCAGGAAAAGCAGCACATTGGTCATGATGAACCCGAGCACAGCTGCAAGCTTCATCCAGAGCTTCTCTACCGGTTCAAGGGCTCCGGGCATCACCAGTGAAAATAACAAAAAGAGAATAGATGGTGCCGCCGTGAATATCCAGGCTGGTCTCTCTCTCCAGAAGAGAAGTCCTGAGATTACAGCAAATGCAGTAAACATAATCAGACCGTATTTTCTCAGTTCTGCTCTTGTCTTCTTATGTGTATTGCTAATCAAGCTCATAAATCTCCCGCCAGTCCCGGTCCTCTCTGAGAACAGGTTGATCCTTCTTGTATAGCAGGAAATTGCCAAGGGCAAGGATATCCATCTCAGTTCTCATAAAGCACAGATATGCATCCTGTGGAGAACACACGATAGGTTCTCCGCGAACATTGAAACTGGTATTGATTATCACGCCGTATCCTGTTCTCTCTCTGAAGGATTTTATGAGTTTGTGGTATCTGGGATTATGCTTTCCATCAACAGTCTGCACCCTGGCAGAAAAATCAATATGAGTCACTGCTGGAATATCAGATCTGGGAACATTCAGTTTGTCTATTCCGAACAGCTTCTGCTGTTCCACAGTCATAACGGTACATCTTTCCTTCTGCACCTGAGCAACCAGAAGCATATACGGACTTGCCACGGAAAGATCGAAGTACTCCTCTGCGTTCTCCAGCAGAACAGAAGGAGCAAATGGTCTGAATGACTCCCGGTTCTTTATCTTCAGATTCATGATTGACTGCATGGTGGCAGATCTTGCATCTCCAATAATCGAGCGGTTCCCCAGAGCCCTTGGTCCGAATTCCATTCTTCCACTGAACCAGCCTACTACTTTCCCGTTATCAATTGCATCTGTAACAGTTTCAATCAGAGGATCTTCTTCCATCTTACAATGAGGTATGCTGCTGGATGTGAGGTATTCTTCTATCTGCCGGTCGGTCCATGAAGGACCAAGGTACGACCCCTTCTGAAGGTCATGAATCCCGTCAACTTCTCTTGAGCCATTCAGTACCTGATACCATGTGAAAAGAGCAGCTCCGAGAGCTCCACCGGCATCTCCAGCAGCAGGTTGTACCCAGATATTGTTAAAAAGATTATCACGGAGCAATTTACCGTTTGCAACACAGTTCAGTGCCACTCCTCCTGCAAGAACAAGATTTTTCTCCCCTGTTTCTTTCCTGACATTCCTGGCGGTCTTGAGTATAACTTCCTCGGCAACAGCCTGGACTGACGCCGCAAGATCCATGTCCCTTTGTGTCAGTTCACTCTCCGGTTTTCTGGGAGATCCTCCAAAAAGGTCATGAAATTTGTTTGAAGTCATTGTCAATCCCTGACAATAATTGAAATACTTCATGTCTAGTCTGAAGCTGCCGTCTTCCTTTAAGTCCATAACATTGTTGAGTATTATCTGAGCATATCGTGGTTCTCCGTATGGCGCGAGACCCATAACCTTGTATTCCCCGGAGTTGACTCTGAATCCAGTGTAGTAGGTAAATGCCGTGTAGAGAAGACCCAGACTGTGAGGAAAATGGATTTCCTTCTTCATGTCAATGCGGTTACCCGATCCGGTACCCCAGGCGGAAGTAGTCCACTCCCCGACACCATCCATGGTAATAATAGCAGCGTTCTGGAAAGGACCGGGGAAAAATGCCGAGGCAGCATGAGACTGATGGTGTTCAGGAAAAAGTATCTTTCCATCAAAACCATTCAATGATTTCCTGATACTGTCTTCCATCCAGAGTTTTTCCTTCAGCCACAGGGGCATCGCCTTCAAAAAAGAAGGTAAACCGGCTGGAGCAAATGAAAGATATGTCTCCAGAAGACGTTCAAATTTCAGAAAGGGTTTGTCATAGAATGCTATATGACTGATGTCATCCAGAGAAATACCGGCTTCAGAAATACAGTACTTGATTGCATTTCCCGGAAATCTGTGGTCATGCTTCTTTCTGGTAAACCTTTCTTCCTGCGCCGCAGCGAGAATGTCACCATTCAGAACAATGCAGGCAGCAGAATCATGATAAAATGCAGAAATACCAAGAATGTAATTCCCTATGGGTTTTCCTCCGCAGTAGACATGGATAATTTCGTTGTTTACTCAGTGCTGAAAAATAGCATAGATCGCATCTCAACGCAAACAGCAGCATGTTGCTGAGACAAAAATCGTTCTCTGCTATTCGGAGTGTAAGTCATCGCGCATTGAATTGTCTTCTGCAGATACTCTTGTGACATATCTCACCGGATTGTCAGCGCGTAAATATTCCCGTCATCCGAGACTTTGAGATCAAGAGGAAAACCGGGAAGATCAATTTGCTGATCTATTGTGTAAGTGGTGTAGTTGTAGGAAACAAGCCTGCTTGTGGAATTGCCGATACTGCTGAGCACAAAGGCATGAACACTGTCCTGTGCAATTGCAATAAAATGAGAATCTCCAGTTATACCTATTTCTCCATAATACTCCGGCAACGGTGGAATATGAACCTGAGAATTGAATACATCAACTACCCCAACTGAAACAGCGCCGGGGTATCCCTTCACTCCAACAAAAACAGTATCATCCGGTACTGCTGCAAGAGCCAGGCAGGGAACTGGTTCGTCCATTATTGTGTTTCTGAGAGAACCGGGGCCAAGAATCTCAACAAGATTGACTCCTCCCGAAGTACCGACCAGCGTTGAATCCGGATTCTGACCGGGTTCAATACAGTTAATAGTGAAATAGATAGCAACAGATGTATACGGCTTGTTGTTCTCAATGGAAACCTGATAAATACGATTCGATGGTCCATCACCCACAAAAATGTAGGATGAACCAGTAGGAACAACAAGCTTTACCGGAGATTGGCAGATGCTGAATTCATCAAGAACATTGCAGTCCGGTAAGCTGATCTCCAGTATCTTTCCCAAAGAGCCAATTAAATAGGCAGTACCTTCAAGGCTGCTGTAAACCATCTCACGGTAACCGGCCGGAGAAGGCAGACCAACAGTGTACTCTCCGACCAGTTCAGGCTTCTCTGTAGAATAACTGAAAACAACTCCATCTGTAGTGGCAATCAGGAAACCGTCAGGACAAATCAGCAGGCTTCTCGCTGCCGGGATATCTGAAATCGTGTTTATTGTGGAGAAATCCTCTGACGAGAGAATGTGCAACCCACCGGTATAAGCCAGTTCGTACTCGGTAAGGCCGGTGCAGCTCATTAGAAAAACAAGTATTGTTGAGAAAACAATCCTTATCACTCTGTCTTTGAGTTGCTGGTTACGAAGCAACTCACGGCCAGGCAGAACAGGTGAAGCAAAAGGATTTTTCTTGACTATTGTTTTTCTCCACTTGTTGCGTTGCAGAAATAATACCTGACTATACTACTTGTACTCCTCAAGCATCTCTATAGCATAATCCAGAACCGGATCAACTCCAGCCGCAAAATCAGCTTCAGTAGCTTCCACATAAATATCAGGCGGTATGCCGGCACCTTCAATCCAGAACTTATCGTATGTAAGAGTTGTTGTACATACAACTTTACAGTGCCAGTCATCGGCTATTGTTACATCCGACATCCTGGAGACACTGCCTCTGGTTGTGTCTCCCACAAGAACCACATTGGGAAAGTTGATAAAGTTAGCAGTCATGCTCTCAGAATCGCGGTTGCAGTTTTCACCCAGCAGCAAAATTACAGTTCCCGTATACTGTAAAGGCCCTGCCGGATAGACTGCCGGTCGTATATCAGTATACTGATTGTACTCCGGGCCGCTTCTTGACCGGTAGATAGCACCTGGATATGATTTTGCCGCAAATCTTCCCATTAGTTGATGGCCACCCCCAGATAAAACAGTAGTGTGTGGATTCATTCGAATATCAAGAATGATTGCAGTCACATCAAGTTCAATGCATTCTGCAATGAAGGGATCAAGTGAGTTAGGTGCCGATAAGAAATCATAGCCAACTATTGAATCCAGAAAGGCATAAGGAAGGATGGCTGGATCGCACCAGCCAAAGCCATGACTGTAACCTTCGTTCCATCCTGCCCAGCCGTTTAGCTCAAGGTACTGCTCTACCAGAACACTCATGTCATAATTTGTTTCATAGTCCCGGATGTAGGGATACACTGTTTCTTCTATTTCCCCGTATTCATCTGTTTTGTAAAGATAGATGGCAGAATCCTGTAGTTCTGTCAGCATCTCAGTGATGACTTCAAGCAGCTCATCCTGGGTTTCGCACCGGGCAGCAAGGGGATAGTAGACTTCTCCCATCTCCTTCCAGTTCAAATCCTTATGGGCGAAATACGGGCAAAGCTCTTCGTAGTCTTCAAAGAACATGATAAAGCCCTCAATATCTGTGCCGGGTTCTTCAATAGCCTGCGGGCTGTGCAGACATCCAAGAAATACCAGCGCAGGGAAAGCAAAATAGATTCTTTTCATGACAGTATTCCTCTTCCAGCTTTATTGATAAAAATGACGCAGGTATTTTCATTAATCACATTGCACGAATTGTCATACGATAAAGCCGTATAATGGATTCCTGTAAAAAAGCCAGCGCTATTCAGTTGTAAGTGCATAGATAACTCCATTCCCGGAAACCTTTAGATCAAGCGGGTAACCAGGAATTTGCACTTCCTGACTGATCGTATGAGAACTGTGGTTGTAGGAAACAAGCCTGCTGGTGTAATCACCAAGGTAGCTCAACACATAGGCATGCTGCCAATCCTGACCCATCGCAATGAAATGAGAATTGCCCTCTATCTTGACTCCTCCGTAAAAAATTGGTGGCGGTGGAAACTGTATAGCGGTAAATGCATCCACTATCCCGATGTGATTCCCAAGCACACCAACGAAAATCGAATCGTCGGTTACCGCAGCGAGGGCCATACAGGATTCACCGGGAGACAATTCATATACGGTAGTATTTCTGATAATTGTTGGGCTGAGAACCTCTATCATGTTAATAGTGCTTGAAGTGCCCACCAGCATTGAGTCAGAACTCGGGCAGGATTCCATGCAATTGATGGTGAAGTAAATTGAGGCACTGTCATACGGTCTGTTGCTTTTAATGGCGACTTGATGAATCCTGTTGGATGGCCCATCAGCCACAAAAAGGTAATTCGAACCTGGACCAAGAGCAAGTTTCACCGGAGACTGACAGATACAGAATTCATCAAGCACTGTGCAGTCAGGCATGCCGATCTCCAGTATTTTACCGGTTGAACCTGTTAGATAGGCTGTGTTCTCAAGTGTACTGTAGACCATCTGTGAAAAGCCTGCCGGAGATGGAGAGTCAATCTGGTACTCTTCCACAAGTTCCAGATTCTCAGAATTGTATCGGTAAATTATTCCCTCGGTGGAAGCAATGAAAATATTTCCCGGATATATCAGCAGGCTTCTTGCCCCCGAAATACCTGTGATAGTACTGACGGTGGAAAAGTCTTCCGGAGAGATTATGTGCAAGCCTGCTTTAAATGCCATATCGTGCTCAGCAATATTGGTACAACTGATCGTTGAAAACAGCATTGCAATAAAAATAGCCTTCTGTGCTTCTATTCTTACCATGATACCACCGCCGAGAACAGCAAGTGCCTGGCTGGCGACCATGCTCTGGGATTTCCCATTTCGCCTGTTGGATCTCCGGAAGTGTGAAAAAGAGCTGTTTCGTAAATATGAGTAATGTTCTTCCTGTTGAACAGGTTGAAAATACCTGCCATAAACTTGATGTTTCCAGAGCCAAAGCTGAAATCTCTTGACACAGTTATGTCTGTCTGCATGGTAAATGGTCTTCTCTCTGAATTGGTTACAAGCAGTTCGCCAGTTGCCGGTGGAAGTGAATACGGTGTTCCGCTGCCGTATTTCCAGGAAACCGCAACTGATGAGTTTTCGAACGGGCAAACTCCTGCAATTTCGGGACCCTCAGAACCGAAAAAGGTGTACTCTACTGTAGTGCCTGCCTGATGAGACTGATCCCAATCAAGATAGTTCTCTTCTCTTGATACATAAACAACACCGAACTGGGCATAGTTGTATCGTTCAAGCATTGAAGAGTATTTCCCTTTTGCAATTGATAATGTGTAGAATACCTGTCCGGAAACATTACTGCCTGCCATTCTTGAGAAACTTGTTTCAATTCCCCTCACATTACCGTGACTGTTATCGTTTGTGAACACATAGCTTGTTCCCTCGCTGTGGTCTTCTGTACTCACCAGACCTGTTATATCCTTGTTGTAAAAAGAGATGGCCAGATCGGTAAATCTGTCAAGTTCCTGGCGTATTCCCACCTCGAAAAGCCGGGTCAGCTCCGGGTTAAGATCAGGATTCCCCGCAATAACCCTTTGTGCACCGCAGTTGTATGCTGTCTGCAGGTACAGACTGTTCATGGGAGGCATCTGAAAGTAGTGGCCGAAAGTGGTAAAAAATATTGACCTTTCGCTGAATGGAACTGAAATGCTGAATCTTGGACTAATGTGAACTTTCGCCTCAACAGGTACTCCTCCTCCTGCTTCAAGAGAAAATACACTTGTGTTGGCATTGAAATAATCACCACGGACCCCGGCAGTAGTGATAGCACCGCCAGTAAATCTATAGCTCCCCTGAACATATGCGGCAGCAGAATAAGGATAGGCGTTCCAGAGAGAAAGATAGGCATTCCCGGGGGAAAGAAAGTAAGCGTTGTACTGATACAGATCATAGTATTTCCCCGATATACCTGCTTTCAACCTGGCTCTGGGATTGGGATTCATGTCAAGCCCAATCAGTGCTGTTGACACTGTTGCCTTTGAATCATGCCACACATTCTGATGTACGCCATCATAGAAAAAACCCTGCTGACTTTCAAAAAGCTGTGGCGGTGAGTACTCTGTCATCCAGAACATCGGATTTGTTCCCTCGCCGACAAAACCGCCTTCCTGATCATAAATTCGGTTCCAGTTCTGGAAACGTAGAGTTCCCAGTGTTATTTTAAGGCTTGTCCTGTCACCAATGAGATGTGAAACATTGAATATTAAACCTCCAGTTTCACTGAACATTGCCGGTAAAGCATAGTCCTGGCTTCCGGGTGGGTACATATACCCTTCAACAATTCCCACCTCACCATATCTGGACCACGCCCATTGATTCCATCCATGCTCCCTGTATGATCCCACTGCATTAAGTGAGTAAATCGTTCTTGGAACAGACCTGTATGACAGCTTCACCATGGCTGACCCGTCATTCAACCAGTTGTACGACCAGTTGTCACGAGTATCCATATTGTTTTTCCCACTGGTGGAGAACTGACCGGATGCGCTTATAGTCATCTCGCCGGGTAAATCAATCCCCATTGACGGTAACAGACTTTTTGTAATTGGTTCAGGTCCTGAAAGGGACAGTTCAATACTGCTTAAATCTTTTCTGCACAGGTCAATATCTATGCTCTCGGTAAATACCTGTTCTCCTGAGGATATCATACTGGATGTGGCATCACCCATTCTACCCGATATTGTACCGTGGAATGAATCTCCACCCTCTTTACCAATCAGGTCAACAATTCCCGACAGGGTATTGCCATACTCGATACTCAACCCGCCTGTCATGAGTGTTGCGTTTGAAACTGCTGAAACCGGGATATCAAAGTTGAATCTGTTGTCCATTGGAGAGCGCAGTGAAATCCCGTCCAGAACATAATCCACCTCGCCTGCCCGACCTCCACGGACATGCAGCTCACCGTCCTGCTGGACAACACCCGGCTGAGTGGCAATCATGTCAACTATTGTACTGGAAGACATGGTTCTCATCTCAGAAAGATCCAGCTGGAAAGCTGTTGCGGGAATATCCCTCAGTATGTTAGTCCGTGATTGGGTGACAAGTATCACAGTGGAACCACTTGCATCTTCTGCAAGTTCAAAATCAATTCGGCTGACATTGTCTGCCTCTACAACAACCATTTCCACTTTTGATGTAGCTCTGCCTACCATTCTGGCCGCAACTGTATATGTTCCGGGCGAAAGACCCGCTATTACATACTCTCCCTGCGGTGTTGTCATCGCGCCGAAAGGTGTTCCTTCTATTGCAACAGTAGCCCCTGTCAGTGGATTTCCAGCAGCATCCTCCACAATACCTGCTATAATTCCTGTTGATAAAGCCGTGGCGCTTAGCGGAAGCAATAGAGTTAAAACAATGCACAGTACCTTCATTTACAAACTGCCCTTCTCAATCTGAACGATTGGCGATAATCACATTTGTATTATTTTCAGCGCACTAACTGAAGCAATCCTGACACCCATCAATATAAAGGCTGCTGCTGCCAGGGACATATACCGGATAAAGCCAGCCTTCATGTGTCGCTTTATTAAGTAATATCAGCAAGCCACTTCTTAGATATGGGCTATCTGAAATATTGCTGGTCTTGTTATTGGCTGTTGTGAAATTCAGTTTGTATGTTTTAGTCAGTGTAGGATTTAATTCCCGCTCTCTGGGTTGAGCAATTGGTTTTCGTGTTCTTGTTGTCCTTGGCTTGTGGATATCCCATCGCTTGCGGCGATTGGAGGCTTCATTTTAGAGCAATAATGTGTGTTTGAGAGAAATAATAAACTGCCTGGGACGGTGTTACCGGAATGACTCAAGCCCAGTTTCGTTCAGTAGATAAGGAGTCCATATGACAATGCTTAATAACGCAGCGGGAGGGTGGTCAATACCGGTTCTCTTGAGCTTTTTCATGGCGAGCACAGAGCTTGCTGCTCAGGACTTCACCAGGATCACCACTGGTCCCATTGTCAACGACAACCGCTATTCCGAGGGATCCTCCTGGGGAGATATCAACAACGACACCTACCTGGATCTCTTCATTCCCCACGTTTTTGACGACAGATCCAATCTGCTCTTCATCAATAACGGCGACGGCACCTTCGATCAGGTT
>JAIOSV010000037.1 GCA_021107435.1 Candidatus Sabulitectum sp. | reverse complement strand
TCACGGTCGAGTTAGAATTCTTGGAGATTTGAGGAGAATAGCACCGCTATTTGACAATAATCTACGAGGATTGTAGCCGATTGTGGAACCTTTATGCCGATGCTTCATTCTCGGTCACGCTCCTAGACATCCTGCATAAAAAAAGAGCAAAGTCAAGCCACTTCGCAGAATCGCCTGACTTTGGAACTACCCACATTTTTCAACTGCACCCTGTTACCGGCAGTGCAGTGAAGCATGTATGTGCCTTTTTCTGCTATCTTTTTCAGGAGATTCTTACGCGACCCTCCAGATGAATTTTCATGCAGTTGATCATATCCCTGTGGTCAGCGGTTCCCGCCATTTCACGAGCGGAGTGCATGGAGAGCGTGGGGTTGCCCACATCCACAGTGGAAATACCGGTGCCTGTAGCGGCTATGGGACCCAATGTACCTCCGCTTTTACCGTCTGCACGGGAGACAAATTTCTGAATTGGACTTCCGGCAAGCTCGGCGCACTTGATGAAATAAGCGGATGTTCTGGCTGTGGAAGCATAGCTGCCACCCGCGGACATCTTGATCGCAGGGCCTTTGTTCAAATGAGGTTTTGAAAGCTTGCTGTGCTTGTTTGCCCATCCGGGATGAATCGCGTGAACGCAATCAGCGCTTACGTTCATGCTGCGGCTGCACGCTCTGAAGAAGTCGTCTCTGGTGCCGGAGATACGCTCAAGCACCCTCTCCATAAACGGGGAGGCTGCTCCATTTACCGTTCTGGAGCCGATTTCTTCGTTGTCGAAGAGAAATACAACTGCTGTTGAGTCGGCTGTTGTTTCTGTCTCTGTTATCGCAGCCAGCGCGGCATGGGTGCTGGCCTGATTATCAATACCCCCTGCGATGAGGTAGTTATCCTTTACACCATTCAGAGCCGGCGGCTGAATGTCAAACACTTCTCCCGAGAAATCGATCATATCTTTCACTTTGATATCTGCTGCTTCCGCGATCATTTCCTTCAGGGTATCGTAGTCATTCTCCTCATCGCCGAAAACAAGAAGCAGCTGCTCCTCAGCGTTCGCCTTGAAGCCATCCTTGTTCGCAGTGCGGTTAAGGTGAATGGCGGGTGACGGAAATCTGAGTACAGGCCTGTCTATCCTGAAAAGTTTTGTTGTCAGGCATTCCTTTTCCATAAAGGTGACATTGCCTGCAAGTCCCAGGTCACGGTCAAACCAGGTTGCCACTGTGGGACCGCCGTAAATCTCCACACCCAGTGTTGACAGACCCTCAGTGTAGGCATAAGGCTCCGGTTTCAATCTGAAACCGGGAGCGTCTGTGTGGGTGCCGATGATTCTGAAACCAGCCTCCGCCGCGGGCTTGCTGCCTGTGATGAAGGCAGCAATTGTGGAAGCGGAGTCAATTACGAAGTACTTGCCGCCTTTACTCAGATTCCATTCGTCTCTCATGAATATCTCTTTGAAGCCGTCTTCCTCAAGTAATTCCGCGGATATCTGTACGCAGTGGGAAGCGGTTGGAGAATTCTCCAGAAAAGAGATCAGACCACTGATTTCCCTGTTCACTATTCTCTCCATTTCTTTGTTTTTCCGTGATGAAGCCTGCGAACCTGGTCCATGAAGGCCTCGAATCTTGATGTGTTGTCGGTGTCCTCCTGACCGTCAAATGCAAGATTCAACCAGGGCAAGCCCGGCTTGTCACGCTTTATTCTTCTTGAAATAGCAGAAACAATTGTACCCGGAAGGCAGTTGAATGGGTATACATTGACCGCTCCATCAATCCCTCCATGCTCCAGCAGGGCGATAGGGGCTCCTATACTGAGTACCGCCTCTCCACCGATGTTCTCTGCCATGTACGGTGTGGAAGCCTTCATTATCTGGGAAGCGGAAACATGGGGAGTACCGTTGAGGAGGTTGTCAAAAGGCTTTTCAACGGCCCTCTTTACCTTTGTGATTACCATGCCTATAGCCTTACCTTTAATAACTGATGCTGTCTTCCTGTTCTGTCTGGATTTCTCAATGTAGCTGTGATTCACATAGTCAAACCACTCGGTAAGGGGAGTGTAGATAACCTCTGCTCCAAGGGCTTCCAGCTTCCTGATCGTGTTGTCGTTGGCGTAGTCATCATTTCTCACATAGATTTCACCAAAAACTGCAACCAGTGGTTTTCTGGGAATGTCTTTCGTGTGAAACTTATTGAATTCCGCAGCGGCTTTCTTTGCCTGAACTGAGAGGGGATTGCCTTCTTCAAGGGCTTTTTCAAATTCACCAAGCCACTTGCTGAAAAGGTTGTCTGCGCTTCCAGGTGTTATCTCGTAGGGACGAATCCTGAAAAGGGCACGTTTCAGTACATCTGCTGCCGCAAGACTTTGAAGAAAGTCCTTCTGGAATTTTCTGGTTCCCAGGCCGGGAATCTCGGAGTAGGAATCACTGGAGGTTGCAGTGAGTACCGGAACACCGGTATATCCCGTTTTCTCCAGAACCTGCCTGTGGAAATTACAGTACCTGCCGAACCTGCATGGCCCCGAGGCAGTTGCCATAAAGAATGCTGTCTTTTCCGGTTCATCCGTCTCAAGTATCTTCAGCATGTTCCCGGCTGTTATAATGGCCGGATAGCATTCCCTGCCTGTTGTTACCGTTCTGCCGAGAGCTACTGCTTCAGCTGTTGTAGGAGGAATGACCCTTGCATCCAGTCCGCGGTTCCTTACTGTTGCTGCTGCCAGGTAGGCGGCTTCACTCATAAGAGGAATCCACAAAGTCCTTCCTGTAATGTCTTCTGTCTTATGCGCTGGCGGCTGATATACTTCTGTACCAGTGTTTCCAGCGCCATCAAGGGCATCAAGGAACGCCTCACACCTGGTAATCACTCCGGCATCGGCGGCATGCTCATCTATTTCTATTGCAAGGTAGGGTTTCTCACCCATTATCTCTTTGAATGAATGCTCTATAAATGAATCCGGTCCGCAACCGAAATTACTGATGTACACTGCATGGAGGTTTTCATTTTCCTTGATTTCTATACCACCGGCAAGTATCCTCTGTCCGTAATGCCAGTACATGTTGCTGTAACCTTCGGCTGCTCTTTCCATGGACATGGGAAGCATATCAAGGGGAATAACAACTCCCCCGAGTTTTGCCAGTTTTGCAGGAAGATCGGTGTTCACCACAGGATCGGAACCGTTGTACGGTCTGCTGACAATAACAAAACCCCTGCGGCCATTCAGATTTCTTATTGCTCTCGCGCCGATCTCTCTGTTAATCTCTGTGAATTTTGTCTGGGCAAGTTCCGCTGCTTTCAAGGCCCTTTTAGCGTCGGCAGTACTGAATCCAAGTTCAATTGCGGTTTCTATCAGTGTGCTCATCCATTCGTCACCCGGGAGAGAGAAATCAAGAATGGGTTTCAGAACCTTTACATTCCTCATCTGATTCAGCACAAGCCCGGCATCCAGAATGTACGGAGAACCCTGAACATACGGGCAGTTGTATGATTCAGAGAAATTGCCCTGGGGTTTGTTTCTCAGTATGGAAGGAAGAAAGAGGATTTCAACACCCCTGTCAAGCAGCTCCATAACATGGCCATGAGCTATCTTAACAGGGAAACAGGTTTCAGCGGCAACGCTCTCTACACCTGAGTGAACCGTGGCCGATGTGGATTCATCGCTGACTACAACCCGGCAACCCATTGACCTGAAAAATGTGCCGAAAAATGGAAACAGCTCCCAGAACCAGAGAGATCTGGCAATACCCACTGCAGGGCCGTTGCCCCACTCTTCTCCGGAATTCTTAAAAAGATTCTCCACTCTCTCTTTGAATAGGTTCTCTCCGCCGGGTGTTATCTGCATGGAACCGGTTTCATACTTTTCACAGCGACCTCCGTAGAGGAGTTTCGTTCCGTCCTCCAGAGTTACTCTGTGAATCTCGCAGTCATTAGGACAGGCTTTGCATACAAAGGAATCCTGGGTGTAACTGTTCTCTGAAAGGCTCCAGCCTCTGAAAGATGTTTTCTGGTTTTCCTTCATGGAGTCCCTTGCCATAAGAGCAACCCCTATGGCTCCTGTAACATCGTGGTGAGGAGGCAGGATTACCTCTCTACCCTCGCCCAGAACGGAATTGAAAGCCGCTACAACCCCCTGATTATGAGCTGTTCCTCCCTGAAAGAAAACCTTTTCCCCTATTTTCCTCTCACCCACAACACGGTGGAGATAATTTCTCACTATCGAATAGCAGAGACCTGAAGTTATCTGCTGAACAGGAGTACTCACAGCCTGATGTGAAACAACATCGCTCTCCATGAAAACAGTGCACCGTTCGCCCAGTCTGCATGGATCAGCGGCTGACAGAGCCATAAGCCCGAAATCTTCTATCTTTACGCCCAGTTTCTCCGCCTGTTCTTCCAGAAAGGAGCCGGTACCGGCGGCACACACCTTGTTCATTTCAAAGTCAACAACACGGCCGTTGTGAATGGAAATGTACTTTGAATCCTGCCCGCCGATCTCAAAAACGGTGTCAACTTCAGGGTCAATCTCTATCGCGGCTCTGGCCTGTGCCGAAATCTCATTGCGAACAACGTCGGCACCGACGAAATCACCTGTCATGTATCTGCCGCTGCCGGTGACTCCTACACCGAGAACAGGTACTGATTGCAGTTTGGGTCCCATTGTTCTCAAACCGTTCTTCACCGCTTCCAGTGGTTTTCCCGCTGTTCTCAGATAGAGACGATCGACAATTTTCCCGTCCGGGGACACTGCGGCAAGATTGGTGCTAATGGAGCCAACATCAATACCCAGATAGATACCCTCCCCGGGAAGCTTTTCCGTAGCTCTAAAATCGGCTTTACTGAGAGCAAAAGGCTTCAGCGAGGGCAGAGTCTCAATTCCCGTGCCTGTTGAATTTATCAGTTCCTGAATCTGCCCGGCGGTAAGTATTCCGGGCTTTTTCGAAAGTGCCGCACCGGCTGCGGTTAAAACACTGAAGTTTTCCGGAACTGTAACCTGACCCTCCAGAACACTCTCAAATGCCTTAACCATACCTCTGTTGGCGGCAACTCCTCCCACAAAAACCACTGGATATCTGAATCGTCTTCCCGCAGCTATAACACTTCTGAAATTTCTTGCCACCGCAAAACACAGACCACTGACGATCTCAGCCACGGTTGCACCAATCTGCTGAAGATGGATCATATCACTCTTCGCAAACACACTGCATCTGCCCGCTATTCTTGGCGGCACATCACAGGTAACAGCAAGATCTCCCATTTCTTCCGGAGTAAGCCCCAGCCTGCCTGCCTGCTGATCAAGGAATGAACCGGTGCCTGCGGCACAGATGGAGTTCATGGCAAATTCGTCCATGACTGTTTCACCTGCGGCGTCTCTGCGCATAAGAAGAAGCTTGGAGTCCTGTCCGCCCATTTCAATCACAGAACCTGTGTCAGGCAGAAACTCTGAAATAGAGGCAGCAAGTGCTACAACCTCGTTAACTGCTTCGGTTCCTGTGAATCCTGCGATATTTGATGAGCCTGTTCCGGTAAGAACCGCTGGCGTACTACTCAATTCGGGGTACTCCGTGAAGAGTCTGAGCAGTGATTCCACAGGCTTGCCCTGATGTCTGCGGTAGATACTTCGAAGTATTTTTCGATCTTTAAGGAATGCTACTTTTATGGCAACGGATCCTATATCAATGCCTGCGATTGTTCTGTTCATACATACTCCCGGTTCAGAGTTGAACCGGGAATATGCTTATTTACAGAGCCTTAAGGCACCCCTGAATAATCATGAAATCAACGCATTCTGTTTAGAATGAGTAATTTACACTCATTTCATCCGATGCGAAAAAAATACTGACTCTCTCTGCATAGCTGGCTGAATCAATGGCGGCATACTCCATGCTCCACTGCTGTCCATTGGCTTCCCACTCTAGAAGTATGGAAGCTGCACCCTGAGGAAAAGCCATATCTGAACCAAATGTCTTATCCGGAGCGATGTTGTGCCAGGTTTCAGAGTTTTCTTCAATAGTAAGAGTAACTGTTTCAAGCTCCATACCTGTTCCATTGTTAAGCTGTATTTTTGATCCGCCGCATCCCGTGAGCAACACAATCGCTGACAAAACCAGAATCTTTTTCATGCTTCCTCCTCATTGTGGAACTATTCTTTTCACCTGTATTAGATTCATGAGTATAATCGCTTTTCACTCTGGACGGGAGGACGCCGCTGAAACTTGTATTCATTCTTTGTCTGTTGATACTTCCGGCACTTGCACACGGGTACATAGGACCCGGTGCGGGGTTCGGAATTCTCACATCATTTATGGTATTCCTGAACGCCATTGCTGTCTCGCTGCTCTCTTTCCTCTTCTGGCCGATAATGGTTCTTATCAGATCCGTCAAGAAAAGCAAACGCCCTCTCAAACCCCGGTGCGATAAAGTTGTTATTCTGGGGCTGGACGGTCTTTCCCCGCATCTGGTGGAGAAATACTGGGCAAACGGCGACCTCCCGAATCTGAAAAAACTCGCGGAGAGTGGATCATATCATCAGATGAGAACGACAACGCCCGGCGTCTCCCCTGTTGCTTGGTCCAGCTTTCAGACCGGCGTAAATCCCGGGAAACACGGTATATTCGATTTCCTGACCGCTGACCGTAAACGGTATCTGGCTGTGCTGAGTTCTGTTAAAACGAAAACATCCACCGTAAAAAACTTTCTCGGCATCAAAAAAGAAGAAGTCTCCTCTACTCTGCTCCGAATGAGCAAACCGTTCTGGAATCTTCTTGGCAGGTATGGTGTAAGATCAACTGTTCTCCGTGTTCCAATCACTTATCCGCCGGAACCTCTTGATGGAAGACTGTTGAGTGGTATGTGCGTACCTGATCTCAGAGGCAGTCAGGGAAGCTACACGGTAATGGCTCCCGAAGGCAGTGATACACACTTCACCGGCGGTATTGGCTGTGATCTCAGGCAGAAGGAAAAAGGCTGGTGGGCAGGCTCAGTTCCAGGCCCTGAAGGCTGTGAGCCTGTTGATGTTCTTTTGAAACAGAGGAAAAGCGGCAACTGGGAAGTTCACTCCGGTAACGAGAAAATAAATGTGGAAACGGGAAAGCTCTCCGGATGGCTTACCATTTGCTACAGAGCCGGGCGTACAAAGGTAAAAGGTATCGCCCGTTTTAGAATAACAGAAGGGCCTGTGGTTTACTGCACCGCTCTTCACGTTGACCCGTCAAGCCCTGTTGTTCCCCTTTCTCACCCGGTTCACTATTCCAGATATCTCGCTGGCGCTGTAGGACAATTTGCCACTCTGGGGCTCGCGGAAGACACCTGGGCTCTTTCAAACGGACACCTGGACGAGACCTGTTTTCTTGACATGGCCTGGGCATACTACGCTGAACGACGAAGAATGTTCACCAATGCGCTTACCAACGGCAAAGATGGCCTGACTGTATGCGTCTTTGACACTTCTGACAGAATACAGCACATGTTCTGGGGGAACGGATTCGAACCGGGAAGTGTAATCCACACCATGTATCTTGAGATGGATAAACTTGTTGGAGAAACAGTTGAAAGAATGAAAAAGAACCAGAGACTCATAGTTATGTCAGACCACGGGTTCACTTCGTTTCATACCTGTGTTGACTTCAACAGGTGGCTGGTAAATAACGGATACATGGTGCTTGAGAAAGATGTGGAAACAATAAATGCTTCATACCACGGTGTAGACTGGTCACAAACAAAAGCCTATGCCATGGGGCTTTCAGGCATTAATCTGAACATTAAAGGCCGTGAGGGCAAGGGAATTGTTACAGACGATGAAGCAGATTCTTTAATGAAGGAGATAAGAGAAAAACTCCTTCAGCTGAAAAATGGTGATAACCGTGTGATTCGATCGGTAAAATTTGCGCGTGATATATATTCAGGCGGCTACATCGACAGAAGCCCTGATATTATTCCAGGTACTGACATCGGATACCGCGCTGACTGGGGATGCGTTACAGGATGCGTTGGCAGAGAAACGCTGTACCCCAACGACAGACACTGGAACGGCGATCACTGTCATGATTCCGATCTGGTCAAAGGAGTACTCTTTACCAGCTGGAAGCATAAATCCGACAGTCCGTCCATTGTGGATGTTGCTCCTACTGTGCTTAGTATGCTTGGTGTTAAACCACCGGGCTATATGGACGGGAGAACGCTGTGAAAAGAAGAGATTTCCTCAAAAAGGCTATACTGACACCGGCAGCTCTTGCTGCTCTCAGCGTTGGCTGTGGAAAAACAACAGGCAGATCCGGTAAAAGGCTTATTGTTCTGGGCGTTGACGGTATGGATCCGAATCTGCTGGAGAGTTTCATTGAACGTGGCCTGATGCCCAACACAAAACGGTTGATGGAAATGGGAAGTTTCAGCAGACTGGGCACATCAAACCCGCCTCAGAGCCCTGTTGCCTGGTCAAACTTCATCACAGGAGCCCCGCCGCCTGTACACGGAATTTTTGACTTCATCCACAGAGATCCCGCAACAATGCTACCTTATCTTTCCACATCAGAAGTTTCCCCCCCGGATTCAACTCTGAATCTGGGAAAACTCCGACTGCCCGTCTCCGGCGGCGGTGTAAACCTGCTCAGGCGCGGTACACCATTCTGGAATACCCTGATGGATAAGGGGATACCTGTAACAATGGTTAAACTGCCGGTGGATTTCCCTCCACCTGCCGCGAATAAAAATGGCCTGTTCCTGTCAGGTCTCGGAACCCCCGACATTAGAGGAAGCCAGGGAAGTTTTACCTTCTTCACCGATGATCCCCGATCCATTTCCGATAACACCGGCGGAGGAGTTGTAATACCCGTGAGGGACTACGGAGACGGCTGCTACACCTGCCGGGTGGACGGTCCGGAGAATTCTCTGATCGAAGGCAGTCCCACCATGAGTGTTGAAATAAAAGCCTGGGCAGACAGAAATTCCAGAGCGGTGAGAATTGATATGGGTAATGATTCCATCGTTATCGGTGAAAAACAGTGGAGTCCCTGGATGCGCTTCAGCTTCCCTGCGCTTGGCCCGCTGTCTACAGTCCATGCCATTGGACGGTTTTACCTGAAAGAGGTAACACCGAAACTCAAGCTCTACCTTTCTCCTCTGAACATAGATCCTGAAAACCCGGCATTGCCCATCTCAAGCCCTGACTGGTACTCAAGAGATCTGGCGGAAGAAGCAGGTCTTTTCTATACACAAGGCTTCCCCGAAGATACAAAAGCCCTGTCCAGAGGGATCTTCGACGATGACGACTACCTTTCCCAGGCGGATATTGTACTGGAAGAGAGAATGAGCCTTTTTCACTCTGTTCTCTCACGATACAGAGAAGGGCTGTTGTTCTTCTACTTTACAAGCCTTGATCTGAATGTTCACATGTTCTACAGATCCATGGATCCCGCCAGCCCTCTCTACGGCACTACAGATCCCGGATTTTCCGGGGTGATAGCCAATTTCTACTCGCGAATTGACATAGCCGTCGGTGAAGCAATGGAACTTCTTGATGACAGGACTGAGATAATCCTTCTTTCCGACCACGGCTTCGCTCCATTTCGCAGAAGTTTCAACCTGAATTCCTTCCTGGCCGCTGAAGGATTCGCTGATATTTCATCACCCTATGAACGGAACAGGGATATGTATGCCTGTCTGGACTGGAGCAAAACAGGCGCGTACGGTCTCGGACTAAACGGGCTTTACATCAATCAGGCCGGCAGAGAAAAAGACGGGGTTGTTGCCATTGCGGACAAGAAAAACCTTATGGAGAATCTGAAAGCCTCTCTGGAGGGTGCTGTTGATCCACTAACAGGCAACAGACCTGTGAAAAACCTCTTTATTCTGGAAGACCTTTATCCCGGTTTTGAGATGCCTCCCTGGGCACCGGACATGCTTGTTGGTTACTCGCACGGCTACAGAGCAAGCTGGGAAACAACTCTGGGTGCTTTCCCGGAAGGGGTTATCACAGACAACATGGATCCCTGGAGCGGAACCCACTGCATCTCCCCTGATATATGCCCCGGATCACTGGTAACATCTATGAAGACTATTCCTGTAAATCCCACTCTCACGGAAATGGGCTCACTCATCAATGCAATTCTCACTGAAGAGGACGGGGGCTCATGAACGCGCTCTTCGACCTTCTGCTGAAACCCTTCCAGTCACTTAACCCTGTCTGGGGTCTTATGTGGATCAGCGCTCTGACTGGAATTTTGATGATTCTTGTGTTCAAGAAGACATCCAACCAACAGGCTATTTCCAGACTGAGAAAAAAAATGGGATCCCGGGCACTGGGAATGCTTCTCTTCCTCGAAAGCCCACCAACAGTTCTGAAACTTGCCTTCGGGCTGATAACTGACAATTTTATTTATCTGTGGCATCTGCTGAAACCCATGCTGATAATCACAATTCCATTTGTGATAATAGCATCGCAGCTTGACGCGAGATACTCAAGAAAACATCTGAGCGCAGATAATCCATCAACAGCTACTGTATTCTGGGAGAACTCAATTCCCGCTGAGGAATTCGGGAAACCGGAAGCAGGCATACTGATCTCTCCCGTAGTTACCATTGCAGACTCCCTCGAACAGAGTTTTTCCTTTACTGGAAGCAATGGTGTTTTCGTTTACGACGCAATGGGAATCAGGCTTGGTTCCAGCGGTTCTTCCGGTTCTATTCTTGTCCGGGGAGCCGAAAAAAGCGGAATCATTCAAGCTCTTTTCCGTCCGTGGAACGCGGAGTCACCTCCAGGTGTTCTGAAAATACATTCACATATTCAGGGGATACATTACATTATTCTCGGTGGCAGATGGAGCTGGTTTGCAGTATTTCTTGTTTTCTCCAGCCTCTGGGCAATACTGGGAGCTGTTGTATTCAAAGTAAAGGTCTAGAAAGGCATAAAGATGGCGAAACTGAAGTTCAAGATAGACAGTGAGATGAAAGACCGACTTGAGAAAGTATCAGAAGCCGGCGGCTATTCCTCAGTTGAAGAATTCGTTCTTCACATCATACAGAGAGAGCTGGACAAACTTGATCCAGAGTCTGATGAGTCGGAAGAGGACATAAGAAAGAAACTTGAGGGCTTGGGCTATCTTGGTTAGGGCTTGCTCCTGAACCTTTTTGGACATATTTTGTCTCTATCAAAAAATGAATGATGGGAGCATTTATGACAGATGTGCATCCGCTTCAGGTTAAGGAACTAAGTAAGCGATTCCCACGAAAACGCGGGCTTGGCTCTGTTAAGGCTGTCTCGAATATTTCTTTCAATGTACGACAGGGTGAAATTGTCGGCTTTATTGGTCACAACGGTGCGGGTAAAACCACTACAATCAAGTGTCTGCTGGGGCTTCTGAAACCATCGGAAGGTAGTATTTCTCTGTGGGGAAATGCTCCTGCTGATACAAGCGTAAGAAAAAGAATCGGGTACATCCCCGAGAGCCCGGATTACGACGATTCCTTCACGCCAATGGAATACCTGAGCATGTTCGCTTCAATGCGGGATCTTTCAGGCTTTAACAAAGACTGGATGAAACTCCTGAAAAGAGTTGGTCTGACCAAATGGGAAACCACCGGTCTCAGGCAGTTCTCCAAAGGCATGAAACAGCGAATGAGCCTGGCTATTGCTCTTCAATCCAATCCTGACCTCCTGATAATGGATGAACCCACCGGCGGCCTTGATCCCGTAGCAAGAAAGGAATTCAGAGACATAATTATTGAAGAGAACAGTAGAGGGACATCAGTTTTCCTCTCTTCCCACATTCTTTCCGATGTGGAAACCATCTGCGACAGAGCGGTAATTCTGGCCGGTGGGAAACTGGTAATTGAGGGGACCTTAAAGGAACTGCTGGGGGGTGAAAACCTCTACAGAATGACTGTTATCAGCAGAAAAACCGGTGAAGAAGTAGAGGAAACCATACCGGAAGCTGACCTCCAGAGCAGAATTGATTCACTTCGAAGGGACAATCTGCCCATTGTAAAGCTTGAGATGGCTCTCAAGTCACTTGAAGATGTCTTCCTTTCGGTCACTGAAGGGAAGGAACAATGAAAGCAGTGTTCACTTTTTCTCTGATGACCCTGCGGATGCTTTTTCGCAGACGAACCCTGTGGGGAATTCTTCTGGTTATTCTTCTTGCCCTTGCCGGAATTGCCTCTGTACCCAGCTTTGATATATCAAACCAGGGAAGGTTCGTGCTTGACTTCGGTCTCTTTGGAATTGAGGTTGGAGCCCTTCTCCTTGCTCTTGGTCTCGCGGCCAATCTTTATCCCAGAGACCGGGAAACAAGAACTCTGATGCCCCTGATCGCCGTACCTCTTTCAAGATGGCAGTATCTTCTGGGAAGGTTCTTCGGAGCTGCTCTGGTTCAGGCTGCAGCTCTTATTGTAACATGTCTGGGGCTCATGCTGATTCTGATTCTTCACGAGCTGCCCATTCCAGGCGATCTGCTGCCGGCTACTCTTCTGATAATAGTTGAAGGCTGGTTTCTTCTCTCGACAGTCTTCTTCTTCAGCTTCTTCGCCTCTCCTCCCTTAAACTGGCCTCTAACCACAATGCTCTTCGTTTTAAGCCAGATGAGCGTTTCGGAGTTCGTCAGTATTCTGCCGTCTGCCCCCGGACTGATGAGAACTGTGCGACTGCTTCTACCTCACGCTGATGTATTCCACATAAAGGATCCAATAGCTCACGGCTTCAATATTGAACCGGTGTACTTCCTTATAGCCATTTTCTACGGGCTCTGTTACGCCGCGTTCATGCTTTCTCTGGCACTGGCTGTGTTCAGAAGACGTGATCTGAAATGAGAATGTGTAATCATTCCATCTGCCTTGCTTTTACTCTTGCTTTCTTTTTCCTCACCGGCTGCCGCACAGATTACGACATAGCCGATGTGGCTCCGGAAGAACATCTTCACTCGGAAGACCATGATCATGCCGACGGAGAAACCTGTGAAGAATCTGAAAGTGACCATAGCCACGGCCACTCTAATGAAACCGGGCATGCTCATTCCGTTAATGAAGAGATGGAAGAAGCTCACGCAGGAGGTCCCTCCGGGCACGCACACGATGCCGGCGATAGAAATCACGGAACTCAGTGGTTCTTCAATCAACCGTGGGCAGCAACCTTTATCTGGAAAAAACTGTTCAGAGACGCACTGATATTTCTGACCCTTGCAGTGGGAATATTCCTGGCTACCGGACGAAGAAGGAAGAGATGAAAACAAAACTGTTTCTTCCGGTGATTGCTGCGATATTTCTCACTCTTGCCGTGATTTCAGGCACATCGGTCTCAAGAAGAGCCAGTATTGATACCTTTCAGCACATTGAAGTATTCGGCACAGGACTTCAGAGATTGAAGCACTTCATCGCAAGCGCGCTCTACCTCCAGCTTGACGATTACCATCACATAGAAATGTACCAGGGAATCCCCTGGAGCTCAGTAACAGATTATTTACCCCAGATGTGGCTGATAGCCCGGCTTGATCCAACCTTCACCGACATTTACACAGACGCCGCCTACCATCTGGCAATAAACCTTGGGAGCCTGGAAGAAGGCATGGACTTCATCAGAGAAGGTGTACAGAATAACCCGAACAGTCTGGATGTAAGATTCGAGTACGCGTATCTGCTCTGGGAAACTGACACTGGAAACGAGGAAAGAATCATTGATGAAACACTTATCTACAGGGCATTGGTAAGAAGGATAAATGGTGATATTGACAATCCATACAACGAACCGTCCTCCGCAACCATTATGGCAGAGGTTTTTAAGGCAGAAACTGACTCTCTGAACCCATACAGCATTTTCTACAGAAGGCGTTCAACTTTAATTAGAGGTGCGATGAGGGAAGGGCTTTACTATCCTGACTACATGTCCCCACCCCCTGAATTCCTTACCGCAGAAAGCATGGAAGGCCTCAAATGAATGTGACCATTCCCAGAGAACTTGCAGCAAGAATTGTCTGGTTCTGCAGCCGCAGAAATGTACAGACCGAAGAAACTGTCATTGATAAAAACAGCAGGGATCGTGACATCTACATCATCAGCAGGGGTCAGTTCAGGGTCCATGATAATTCAGCAGGCGAGGATTTCGTACTGGCAATGCTCAGGCGCGGAGACATATTCGGAGAAATGTCTTTCCTTGACGGCTCAATCAGATCCGCCTCTGTTACTGCCTCATGCAACGGAAGTCTTTTGATAATGGGCGAGAAAGAATTCTCAACCATGCTCGCGAAAGAACCTGAAGTAGCAGTTCAGTTCCTCAGATTTCTTGCCGGTGTTGTGTGTGGAAGACTCAGAGTGGCAAACAACGCTCTTCTGCAGGTAGCCTTCGGTGAAGGGGAAAATATAAATCAGGAATACTCACACCTGAAAGAGGCCATTGCAGAAATGCATGCTGCTGTAAGAATGGAGCTTGAAGGTACTTAACTGATCAGTCAGTATTTTCGT
Organism: Candidatus Sabulitectum sp.; assembly: GCA_021107435.1. GTDB lineage: Bacteria > Fermentibacterota > Fermentibacteria > Fermentibacterales > JCC-6 > Sabulitectum. The sequence goes on along the minus strand of JAIOSV010000037.1, from coordinate 44,523 downwards.
GAATCGGAAGAACCTCCCACAGGAAACTGGATCCGCCTTCTATGGGAATGTTTGAGAATGAGAATGTTCTCCATTCGCAATCTTCAATCCTGAAATCATACCATCCTTCTGTCACCTGAAAGATCGCTGAACTGTCCGGAGGCAGTATGGACAGGCCCAGCATATCAATCCACTTCTCCCTGCCTGATTCCGTGACCCATACAAAGTAAAATTCGGTGGAGGTACAATTCTTTATTTCAACGGTTGCACTGACGGTTTCAGCCCAGGCCGATACAGTCAGTACACACAGCAGTAATACAGTAAGCTTCATTTCTATTTGTATAACTCCCTTCACTGTCCTATACCCGTTTTCCTCCCAGCAGTTCCTTATGGATCAGGTCATAGAAAGACTTATTCTTTTTCTGTCCTTCTCTATACCGGTTACAGTAACATCCACCTTCATGCCCACATGAACAACCTCAGAGGGGTGCTTTATCCATTTCGTACTCAACCGGCTCACGTGAACAAGTCCGTCAGTATGTACTCCAATGTCTACAAACGCTCCGAAATCAGTAACATTAGTGACCAGACCGGGAAGTTTCATCCCATCTGTCAGGTCATCAATGGAATGTACATTTGCGAAAGAAAAGGACTCGAACACATTTCTGGGGTCTCTTCCCGGTTTGTCCAGTTCTGCAATAATATCGAGGAGGGTGGGCATTCCCCTCTCATCTGTAACATAATTGCTGAGATTGATCTGCCTTCGAAGGTCAGCTCTGTCTGTGAGCCCCCGAACATCTGTTCCGGCATCATCAGCCATCTTCTTCACGACAGAGTAGCTTTCCGGGTGTACGGCACTGCAATCCAGCGGATTGGATGCCCCGTCAACACGAAGAAACCCCGCACACTGCTGAAATGCAATCGGACCAATGCCTGCAACTTTCTTCAACTGAACCCTGGATGTGAACTTCCCTGCTTTATCTCTGTACTTCACAACTGAAGATGCTCTGGCAGGACTGAGCCCGGAAACATATGAAAGTAACTTAGCGCTGGCCGTATTCAGGTTGACTCCCACGGAATTCACGCAGGACATCACCGTATCGTCCAGTGCCCGCCTCAGTTGCTTCTGATCCACATCATGCTGGTACTGCCCCACACCCACGCTTCCAGGATCAATCTTTACCAGTTCCGCAAGTGGATCCTGAAGCCTCCTTCCTATGGAAATTGCCCCCCTGATTGTAAGATCCAGGTCAGGGAATTCTTCCCTGGCAACCTTAGACGCAGAGTATATGGAAGCTCCACTCTCATTAACCATAACCACAGGCATGTTCAGTTTGAGTTCCCGCAGAAAACTTTCAGTTTCCCGTCCGGCAGTTCCGTTGCCCACAGCGATGTACTCCACTCGATGCTTTTTTACAAGCCTTCTAACCTCGGAAGCGGCGGAATCTGCTTTTCCGGTTGCCGGAAAAATTGTGGTGTACTCAAGAAATCCCCCCTGCTCATCCAGACAGACGGTTTTGCAGCCTGTACGGAACCCGGGATCAACAGCCATTGTCCTTTTCCCGCCAAGCGGTGCTGCCATAAGAAGTTCACGCAAGTTCACTGCGAATACTGAAATGGCTTCACTATCTGCTTTTGCCTTGGAAACAAGTCTTGTTTCCGTTTCCATCTGAGGTCCGAGAAGCCTTTTAAGACCATCCTCCAGAGCCATAAGAACTTGATCACCGCAGGTATTTTTTCTTATCGGGAAATACCTTGTCATAATTGAAGTTGCAGCCTTTTCATCTATCTGTACTGTAAGATTCAGAAAAAGCTCCCTCTCCCCTCTGCGCATGGCAAGTACTCTGTGAGAAGGAGCAGTAGATACTTTCTCCGACCAGTCGAACCAGTCCCGGAACCTGCTTCCTTCCTCTTCCTTCCCCTTTATCACCCTGCTTATGAATAAACCCCTTTTCAGAAAAAGTCTTCGCATGTCTGCTCTGACTTCTGAATGCTGGGCCATCCTCTCCGCGATAATATCTCTGGCACCGCTGAGAGCTGTATCCCCATCAGTTACTGTATCAGTAATAAATGGTTCAGCCAGCCGAACAGGGTCATCTCCGTTGTTCTGCTCCAGGAGCATTTCTGCCAGTGCCTCCAGGCCATTCTCTATGGCCATGGAAGCCCTGGTTCTACGTTTTGGTCTGAAGGGCAGGTATATATCCTCAAGTTCTGTGAGAGTGACCGCCTTCCCTATTTTATCTTCCAGCAGGTCGGTAAGTAACTCCCGCTCCCTCAGCGATGACAGAACTGCAGCTTTCCGTTTGTCCAGCACTTCCAGTTTCTGCCATGTATCGCGAAGAGACGCAAGAATAACCTCGTCCATTCCGCCGGAAGCTTCTTTTCTGTATCTGGCAATAAACGGTATGGTGGAACCCTGTTCTATAAGAGTAAGAACTTCCGCGACTTTTCTGGAATCCAGACTCAATTCAGAAGCAATTCTTCCTTGAATGTTCATGCAGTCTCCCTTTGTATTTGGTTGGGAATATAAATTTTTTGCACCTGAGAGGGGGGCTGGCGTATATTCGGGCACTCATATTAATCATTATAAGAACGGAGACAGATAAATGGCACGGGATTACAATCTCGCTAAGATTCGCAACATAGGAATAACTGCCCACATAGATGCAGGTAAAACCACTGTATCCGAAAGAATTCTCTTCTACACAGGCAAGTCTCACAGGATCGGTGAAGTACACGATGGTGAAGCCACTCTTGACTGGATGGAGCAGGAACAGGAGCGGGGAATTACGATTACCAGCGCCGCTACGACCACGGAGTGGAAAGACCACCAGATCAACCTTATAGACACCCCGGGGCATGTCGATTTCACTGTGGAAGTTGAAAGAAGTCTCAGAATACTTGATGGAACCATCGCCCTTTTCTGCGCTGTTGGCGGTGTAGAACCTCAGAGTGAGACAGTCTGGCGACAGGCAGAAAAATACAGTGTACCCAGAATTGCCTTCATCAACAAAATGGACAGATCAGGCGCTGATTTCTACGGTGTTGTAAAGGAACTCCATTCCAGACTGAATGCAAATGCCATTCCCATTACAATTCCTATCCTTGGGGAAAAACAGGAGTTTCTGGGAATAATTGATCTTGTTGATAATTGCGCTGTTTACTACGATGAATCTTCAGACGGCATGAAGTTTGAAGAAAAAAACATTCCACCCGAGATGGAAATTATCTCCGCAAAGCAGAGATTGATTCTTATTGAAAAGGTCAGCGAAGTTGATGAGGAACTGCTTGACAAATTCTGTGCTGACGAAGAAATATCCAAAGAAGAACTTTCTCTTGCCATAAGAAAGGCCACGCACGAGGGGCTGGTCTGCCCGGTTCTCTGCGGAAGCGCATACAAGAACAAGGGAGTTCAAAGGCTTCTTGACGCGGTGATATCTTATCTCCCCTCCCCTGTTGACCTTCCGCCCATCAGCGGTAAAAGCAGAACAGGCAAACTGGAACAGCGTGCGCCCGGCAATGACGGACCTCTTGCAGCTCTCGCGTTTAAAGTTGTCACCGACAGGCATACAGGCAAGCTAATCTATACCAGGGTTTACTCCGGTACACTTGAAGCAGGAACCCATGTACTCAACTCCACAACAGGCAAGAAACAGAGAGTAAGCAGGATTCTCAGGATGCACGCAAACAAGCGTGAGTCTGTGGAAAGACTGAACACCGGTGAAATTGGTGCGGTGATAGGTCTCTCTGATACTATTACAGGTGACACAATCTGCTCCCCCGATGATCCAATCATTCTGGAAGCTATTGAGTTTCCCGCTCCGGTACTTAGTATTGCGGTAAAACCCCTTAAGAGACAGGACAGAGACAAGCTGACAAATGCCCTTGCCAAGCTTGCAGAGGAAGACCCGACATTTACAGTGGAAACCAATGAGGAAACAGGAGACACTGTGCTCTCCGGCATGGGTGAGCTCCATCTGGAAATACTGATTGACCGGATCAGGAGGGAGTTTTCTGTAGAAGTTGAAGTTAATGAACCTCAGGTAGCTTACAGAGAGACCATAAGCGGCTCTGTAGACTGGAATGAGAAATACAAGAAACAAACCGGCGGCAAGGGTCAGTATGCTCATATTGTCTTCACACTTGAACCCCTTCCCGCTGGAAGCGGCTTCGAATTCAAGAACTCTGTTAAGGGCGGGAATGTCCCCAGAGAGTACATCCCTGCTGTTGAAAAGGGAATCATCGATGCCATGAAAGACGGAGTCTACTGCGGCTTCCCTGTTGTTGATGTGAAAGTAACTCTACAGGACGGCTCCAGCCATGCTGTGGATTCGTCTGAGATGGCATTCCGCATCTGTGCCAGAAACGCTTTCAAAAAAGCCTTCATGAAGTGCAGTCCTAGACTTCTTGAGCCTATGATGTCTGTTTCCATTATCAGCCCGGAAGAATACTCCGGTGGAGTATCCGGAAGTATCTATGAACGCCGGGGAATCATTGTCTCCATGGAAGCCCGTGGAAACGCAAAAGAATTCAAAGCAAGGATTCCTCTGTCCAAAATGTTCGGTTATGCAACGGATCTTAGAAACTCCACGCAGGGCAGAGCAACATTCTCCATGCAGTTCGAGCACTACGAAGCAGTACCTGCCTCTGTGGCTGAAGAGGTACTCAAGGAATACAAAAACAGGTAAGACTGATCAACACCATAGGGTTTCTGTATAAAACCAGCAAGATCTCATTTCTGGGAACCCCTTTAGTGGCTTCCTCTTCACAATAACATCTGTTTGTATTTATTCCGCCCTGTAGACTGAGTGTCTGCCCTTCCGGGCAATGCAGAGGCTACGCTGCTTTACAAGTCTGCGGAGTGTGCTTTTCACATTAAGATCCCCGTACCTCCTGAACTTCCCCAGCACCTTGGACTCCGATCTCGGTGAGCGGCAGTATTCAAGTATCTCGGATGAAATGATTCCTGCTCCCGCAGGAAGTGCTTTTTCCGGGTAGACAAGGGTCTTTCCGGGATTCCAGACATCCAGCTGGAAAGAGAGGTTCTCGTCACTGGTTTCAAGGAGCCTCCTCAGGGCAGTTTTTATCCTGCCTCCCTCTCCGGTAGAACCGTAGCCGTGAATTACGGAGATGGCTGAACAGTCTCCCCCTTTCACCCTTGCGTTGTAGTGCTTCACGAAAATATCAATGGCTTCCACAACCTGATAACCGTGCAGGTCTATTTCAGTCTTCATGTTGAACCTTGAAAATCAACTTTTAGCAACCCGTACACTGATGCGCTCAGGTATTCATCGTCTTTCAGGTATTCTTCCCGCAGAATACCTTCTTTTGTGAATCCAATCTTCTCGAGCACCCTGCCGGAGGCCGGATTATGCTGGAAATGCCTTGAGGTTATCTTATGAAGTCCCATTTCCTTGAAGGCATATCCCACCAGAGCTGCTGCTGCCTCTGAACAGTAGCCCCTGTTCCAGTATGACTTCCCCAACCAGTAACCCAGCTCACCACGGTTATGCGCCTTTGAAATTGATATTCCAACCACGCCTATCAGTTCACCGCTCTTCAGAGCCACTGAAAGCTCCAGCCCTTCTCCCCTGTAGAATTTCAATGAATGGCTGGATATCCACTCCACAGCATTTGCTTCAAGGTATGGATGGGGCATGCCCATGGTGTTTCTGTACACTTCATCTGAGCCGGCATTCTCCTTCACGAAAGCAGAGTCATCCACTGAAAAGGGTCTCAGTATCAGCCGCTCAGTCTTTATTACAGGGGGATGTTTCATGCTTTCTCCTCTGCCGGTTTTCCTGCCACAAGCTTGTTGGCAGCATGCAGGTGGTGAATTCCACCGGGATGTTCGTCCCGGAATGTGTAACTCTTTCTCAGCAATATATTCCAGTGGGAGTATATTGAAAAAAGCTCCCCTTCGCGAAACATCCCCACAAAGAAGTCCTCCATATCTGGCGAAGCAGGAACGGAATCGGTAAACACAGTTACCGCATTGTATCCCACCGGTGAGGTATGTGCCTGCATCTCTCTGATGAGTTTCTTCCACTGAGTTCGTTCAAGAAGATGCAGACAACCGTGGGCAGCAATCAGATCGTATTCGCTCTGAATCCGGTAAATACCAATGTCAGCAACCACAGTTTGAATGAAAAGCCCCCGATCCTCTGCAAGTGTTTGCAGTTTTCCGATTCCTGCTTTTGAAATATCCACAGCAGTCACATGAAATCCCGCCTCGGCAAGTGGAATGGCATTTCTGCCGTCTCCGCAGCCCAGGTCGAGTACCTTTGACCCCTCGGGAAGCAGATTCATCAGATCAAGTATCTCTTCACTGGCCCTGCTGCCAAAGCTTCTTGCATTGATATCAGAGTAGGTTGTTTCCCAAAATGGCTGCTTCACTGGAGGGCCAGTTTCTCAAAAGCTTCGGTTGAGGAATTCGTTGAGTTTGCGCATGGCACGGGCACGGTGAGAAACCCGATTCTTTTCCTCAGTGGTGCATTCAGCAAAAGTCTTGTTGAGTTCAGTAGAAAAGAAGACAGGATCGTAGCCGAAGCCTTCCTTGCCTGAGTGATCCTTGGTTATTCGGCCTTCCACTGAGCCCTGGAATATGTACTCTTCCCCGTTGGGGATAACCAGAGCAATAACTGTTCGGAAAGAAGCTCTCCGGTTGCTGTTCTTTTCACCGCAGAGGGCATTGAGAAGTTTGTCCGTGTTGTCGCGGTAGGTGCAGTTCTCACCGGCATATCTAGCTGTATAGATACCTGGAGCATCGCCAAGAGCCCATACAAAAAGTCCTGTATCGTCTGCAATGGCTGTTCTCTGTGTAGCTTCTGCGGCAGCCCTTGCTTTTAAAAGAGCGTTCTCCTCAAGAGTGCGGCCGGTTTCCTCAATATCCCAACCGGGGATGATCTCACCTATGGCTACTATCTCACCGCGGCTGATAAGCTTTTTAAGCTCCTTAAGTTTGTCCCGGTTAGCAGAAGCGAGAACCATATTTGTCATATCATATTTCTCCCGCAGCTGCTTTCTGGACTGGAATGACAATTTCCTGTATCGCTTCAATGGCACTTGTGGCCATGCCGAATACAGTCTCATGGGACACGGGGTTCTCCTCTGCGGAAGCCTGTATTTCAATAATCATGCCATCTTCACCGGCAACAACATTCATATCCATGTCTGCCCTGCTGTCCTCTTCGTAGCAGAGATCAAGGAGGGGTATGCCTTCGACGACACCGAGGCTGAGAGCACCTATGTACTGCTTCCAGGGATCTTTCTCCAGTTTGCCTTTTGATAGCAGTCTTAGAATTGCAAGGCGCAACGCGACAACACTTCCGGTAATGCTTGCAACTCTTGTTCCGCCATCAGCAACCAACACATCACAATCAACAGTAATGCTCTTATCCGGCATATCTGCAGTGTTCACACACTGTCTGAGAGAGCGACCGATCAACCTCTGTATCTCCTGGCTGCGGCCCTTGATACCATTGCCGGTACGATCTCTCCGGATTCTGCGGTCTCCACTGCCGGGAAGCATATCGTACTCTGCAGTGACCCAGCCTCTGCCCTTGCCTCTCAGGAACATGGGAACTTTGTATTCCACAGTTGCGGAACAGAGAACCCTGTTCTCACCCCAGGAAACAAGAACGCTTCCCTGAGGACCGGGCTGATAACCTGTCTCCAGTGAGATATCCCTTAAGTGATTCCACAGCCTGCCATCAATTCTGTTCTTTTCCGTCATTCTGTTACCAATCCTGTATCTTTTCAGTTGCGTTTCTTACCTGGAGGGCACTCCTCTGACGGGAATACCTTCCTCGAACCCCTCAAGAATCTCACCGGCGACAAACGGGAACAAAACAGTATACGAGATGAATCTACCCTCAATAGTCCTGATAATCCCCTGCCAGTCTCCGGATCGAGGCAGGTCAACAAAACATGTATCACCGCTTGCGAAGACCCATACCCTTTCAATTTCAACAGAGCTGAATCCACTGTGTTCCGCCCACATTTCAATAAGAAGCTGAAGTTCTGTGTTTCTGGAAGCCGGTACCGGTGATTCCGGAAGTGAATCAATTACCGCATCCGACTCGGCAGTTACAAAAAGTGAGCAGGGCGTTGTTTTCCAGTTCGGAACCCAGACCGATAAGCCTGTTTGCATTGCCTGAGTCGGGTCGAATTCAGGCATTGCCACAGCTTCCAGGTTTTCTGTAATCTGGAGAGTATCAGAAGAATGGGTAATTCTATCGGGATCAATTCCCATTTTTTTGTTCAGAGTATTCATAACCATCCTGGCAGATACGCCCATAAGAACAGCAAGCACAACAACGATTACGAATGACCTGACCATTCTTGACGATACCGGTCCTTTGGATTTCTCTTTTTTTGCAGGCAATCAGCTCTCCCTTTCAGCGTATTCAATTATCGACTCAACAATAGCCTGTGCAGCCCTGAAACGGAAGTCCAATGACAAAAGTCCCTGTTCTTCCTCCGGATTGGATATGAAACCAACCTCCACCAGTACCGCAGGCATGTAAGCTCCACGGAGTACATAAAAGCCTGCCCGTTTCACACCTCTATCTCTTCTTACTGGAAAAGCATGGCCGAAACGGCTCTGGATAGCACCGGCAAGATGGCTTGATTGATTCTGAAAAATGGATTGCGCCATATCAGCCAGCAGGAAAGAAAGAGGATCATCAGGAACCGCAGAAACCTCATCCAACTCAAGAACGTTGTTCTCAAGCATCTCCACTGCCCTGGCATCATCTGTTCTGGCCCTTGAAAGAAAGTATGTTTCAAAGCCATGAGCTGATCGGTTTTCCGCAGCATTGCAGTGAATGCTTACGAAAAGATCCGCCCGGTTTCTGTTGGCCATCAGTGTTCTGGTTCCCAGAGAAACATACTCATCTACTGTTCTTGTCAGAACCACTCTTAGTTCAGGCATTCTTATACGTAAAAGATCTCTGACCATTAGAGATATTTCCAGAGTTCGATCCTTTTCCTGGCTGCCTGATGCACCTACAGCACCCGGGTCTCTTCCGCCATGGCCCGGATCTATCACAATACAGTCGAAATCAACCAGCCACGGGGATCCATCACCCCGTTCAAGAGCGGCATACACCAGTGAATCCGACCACAAGGTTGTATCAGGAGGTGCAGGGGGGGACTGCCAGGCAACGGGGGGAAGGAGTATTTCTTCCTCTGCTCTGGCAAACACAATCATGGACAGGGAATCACCACTGAGAGCCCAGTCGGCTGAAGCAATCAGCAGGTCGAATTCAACTGTAAAGCCGGAGGAATCAGCAGTGAGCCGATCTATCCAGATGGGAAGTAATGTGGTTTCAACCAGGTTCACCTGCTCGCCGAAGTCTATTCTAACAGTACTGCCTGATGCTTGAACAGCAGGATTAAGAACTTGCTGCCCTACGAGTTCAACAACAACTCCATCATAACGGGGGAAAAGATGGAGACTGACCGCCGTAATCATCGAAAGAAGCAGAAGTTCGTTCATTGCTCTCGCAGGGAATGCTTCATAGCAGCATCCACTCTTCTCTTGCTGTCCCTATCGGCAATATCAGATCTCTTGTCGTATTTAGTTTTACCCCTGCACAAGCCTATCTGAATCTTTGCTCGACCACCTTCGGACATATGAACATCAAGCGCAATGAGAGTAACACCCTTTTCCTCAACTTTTCTTCTGATTTTCCTGAGCTCTCTGGTATGGGCCAGAAGCTTTCTCCTGCGATCAGGCTCATGGTTGTCTCTTGCTTCAGGATACTCGGCAATGTGCATTCCATGTACCCAGAGTTCCAGATCGTCGTCAAACTGTGCATAGGCTCCCACAAGACTGACTTTCCCGGCTCTGATGGATTTTATTTCGCTGCCTGCCAGAACAAGCCCCATCTCAATGGATTCAATTATGTGATAATCATGCCTGGCTCTTCTGTTGCGTGCGATGGTTCGTGCCTTTTCGGTCATCTTCACCCTTTCTAATGGAGGGAATATATCAGGGGGGATTGACTTTTGCACGGGTTTTAGCATAATTGCGCCTGTGAATAGCGAGGCCGTGGTGGCGGAATTGGCAGACGCGCTAGGTTCAGGACCTAGTGAGGGCAACCTTGTGGGGGTTCAAGTCCCCCCCACGGTACCAGAGGGTCGCAACGAAAGTTGCGGCCCTTTCTCTATATCACCGGAAGCAATCCTTCGCTTCGAAGATCCTTCACAGTGGGGTTGCTTCTGTCTCTTTCCGAACGAATGGGATCAGACACTGCCCACTGGATATTCAGGTCAGTATCGTTCCATGCGACACCCTGTTCATCAGAACCGTCGTAATACCGGTTCACTACATAGATAAGGCTGGTATCCTCCAGTGCAAGAAAACCGTGGGCAACTCCCGGCGGAATGAGAAGACACGCTGAATCATCACTGCTCAAGGTAAAAGACAATGTTTCCATGAAAGTTGGAGAACCCTCCCGCAGATCAGCAAGAGCTATCTGAAGAATACCGGTAACCGGGATCCACCAGTCGCTCTGCTCATGATGAAAGTGAAGCCCTCTCATTGAACCCCTGATGGAACGGGAAAGGTTAAGCTGTATTTCGTCTCCGTAATGCATATCCTGCGGCCACTCTGAGCGAAATACTTCGGTAAAACTGCCCCTGCTGTCGGGAAAAGTCTTGCATTGTTTGAATTCAACACCGTGGATTTTTCCTGCAAATTTAACAATATTGAGTGGCATAAGATCCTTTCATTGGCTTTGATTGTTCTGCGATTATTACACAAAGGATTTCGAATGAAAAGGGAAGACAGAGCAGGCATTCTGATTGAGGAGCTGAAAGCGCTCTATCCGAAGGCAGAATGCCGGCTGAAATATGAAGGAGTTCCGGAAAAACTTGTTGTAGCCACAATCCTGTCCGCGCAAACCACCGACGCAGCGGTAAACAAAATCACACCAGCCCTGTGGGAGAGGTATCCGACGATTCTTGATCTGTCGCTGGCAGACAGACCTCATGTGGAAAAAATACTCAAGACTATTGGTCTTTTCAGAAACAAAACCGGATTCATCATAAAGGCTGCTGGATTTATGGCAGAAAACGGGGTCCCTGATACAATCAGAGAGCTTGTAAAGATACCCGGCGTGGGCAGGAAAACCGCGAATGTAATCATGGGAGAGGTGTTCGGGAAACCTTCAATAACAGTAGATACCCATGTTAAGCGTTTATCCTCAAGACTGGGGCTCTCTGATAATATCAGTCCTGACAAAATCGAACTGGACCTGAAAAAGATTATCCCGGAAGATCAGCAGACTATGTTTTCCCATCGACTTGTCGCACACGGCAGACAGATATGCACAGCCAGGAAACCCTTGTGTAAGGTCTGCTCGCTCAAGCATATCTGCTCCTATCGCAAACAAAAAGGGAGCCCGGCAAGATAGGCTCCCTTTAATCAATCAGGAATCAATTAGTCCATGTCTGAAAGTTCTACACTCCAGTAGAAACCATCCGAGTCAACCCACACTTCCCAGAGGGTGTATACGTCGTCATCTTCGTCGACAACTCTGAGGTCATAGTAGTCGTCTGCCGGAACGTAGAATGTAATGCTCTCACCGGGATCAAGAAGATCTGAGCCGAGGCGGTCATCACCCCATGGTGAATCGCTTGGATCACCGTATACATACCAGATGGTCCAGCTGCCGAGATCATTATCAATTGTGATTGGTGCCATTCCCGTACCGGAAGAAGAACTGCTTCCCCAGTTCTGCTCTCCGAGATTACTGAGGTCAACGTACATGTCAACTGTGCCATTGATGTTAACGTTCCAGAATATGTACTCATCTCCGTCTTCGTCCTCAATCTTCACATCGTATGTGCCGTTGCTGAGTCGAAATGAACGGGTTTCCCCGGGACTGATGGTCTCACTTGACCCCAGCCTGTCATCACCCCAGGAATCGGATGATGACAGTTCAATATTCACATAGTAGAATTCATAGCTTCCTGTGTCGTTAGTGATCTCAAGTCGTCCCGCAATAGATGCAGCCGCGCAGATGATCGTCAGAATAAATAAAGCTTTTCTCAAAACAAACCTCCTCATATTTTAGAAACCCGAACCACAGTTGTATCAAATGAGATACCCGATCTCTTGACAGATAATCCTTCAAAGCCGCCCTGATGTCAATGCCCCTGCCATAAATTTACACCGGACGAGCAGTTTGTATTCCAAGTATATTACAGGTTCAAAAAGCAGTGAAAGAGGAAAACGATGAAAGTGCTTTACACTTCAACTGATAGCGGAGTTGACTGTGCTGTGGGAAGACTTCTTGACAACTTCTCCTGGCGTGAGCTTCTTCCTCATGGCCAGGATGTTCTTGTCAAAGTAAACCTTACCTGGGACTATCTCCGTCCCGGGGTAAATACCTCTCCATGGGTTGTTGAAGCTCTATGCAAACGGCTGAAAGAGCATACAGGACAGATCTACCTGGGTGAATCAAATCAGGTGCTTGTTGACGCTTCAAAAGCTCTCAGGGTTCAGCGCATGGATACAGTTGTTGAACGGCAGGGACTTATCTGGCACAATTTCAGTGAAAATCCATGGAAAGAGATTACCGTTGACGGATTGACTTTCGGAGTTCCAGAGATCTGCACAGAGATGCCTGTAATATCCGTACCAGTGGTAAAAACTCATTACCGTTCAGTCATCTCTGTGGCAATGAAGCACCTTTACGGCTGCCTGAATGACGGCAGGCACAACTACCATTACAAGCTTTCCGATTACATAGTTGCTGTGAACAAAGCAATTCCTGTTAAGTTCATTCTCGCCGACGGCACAGTAAGCCTGGAAGGTTCCGGACCAAAACCGGGGATTCCAAAGCAGACTGATTTCCTTGCTCTGTCAACAGATCCGGTAGCTCTGGATTATTCTGTTGCCAGTGTAATGGGTATCGATCCGGGAACAGTAGAAAGCATCCAGAAGGGGAACGGACAGGTAGGTTCCTTTCATGACATTGAAAATGTCTGCATCTCCCCACTCGACCAGGTTCCGTCTTACAATTTCAAACCTGCGGAGCCCAACTTTGTCGCTAAGGTAGAAAAAAAGATTCGCGGAACAAGGAAACAACAGGGATCACAGAAAGACGGTCCTTTTATTGGTATAATGAAAGCCGGTGCAAAACGCTGGTATAACTTGTCTTACTCCCTCTTCGGCCAGAAACGAGAAGCTGACGAGTGGAAGAAGAGCCTTCCCTATGGCCCTCAGTGGCTTGGTGAACCGGAGGAGAAATGAATTTTGCCGGACAGGCGAAAATGGGTGTCGGCGCTCTCAGATGTCGACTGGGCGCAAAGATTCCGTTGAATGTTATGGTCTCCGTCACAGACCGCTGTCCCAGCAGATGCTCCTACTGCCAGATCCCGTCCCGTTGCAGACCTGATCTTTCAACAGAGCAGTGGAAAGACATATTCAGGCAGATGGCGGAAGCGGGGACAATGCGGATCGGCGTGTGGGGTGGCGAGCCGCTGGCAAGGGCGGATATCGTTGAACTTTGCGCTTATGCCAGAGAACTTGGAATGTACGTCAGTCTGGACTCAAACGGATATTTTGTACCATCCAGACCTGAAATTCTTGAGAACATAGACCACCTGGTCCTCTCTTACGACGGTCCGAAAGAAGCCCATGACAAGAACCGTGAGGAGGGAAGCTGGGAAAAAGTAACAGCCGCCTTTGAAGCAGCCTCAGGGAAGGTCAGACTCTGGTCCATAAGTGTTCTCACAAAAAACAATATTCACCTTCTTGATGAAATCATGGCCACTGCGGAAAAATATGGCTTCATGACCACATTTCAGACCCTTCATCACAACGATACACTGGGTGGAAACACTTCTGAAATGATGCCGTCAGCCGACGAATACTCAAAGGCTTTCAAGAGACTCCTTGAAATGAAAAAAGCCGGGGCGCCAATCCTTCTCAGCAACAGTTATCTGAATGCTGCTTCAAAGTGGGAGAACTATTCAAAAACAAGGATAATGGATTGCTTTTACGGTACATCCTGCAAGGCTGGAAGAGCTTACTGCAACATCGATGTTGACGGGGCAGTTTACCCCTGTTCACTGCTTATCGGTGAATATAATGGAGCTAAAAATGCCCTTAACGGCGGTTTCAAAGAAGCTTTCCTTTATCTCAGCGAAAAGGATCTGCCCTGCAATGCCTGCACGGCTTCCTGCTACCCAGAATACAATTACCTTTATTCCCTGAATGTTCCTGTGGCTCTGGACTGGGCCCGGGGAGTGAAAAGAACCGACAAACTTCTTCTCAAAATGAAGAGAACTGGAGAGTAACATGCCGGCTCTGCCCGAGTACAAGACAAGAATTCTGCTGGAAAACCATGGTGTACCCCTGATTCCCGCGGTTTTCTATGATGTAATGCCTGATATTCTTCCGGAACCCGCAGTTTTTCTGAAAGCCCAGATCCCCGGCGCGACAAGTCGCGCCGGCAGAGGCCTTGTAAGACGCGCATCAACAAAAGAAGAGATATCGAACGGCCTCAAAGAACTGCTCGCCGAGAAGAACTGTCAGGGTGTTCTGGCTGCTGAAGCTGCGGATATAAAAAAGGAATACTACGCAGCCTGTCTTCTTGATTTCGGTAACGAGGAAAACCTGCCCGGCGGTGTACTTCTATTCAGCCCTGAAGGCGGAACGGGAATTGAGGGAAGAACCGGATCTCTGTTGAAAATTCACTTCAGCCTTCTGAACCCTCCCTCTGTTCAGGATATCGGAAATGAGTTACCGGATGTTCCGCATGCTTATGAACTGGCAGATTTCCTGCAGAAAATGATAAGTACCTTTATCGGGTACAAGCTCACTGTTCTTGAAACAAACCCAATTGCACTCCTTGCAGGCGGCTCTCATGTGGCTGTTGACTGCCGTGCAGAATTTGAGAAACACGCTGTTTCAAAGAAAAATGCATACCTTTTCAAAGTCCCGGAAAGCTCGGTTAATGACAGTACACCGCTTGAAAAAATGGTTGAGGCTATCAACGCCGCTGACCCGGCCGGAACCGGATTCTTCCGTGCCTCAAGAGAAAAAACACCTGAAGGTACTATTACAGTTGCAACCAACCTCTGCGGTGGCGGTGGAAAAATGCTGTGGGAAATGGCCACAGGCGGCAGGGACGATATTTTCTCTTTGAATGAAAGCGATACCTCCGGTGGTCTCAGCGGATTCAAAAGCTACAGGATTTTAAGAGTAATAATGAGCCAGCCGGAAGCTCAGGTTCTAATACTTACTGGAAGTGGAATGGCATTCCAGAACCAGTTCCATCTGGCTTCTGCTGTGTGGAAAGCTCTCAGGGAATCACCAACACCACTTCCCTCTCTGCTTCGCTTCGGCGGAACTGACCAGGACAAAGCAATGAATCTTATGAACACTGTTTCTGAAAATCTCCCTGTAAAAGTAAAAACTTTCAGACCTGAAATTTTCCCGAATGCCATGGTGGAACACCTGGAAGAAATCGCTACCGATCACAGAATAAAGCAGGAGTTTATCCCTGAAGCGGGAGAACTCGCCTTTGAGGTGAAAACACCACCTGCCAGATTTGTCTACCATCCGGAGAAAAACCCGGAAGGCAAAGAGCCTGCCTTCATTAAAGAATGTCCCACCGGTTTTCTTCAGTGGAAGAAAGACAGGATAACCCCGAACCCTGACGCGAAATGCATAGGGTGCCTTGTCTGTGAAACTCTTTCACTGCTTGAGGGCAACGGTGAACTGACTATTGAGCTTGGTCTTCCCGGGGAGGTGCTGTAATGCCTGGCATTCTTAAATATCTCTGTGGTATCGATACACCAAAAGTACTTGTCTTCGGCATCACAGGCCGACAGGGTAAAAGCAGATCCAGGCTTATGAAGGGGTTTGGAACAGAAATAGTAGCGGGATGCACTCCCGGTAAAAAAGGACAGAAAGTAGATGGTATACCTGTCTATAACACAGCCGTAGAAGCAGTATCCTCACACCCGGAGATCAACAGTGCTGTTTTCTTTGTCCCTGCTGGTGCTATAGCGAAGGCCGCCTTTGACGCAATGGAGGCAGGAATAAAATTCCTTGTTCTCACTGCAGACGGAGTTGCCACACAGGATTCCATAAAGATCAAGGAAAAGGCACACGAAACAGGAGCGATGTGCCTTGGTCCAAACACTGTTGGCATGCTGGACACTGAGGGATACCTCTTCGGCCTTATCGGCGGCAAAGCATCATGGGCAAAAAAGAACTACCTGCCGGGTAAAGTCGGCGTTATCAGCCGCTCAGGCGGGCTCAGTCAGCTTCTGGCAGCATTTCACTGCAGGCAGAATCTTCCGGGTCCCAGAACAGATGGTTCATTCGGCCCTCTCTGGGGAGAAGACTACCCCGGTCTTTCCGCTGTTCTCTGCGTTGGTGGTGATCCGGTCCCGGGAATAACCCTTCTGGACGCTGCAAGGGCCCTTGAAGCCGATCCAAGGACGAAGGTAATGGCTGTCTATGCTGAAACCGGAACTACCCAGGAGAACGACCTGGCCCGTGCAATTGGGGATGGTGAGATAAAGAAGCCGGTTGTTGTATTCCTCGGGGGTAAATTCACAGAGGCGGGAGTAGCCCAGAGTCACGCCGGTGCAATGATCAGAAACAAAAGCGAAACCTATCAGGCAAAAAAGGAAGCACTGGAAAAAGCAGGAGTCACAGTGGTGGACAGACCGGACTCTGTCTTTGCCGCTACTGCAGAATTCCTTAAATAGCTCCTTTCCTTTTATCGAAGTATGGCGATTCCCGGCCCCTTTATGTAACACTTCACGCGCTTTCTCTGTCCTCTGCTTGGATATCAACAGAAAGGAGACTGCATTGAGGCATCTGATATTGTCGGTCGCACTTCTGCTGGCAGCCGGCTGCGGAAAAGTTCAGCCGCAGACAGCAGGCGACGAAACATACCAGCCAGCTGTAGAGACCAGAACCATGCTTAAAACAGATTCTATGGGTGTGGAACTGGGAGACTCCACAGAAGTGTTCGGAGCTATTGAGGGTCTTGTTACGGGCCCTGACGGTAACATCGCAGTTCTTGACAGAGCGGCATGCTGCATAAGAATTTTTACATCTGAGGGCGAATTCCTGAGACAGATCAGCCGCGAGGGCAATGGTCCCGGTGAGCTGATAAGCGCAGCTTTCCTCACAATAACTGAAGACGGCACACTAATACTTACCGGCGACGGCTCTGAAACACTGGGAATACACGCTTTTGACTATTTCACAGGTGAATGGATAACTTCTGAGCCATCCTACGGTTCTCCCCCAACCTGCCTTGAGGGTGCTGGCGGTAGAACCTATATGAGAAAATCTCTTGATATTGATGTCTCAACCGGAGAACCTGTAATAGTCGTTCAAATCACTCTTAATGAAATCGGAGCAGAAGAACCGCTTGTTGTCTTTCTTGAAGAGAGGATTCCGTTCAAAGAGGATATGAGCGCAATAATCAGTCTGGTCTGGTTTGGTTATGACCTTGCATGTGATTTCTCAGACGGGTTCTATGTTTCGCCCAGATCCACCGAAGAAGCAGTTGTTTATGCCTACAACGAAACCGGTGCTGAGCTCTTCTCAATCGAACTTGATCTGGAGCCTGTGTTGAGAAATGAAGCAGAACTGGAATCAGAAAGACTTGTTCTTGTTGCGAAAGCAATAGCAATGGATAATGCTGAAGCGGCCTCTTCTCTTGAAGCAGACCCGTACAAGCCTTTGATAAGAGGGCTGGAGGTTGACTGTGATGGAAACCTCTGGGTCCTTCTTGGCGGATCGTCGCAACCCGCATTCGAGGTTTTCAATTCATCAGGTGAATACCTGTATCGAGTAGTTCTTGAAGGAGAACAGACAGACGGTCATTCCTGGAAATTCAATTTCAGTAATGACAACATTCTGGCTTATGCAGATGATCCTGCGGAGGGTTTCCAGAAGATTTGGCTGCTTGAGGTGGAATAACGTACAGAGAATCCAGATACTCTGCCGGTCTTCAGAATAATCAATCTTATCCGGTTAAACCCCGTTTTTCATCGGCACAATGATTTTGTATTCTGTACGGATTCATCATTGATCCCAGTAGAATCTACTGTTCCAGATGTAACCATGCAGTGGCCAGCAATCCTGCTGTGCAGCCCAGGAACATATCTGGTACAAACCGTTTCTCCACGACTTGGTAACCATGAAAGCGTATCTACCGTTTCCTGCCTGGCATACCATTCCCTGCGCCACATATCCATCAAGGTAATAGTCCACCCATACTGCCCGGTTAAGTATTGGATACTCTCCGTTCTCTGCGAAGTACACATTCAGTCCTTCAACCACAAGCCTCTGGTTGGATCGGCATGCAGACTTCTCTGCACTGGCGGATACATCCTCAAACTTTGGTATGGCAATAGCTGCAAGAATTCCGATAATGACAACAACAATCATCAGTTCAATCAATGTGAACCCTTTTTTCATACCAGACCTCCTTGTAACTGTTACAAGCAAAAAAGATGCCAAACGTAATAGTAGTTCTGCTCCGTATCAGCGCAAATTAATTGCATTTCCCATCCGCTCAAAGTTTCTTCTTTGAGAAATATGATGGGTCATCTCCGGGTTTCGAAAGCTTTTCAAGTACAATCCTTCTTCCGCCTAAGAAAGCGATTCCTTACTTCGCGTTACTTTCCGGTCATCTGAGAATATCTTCTCTCTCCGTGCTGTCCCTCAATTACCCAGTACTACAAGCCTGGCAGTCTGCCTCATGTTCCCGGGAGCAACTGCATCAACAAGATATGTGCCTGCGGGAATATCCGCGAGGTCAAGAGTTCTTGAGGATGGTTCCAGGGTTCTGTTCTGCGCTACCCTGCCGGAAAGATCGTAGACCCTTACTTCCAGATACATATCTTCTGTACCCTGCCAGTTGATTGTGGTTGCTGCTGAGGCTGGATTGGGGCCAAGGTACATTGTTCCCACCCCTCCCCGGGGGGGGTAAGTCTGTTCTTCTATTCCCAGCACGGCTGTACTGAGTATTTTAGTGCAGGGATCAAATTCCACCGATACAGGCTCAAACGGAAGAATGAAGATCTCTTCCTGATTCGGTGAATCGTTTATAAATGTTATCAGGGAATCAGAGCCGGATCCCTCAACAAGGAATTCCACAGGCATTGTGAAGAAATTCTCCACGGTCTGAATCTGGTTCATGTTTATGGCCAGCTGCCAGTCAGAACCCTGCTGCACCCAGTCACTGGTAATGTCATAAATGGGATAGCCGGGGCCGTAGACCCACTGATCAAAGAACCAGGCCAGATCATCTCCGTACTGCGCTTCCATGTAACCTATCAGGTCAACTGTTGTTGCTGTTGAATAGCTGTGCTGATCAAAATAAGTATTCAGACCATTGAAGAAGGCGGTATCTCCCATTATGTGCCTGAGCATGTAGAGAACAGAAGCACCCTTTTCATAGGTTGTGTTGCTCCAGAGTTCTGCCGGAGTCTGAGGATCAATTATAGGAAACAACTCTCCGCTGTTCAGGTAAGGCTTCATTATGTTGTTTATTATGTAGTCAAGATATTCTTCCGGACCGTAGGTTTCCATCCAGATAGCTTCGCTGAATGTGGCGAAACTTTCTGACAACCACACTTCTGTCCAGAACTGTTCAGTCACGCAATTGCCCCACCACATGTGTGACATCTCGTGCGCAAGAAGCCAGTCATAGTAGGTGTTGCCGTTTATTGCAGCTGCAAAGTGGTACACCTGAGAGAGATGCTCCATATCACCCTTGGGAGTCTGGACATAACTGAATTTGCAATCCCACGGGTAAGGAGAATAAACGCTCTCATAGTTGGCCATCATCAAATCAACATTCACAAATGACCCGAGGGCATCTTCAACATCCCAGGAATAGACATAATAGAATATTCTGGAATCAGTGGAATCGTGAAGAACCGCGTAATCGGCAACGCTGATCGCAGCCAGGTATGTAGACATGGGCTGAGCCAGTGTCCAGTGGTAGGTGAGGGTTCCGTTCATGTTGTCAGTAACACCTGCTGAATCGCCGTTGGCCACTGCATAAAGCGTGTCTGGAACAGTAATGTGGAAGTCATAAGCAGCCTTGTCCGCAGGTCTGTCATGACAGGGGAACATGTACTTGCCCATCGACGGGTCTGTTATGAAACCCACACCCATGTGATATGTGACATAGGGATGGAAGTGAAATCCTCCCCATGATTCCTCCGCCGGAGCCCCGGAGTAATTGATGACCAGATCCACGGTATCAGCAGTTGAGGCCGGCACTGGAAGGGTGATGAAAAGCGAATCGCCATCCTGACTGAATGAAGATGCTCCTGTAATCTGAGAAACGGTGAGGGCTTTCAGATACAATTTGAAATCCGTGAGATTCTCTTCAGTGGGCATAAGCGTTACTTCAGCCGTTGCGTCAATGGTCTCGTTCTCACGGTCTATGCTTATAGACAGATCGTAGTGAAGCACATCAACTGGCTCAAGCTCAAACTGCTGATAGAGGGGTTGAACACCTGGAGTCAGAGGTCTTGTAAGAACCATCGGACTGAATCTGGGACTGTACATCGCAAAAAGAATCATCAGTATCTGCATCATTCACTCCAATCAAGCAACAGGCCATCTATAAATTCTCTCAGGATACTCAATCTGGGTACAACGCCCTCGCTGATGGGTTCTACGCAGTCAAGAAGCCTCAGCAGTCTGTCTGCGTCGTTAAACGCTTCGGAACCTTCTTCAACATCCTCAAGCAGGGAAACCAGATAGGGCTTCAATACGGGAAGCTCATAAGGAAGAGCAGAGTTGAACATCATATCCGCCTGCTCCTGATAGGGAAAGATATTCATTCGCTCGCCGCGTTTGACGCTTGGCCAGCCCAGAATAGTGTCTGTAGCGGAATAACCCCTCCTGAAACTGTCTCTTACGATCCTTCTCATGAGTCTGCCGTCTGATGTGGACATCCTTGTCAGCCTGTCTATATTCAGAGTGGTTAGCGCGCTGATGTATATTTTGAATTTGCTTGACGTTTCCACTCCAGGCGTCAAGCTGTCATTGAGTCCGTGAATTCCTTCAATGAGCAGGAACTCATCCTTACCGAGCGTCATGGGAGTTACATTGTCTTCTCTTTCTCCGGTATGGAAATCGAAAACCGGAAGTTTCACCGTTTCTCCATCCACCAGGCTTTTCACATGCTCTCCGAAGAGTTCTGTATTCAAGGCTCCTATGCACTCAAAATCATAACTGCCGTCTTTGTTTTTAGGTGTCTCCGAACGGTTTCTGAAATAATTGTCCACACTTATCATCCTGGTAGAAAACCCCTCCGCTCTGAGATAAGTGGACAACATTCTTGTAAAAGTGGTCTTCCCGCTGCACGATGGCCCCGCAACCATGACTATCCTCTTCGCGGGAAATTCATCTCCCAGTCTGCTCACTATCTGAACAAGCCTTCTGTTCTGGTAGAAGTGGCTCATCATTACCACTTGTCTTCCACCGTCCTCCCGTATTCGCCTGTTGAGCATGTCTACAGTATGAACCTTCATTCTTGAGATGTGCTTCTCCTCAAGATCCAGCTCCTTTGACAGGGTCGGACTCTCAGCCCATGGTACAATCTCAGGCCATGATTTGCTTCCCGGAAATCTCAGAAGAAAGCCTCCTCTTAAAGGGCGAAGCTCCCAGACTGTCAACCATGATGTATCCGGAACAGTGGGACCCATGGCAAACGCCCACGAATCCTCAAGTACATTTGCGCAATAAATATCTTTCCCCATGTGCCATCTCGGAAGAAGAGAATGTTCACCCACAAGATTTAATGCTTCTCCGGAAGACAACTTGGAGAATCGTATCGGAAGAACCTCTTCAGCAATTTTGTGAAGCTCCTTGTCCAATATCGCACAAACCTCGGTTTCCGTGCCCGTCTCCATACCATCAATTCTGCATCTGTATCCAAGAGATATTGAATGCTCCACCCATAACTTCCGCTCTGGAAAGGACCTCTTCACCGCAAGATCAAGCGCAAGAATCAAGCCTCTGCGGTAAACTTCTCTTCCCTCTGATACCCAGGGATGTATGATCTCTCCCTTAGAAGATTCAAGTGGAACTATCAATCCTGAAGCGTCTCTGACTGCAATTGAGGTTCTTCTGCCAAGGGTATCTGCTCCCATGTAACTGTTCCTTTCTGCTGTTGATTGCTGATAATACACTAAATACCAGCCGATGGGAACCCCCCACAGAGGGCTCAAACAAGTCATAGGGATATCACTATAGTCTCTTCCAGTGGCGAAATACAGCACGCTCCACTAGTCCGCGTTCAACCCTGAAACATTCCCTCCTTCCGACGCTCACCGGTTACTCCGCTGCCGCAAAAGAACACTGAATAGCTTGAAGCATGACTCTATTTAGATTTTAATTGAGCAATAAACCGTCATGTTTTCTGTCGTGGGAATACAGCTGCATTATTTGGGATGCCGCACTCAAGTCACAAACAATGGCGTAGTATTTCACCATGTAATGGTCACTTACTATTCATGGGCAGAATGATTTGCCATGTAGAGAATCATTGCGGTTGACTATTGGGTCCCTCTTCATCATTTTTGTGTTGTACCGAATGGAGAAAAATATATGATTTGTACAATTCTGCTTTTACTGACAGCCTCTTCTCCCCTGCTGGATGTAACTGATACCATGGATCGGGGAGCTACTGCGGTTTACACAGTTTCTCTTGATGATGGAACTGCATACTGGGTCATTCTGGAATCTTTGGATGGTCAGACCAATTTCGATCTTACAACTGCTTCATGCGAAATGGACTTTGACCATTTCATGAATCTTCCCTATGGTGAAGACTTTTTGTATGCATTGGAATTTGCTATTGTCAGCGGTCTGGAAGCAGGGAGTGAATCTGTAACCCTGTGTACTCAAAACTCCGGCCTTGTCTATGTTGTTGTCCACGATGCCGGCGGAAATGGTGGAGTGTTCTCTTTAAAGATACACTGATGATTCCAGCCTCTGATCTCACTGTTCTTCAGTTGAACCAAACTGTAAAGATGGTTCTGCAATCCGGATTTCCTGAACCGGTATGGATCCGCGGAGTAGTTACAGGTCTGAGAAGAGTTTCAGGAAGAGGTCATACCTACTTCCAGCTTGCTGATCCTTCAAACCCCGGAGAGCAATCCCCGGCTGTGGTGGACTGCGCTCTTTTTGCAGGGGATCGCTCAAGGATCTCACTGGAGATCGGCAGACAGGCAAAACTGTTTCAGATGGAAAATGATACAGAGGTTAGAATTCTCGCTTCTGTGAGTTTCTGGGATCGATCAGGTCGTTTTCAGCTCATCATGAAGGGCTTTGACGCGGATTTCACAGGAGATTCAGCAGCCATTCACCTACAAAGACTGATAGCAAAACTTTCTGTGGAAGGCGTTCTAGGGGAAAACGGTACACTTACTCTGGCAGAACTTCCTCTCAATATTGGCCTGATCACCTCAAAGGACTCAGCAGCTGAAAAAGACTTTGTAAAAACACTGGACGAGTCAGGTTACCCGTTCAGGGTACATGCAGCGTGGAGCAGTATGCAGGGCTCTTCTACATCTGATTCCGTTTGCATGGCTTTCAACAAATTGATGATGAACCCTGCCTGTGATTCTCTGGACGCTGTGGTTCTCACAAGGGGCGGCGGCTCTGTAATTGATCTGGCCTGGTTCAACGATGAGAAAATTGCCAGAACAATTGCCCAGCTTCCCTGGCCGGTCATATCCGGCATCGGCCACGAAATTGACACTACACTCCCGGATCATGCCGCACACACCAGAGCAAAAACCCCTACCCATGCTGCATCTCTCCTCGTAGACACGGTGGCGAGATTTGATGATAGAGTCTCGACTCTAAGTCAATCGCTCGTTTCAAGTGTTTCTCCACGGATTCAGATGGAGAATCTCAGAATTAAGAACATGACGGGTAATCTGACCCTTCATCTCGCCTCTCTCCCGTCCAGAAAAACAGAAGTCCTTCAAAAACTGGCTTCGAAACTCAATCTCGCAGTTACATCAAAACTCCACAAGATGGACTCGATGATCGCAGAAGCGGAAAAACAGGTAGAGATGCGGGACCCCGGGAAAATGCTTAAACTGGGCTGGGCTGTTGTCCGGAACGAGAACGGCATCCCCATCCGTAGTGTTGATTCAATATCAGAAGGACAGACAATACATATATCCATGAACAGAGGCTCACTCGCAGCCATTGTGAAGGAGAGGAAAAATGACTGAGACCTACTCGCAAATGCTTGCAGAGCTCCAGGAAATTGTTGATTCCGTAGGTCGGAATGACTGCCCTGTTGATGAACTTGAGGAAAAGGTTCAGAGAGCAGGACTTCTGATAAAAACACTCCGGGAACGGCTTAAGAAAACAGAAAAATCAGTATCAGAGATGCTTACGGAGATAGATGGGTAGTTGTTTCTCAAGGTGCAGCAGTTTGTCTATTTATCGTAACAAGTTTCTGAGGCTTTTGCCCTTTTGTACTGAGCCCGCTGTTCCAGCACTCTGTTTATACCTTCCGTCCAATCCAGATTTCTTCCAATCACCAGTTCAGTCATTTCAGCATGGTGTGTGTTCTTCATTGGAATTGGTTTTGCCTGCAAACCATACCTGACTGTTAAATCCTGAACTTCATCACAGTTGTCATATGTCATAATGAAGTCACCACTAAGACCTGTACACTTCTGAAATAGTAATTCGTGGTCGACTTCATTATGCGTGTACAGTCTTTTCCCTGCTTTTTTTCCACCGGCAGTGTATGGTGGATCAATAAAGAATACAGCATCTTTATCATCCTTGTATTCATCAAGCACACCATAGCCATCAGAATGTCTGAATTCCAGCTTGCTGTGAACCAAATGCATTGCCTTTATTCGCCTTGCGAGAGTCTCAGGATACCATCTGGAAAGAACACCCCTGCCTGATTCTCCTTTTTTCAAAAACCCGGCACCTGCTGCCAGAATCCCACCATGAGTGCAACGATTCTTTACTATTGTTCTGAAAGCCCGCTCACGCAAAGATTTCGGGTTGTCACTTATTACAGTTGCAGCATTCCCGTAATTCATATTAAAGGAAAGAATTCTATCAACCAGCCAACCTCCATCTCCAGAAGTTACTACTTCCCAGACTGCTGCCACATCTTCATCTAATTCTATCAGCAAAGCTGAACTAACCAGGTTTTCACAAACAGCGGTTAAGGAAGCAATTCCTCCACCTGCAAATGGTTCAATAAAAATGACTGGTCTATCTATTTGAGACTTCAGCCATTCTCTCAGTCGAGGAACAAACCAGGTTTTGCCGCCGGGATACCTGAACAAACTGCGTTGCGGAACAGAAGCAACATTCACTGCTTTGTATTCAGTGCGTATAACATCTCCGAACAGGGAATACTGTTCTGTTTTCAATTCTCAGTCCTCAATCGGATTCTCAATAGTTTCATTAAGTGGCGGCAATTCAAGCTTCTTATCTACCTTGGTCTGCAGATAGCTCATAAACTTACTCATATCACCAACACGGGGACGTGCGATTGCATTGATTGAATCCATAAGTTAGTGTAAACTGTTTTGTTATGAGCCAGTGTATAGCAGGTATTTTCACTGTTCAGTTCCATTAGTTAGAGCTGTCCAGCCCAAACATATCACATTAGAACATCCAGTGTCTAAGTGGAAAGAAGTGCCGTATCTGAAACAGTAATCATAATGATTCCAATTGAAATTGGTCATATTTCTCTCAAATTGTCAGAGGCTTCCCGAAGTGTGTATATCCGTCGGCCTTTACTATCCTGACCGGAACTAATTCTCCGGGAGTAAAATCAAGTGATTCAAGAATAACCAGCCTGTTGCCCATGGTTCTTGAAGCCATCTGTCCTGTCCGCCTTGCCGGGCCTGTAACCAGAACTGTCATCTCTCTGTCAATGATTTCTTTTGATTTCTCCAGGGTAATTTTCGCTTGAAGATCCTGTAGTATAGAAAGCCTTCTGAGCCTTTCCTTCACAGGTACCGCAGGAGAAATATTCAATGCTGCTGTCTCTTCACGCTCGCTGTACCTGAAGAGAAAAGCGTAGTCGTACCTGACTTCTTTCAAAAGGGAAACACTGTCTTCGAATTCTTCAAGTGTTTCTCCGGGGAATCCGGCTATCATATCTGTTGAAAGCACAATATCAGGCATCAACTTCTTCAGCATCGCCACTTTCTCCAGATACCCTTTGCGGGTATAACCCCTTCTCATTGCTTTAAGAACCCTGTCGCTGCCCGATTGGGCAGGAAGATGAAATTGATTGCAAACATTATCTCTTGAAGCCATTACTGATGCAAGTTCATCTGTTAGATCACGGGGATGACTTGTTACAAATCTTACCCGGCACCTGTTTCCAGCCAGTGTGGAGACCATTTCAAGAAGTTTAGGGAAATTCACGCTGTCATGGGTGTATGAATTAACATTCTGTCCCAGCAGGGTGATTTCACCGTACCCCGCTTCAACCAGACCCTCAACCTCTTTTAGAATTAGTTCTGCCGGTCGGCTGCGCTCTCTACCCCGAACATATGGTACGATACAATAGGTACAAAAGTTATTACAGCCGCGCATCACCGTCACAAATGATCGGGGAAACTGCTCTCTTACCGCTGTGACCTGTTCGTAATCTTCTGAACCCTGATCTGTAACCGCTATCCTTCTACGCTCCTGCAGCAGTTCCGGGATAGTGTGATAGGAATCAGGACCCACAACAAGATCAAGGAGCTTTATTTTTTTAAGAAGCTTCTCGCCGTGTTCCTGAGCTACACAGCCGCAGAGAACCATTACTGGTTTTTGCTTCGGAATCCCCGCCAGATGAGTAACCCTTCCCAGTGCTCTCGTTTCCGCGTGCTCACGCACGGCGCAGGTGACCACAAAAACAGCTTCAGCTATTTTTGCGTTTTTGACCACAATGTGACCGGCGGCTTTGAGGATGCCGGAGAGAATCTCGCCGTCATGAACATTCATCTGGCAGCCGTAAACCTCAATATGGCAGATCACCCTGGAATAACCAGTTCCATCACAAGCCCTGCCAGCACCGGAATCCTCAGATTGTCATCAAGGGGAATCTCGAAAAGCTCAGCCAGTGTCGCGGCAAGAGCCCCGGCGGCAAGCCCCGCAGGTGAAAGTGTCCAGCCTCTTACAGCCGAAATCTGCATAAGCGGAAGAGAAACCACAAGACAACTGAATAAAGCTGCAAGACTTCCCTCAAGGGTTCTTCCGGATACAAGAACGGTTTTGCCGAATTTTTTACCTATGAGAGCTGCAAAAGAATCGCCCACAGAAAGAAACACAAGGGCTGAAACAGCAATCTCTGTGCGAAAAAGAAGAATTGTCAGAGCTGCGCTTGCCGTTAGTACAGTTGAAGCGGTCATTCCGCCTTCCTGCTCTTTTCCACGAAGAACTTTGCCGAAAAGACCAAGGAAGAACTTGCGAAATACCTTGTTGCGGGATCGGATAATGTCTACAAGAAGCATTCCAAAAGCCACTGCGGCAAGAGCAAGAACCATATCCATTCTTGGTACAAAGATCGCAACTGACGGAATGATCAGCGATCCGAAGTGAACCCCTTTGCGCAGAATCTCTTTTGCGTAACCCATACCCTGTGTTAAAGACCTACACCCACAGAGATACGGTGGGTACTGTCAAGCTGATCATGTGTCACCCACGCATAGTCAAGAGAAACCGGATGACCGATGAAGCTGATGGTAAATCCCAGACCCGCTGTCATGTTTCCCTCGCATGAACCGATTCGAAGCCCCACTGTTTCCTTTACCATGAGTTCAGCTCCCATGTGAGTATCAAGACTCATTCCAGTACCGGGTAAGCTGTATTGGGTGGCATACTCTCTTCCCTCAAAGCGGAAGTCACCGTCAGCAGTAAAAGTAATAACGGAACTGAATCTGGAAACAGGCCAGACAAAGGACGCGCCTATCTTCGCGGTTGGTAATACACTCTCACTGACACCTGTATCCCAGAACATGTATGTTCCAAAAACATCCTGAAGATTCAATCCGAGGGAGAAGGCGTCTGTAGCGTTCCACCTCACTGCGGCATCAAAACCTATACCCCATGCACTGTAGTCCATGAGTTTTCTGTAGATAAGTTTAGAGGTAGCCCCCACGGAAAACCTTTCGCTCAGAGTTCTTCCCCACGACAGGTAAAGAGCGTTATCCGCAGCACTGTTCCAGGTAATTCTTCCCTCATCATAGATGAGTTCCTCACCGGGATCCCATTCACCATTGCCCTCAGTGCCGGATGGATTGCTGCCCTGTTCATAATCATCGTTGCCGCAATCTCCCGGAGCACCGGTTCCATCTTCTCCGAAAACTCCATCGCTTCCAGTATCGTACCACTGCAGCTCACTTGTATCAGCTATTTTACCCGCGTCAGTTCGAAACAGACTGACCGCATATACATCTCCATTGTATTCCTGGGAATAGGCAAGATAATCGTAGGAAATAAGACCGCCAAATCTTTCGGAGTGCATAAACGCCATAGATTTGTTTCTATTCTGAACGAGACCGGCAGGATTCCAGTATCCTGCGGTTATGTCATCGGCAACCGCTGAGTAGGCACTTCCCAGAGCCAGTGCTCTGGCTCCCGCGCCAACATACATAAACTCTCCGGCATATTTATCTGCGGTGGCAGAAAAAGCCAGTACTCCTATAAGGAGGAACGAAAGCAGGGGTTTTTTCAAAAGATCACTCTCCATTTACATATCTGGCAAAAAACTGTCTGTCCTCAAATCTGATTCTGGTAAAGAATAAACCTATACCCCACTTACCGTCAGGAAGTTCCTCTTCCCTGATAACAACAGCTCTGGCCATTATCTGATTCTCGTCAAGACTCACAGACACATCAACTCTTGTCAGGTCGCCAAGCGGTTCATCGCAAACGCAGTAAAGACCGGAAGCACTGAGATTAAGGGCTGTTACCGAGCATCCGGGCATACCCTGAGTACCAATGACCACCTCAAGCCTGCCACCGTACCGTCTATCTCGACGCTTCTCAGAAGCAGTATTTGAATTCACTTCACGATCCTTTCCTACCCCTCGAATTCCTCTGCGGTTTCAGACTTCGTCAATAACACTAAACCGAATATACCAACAATAGTTCCAAACGGCACCATCATGCATAATATAGAGTCAATCACGATACAAAAGGTACGATGTCTCCGTCTGTTAATATTAACGCCCGTCTTGATTGCTAATATGCCCATCGTAAGGAAAACCAGTACGAAAACAACACCAATTCCACCAAAGATCCAGCCCAGTTCAGGCGGGGGCGCTTCACCTTTAGCCGAATCCATTGCCCCTGTTGCCATTAGTACTCCCATGGCTATGTACACAAAACCAATCAGGGAAAACAGCATCTGAAAACCACCGAGCACGTAATGAAAAATGGAGATAATTGACAGCAGATCTCCATCCTGCCTGCTCACTTTGCCCACTTGATACCTCCTTTGTATGTTGAATATAATGCAGACTGATCAGGACTCCTGCAAGTGGTGAGCTTGACATGAGATCGTATTTGCAGAATGTTGCCTTGTGCCATCGGGTACCAAGGGTAAAAGTTACATATACGGAGGGAGATTTTAATGGCCAACGAGTTTAACATTACACCTGCAGAGATTGAGGAAGGAAAGACAATGGGCGGAATCGCCTATTTTGGTCTTCTCGGTTTCCTCATCGCTTTCCTTACCAGCAAAGAGAATAAGTATGTACTGTATCACGCACAGCAAAGCCTTGTGCTTGTAATCTGCATGCTTATTGTACCGATTCCAGTCGTCGGCTGGATTGTTGGAATTGGCGTTCTTGTCCTTTTCATCATCGGCCTGATGAACGGATTCAAGGGTGAGATCAAACCTCTTCCTGTTGTAGGTCAGTTTGCCTTCAAATTCGGCATTCTCAAGCCAGCAGGCGGAGACGCTCCTCAGGCTCCGGAAGCTCCGGGTTCTCCTGACGTAGAGTAATCCAACAAAAAAGATCAAAGCTGGGGGCGGTATTCATCGCCCCCTTCTTCTTTGTAAAGGGGGCACCCAAAGTGGCTGCGGTATTCAACATCAGCTCTTCAGATATTGAGACCGGCAAAGCAATGGCTGGAATTTCATACTTCGGTATACTGGGCTTTATCATCGCAATGGTAACCAGCAGAGAAAACCGCTATGTGATGTTCCATTCACAGCAATCCCTGATTCCCACAATCTTATTCATAGTGAGATTCCTGCCCGGAACTCCATTCTTTGTTGACGGGATTGTCGGATTGGCAGCGTTTGCACTTTTCATCATTGGACTGATAAATGGCTTCAACGGAAAAGTCCAACCGCTTCCCCTGCTTGGAGAATTTGCTTACAACTTCGGCATCTGCAAATCAGATGATACCGAAGCGGAATAGAATTTATGCAAACTGTTGACAACAACCCGGCATTGTTTAGCTTAGTACCTTAAATCTTACAATTCACTGTCTTAATTAAGGGGAAGCGGCTGTGGCTATAACACCGACCCAGATGAACTATATACGCAAGCTTCTGGCTCAAAAAGCCACGGGACGTGCGGCAATAGCCATCAGCAAGATACACCCGGCTGACATTGCGGATCTCTTTTCCATAAACCTCACGCCTGCGGAAGTAAGAATGCTCGTGGATCTGCTTTTCAGTCAACTGAAGGCAGGGGATGTTCTCGCAGAACTTCCGGACTCTCTGCTTACCGAAGTACTTGATGATATTAATGATGACAGCATTGCCAGAATTCTGAAGAGACAGGATCCCAATGACGCTCTTCAGTTCCTGAGCCAGATAGCTGAGGATCGCCACAATACAATCCTTAAACTTCTCCCTGATACAAATCGCTACCGTATCGAACAGCTTTTGATTTACCCGGAGGACAGTGCAGGCCAGTTGATGGCTTCCAGCTACATGGTGGTCAGGCCTGAGTTCACAGCCAGTGAGGCAGTTGAACAGATAAGAAACCAGAGTGAGTCTGTTGATGTTCCCTTCTATGTCTATGTGGCCGACGAAGACAACAGACTTATGGGCGTTGTCCCTCTCAGGAGGCTTGTAACCTGCCCTCAGGACACTTCCATCCGTGAACTCATGGTAGAGGATCCGTTCACAGTTGATACTGATGACGACAGCGAGGAAGCTGCTTCAATCGCCCGCAAGTACGACATAATGGCAGTACCGGTGGTTGACAGTAATCACCATCTTATGGGAGTTATTCCTGGAGATGCCCTGTTTGATGTCATGGAAAAAGAAGCCACCGAGGATATGTACCGGATGGCTGGTCTTTCCGAGGACGACAGTGTCTTCACACCTATTCCCACATCTTTTAAACAAAGATTCCCATGGATACTGGTAAACCTTGTAACAGCTTTCATCGCATCAACTGTTGTCAGAGCTTTTGAGGGAACCATTTCCCAGTTCGCCACGCTGGCGGCATTCATGCCGGTGGTTGCCGGTATGGGGGGCAACATAGGCAATCAGTCTCTGGTGGTGATAACCCGCGGTATTGCTCTGGGTGAGCTGGATTTCACCAGCGCCAGAAAGGCTTTATTCAAAGAATCAGCCCTTGGCACTCTTCTGGGACTGGTGGCCGGCACAGTTGCGGCGTCAGTTGCATACCTCACAGCCAGCGCCCCTGCGCAATCAACATCTCTGGGCATAGTTATCTTCATCTCAATTGTGGCAAATATGGCCCTGGCCGGTCTTCTTGGTGCTGGAATACCCCTGACACTCAGAGCGCTGGGCAGAGACCCGGCTCTGGGCAGCAACATCCTTCTCACTGCCTGCACAGATTCTATCGGTTATCTCCTGCTGCTGGGTCTCGCCATGAAAATAATGACGTGAAAAACGATCTGACTCCCCCGGACATAAACAAAGTAATAAATGGCCCCATCGCAGATCCCCACTCCATACTGGGAATGCACCGGATAAACTCAACAAACGGGATCACCATTCGAGCATTCTGCCCCGGAGCAGCTTCAATACAAGTAATGCGTAATGTAGAATCCCTGGAAATGAAAATGATTGACTCAAGGGGATTCTTCATCTGGAATTCACCTGGGAAATCCGACTTTTTCCCGTATGAACTCAAGATCAACCTGGCTGACGGAACTTCCTGGCAGACACCTGACCCCTACTCTTTCCTCTCCCAGTTCGGTGAGATTGATCTGCATCTGTTCAACAGCGGCAAACATCTCAAGCTCCACAGAAAAATGGGTGGAAGAATATGTCAGGTGGGAGATGTTCACGGCACACTGTTCACGGTATGGGCACCCAATGCTCTCGCGGTAAGTACTGTGGGCTCTTTCAACAACTGGGACAGCAGAAGACACCCGATGAGAAGCCTGGGAGCAAGCGGCGTCTGGGAGATATTCATACCCGGTGTTTCATGCGGCGACTTCTACAGATACATCATCACAACAGCCAAAGGCAGGAAGATTGAGAAATCCGACCCTTATGCCGTCTCTTTCGAGAAAAGACCGGGAAATTCCTCCAGAGTGGAAGATCCATTCTCATACCGGTGGTCCGATCAGGAATGGATGACCGAAAGAGGCAGAAGAAACTGCTTCACATCACCCGTGTCCATCTACGAACTCCATGCCTCTTCATGGACCCGCAAAGGCGATGATTTTCACTCCTGGGATGATCTGGGAGACTGGCTTATCCCCTATGTAAAAAATCTCGGGTTCACACACATAGAACTTTTACCGGTAATGGAACATCCTCTTGACGATTCCTGGGGCTATCAGGTAACAGGGTTCCTGGCCCCTACAAGCAGGATGGGCACCCCGAAAGAATTCTGCCGGTTCGTTGACAGATGCCATAATGCAGACATTGGAGTACTGGTGGACTGGCCTCCGGCGCACTTTCCCTCCGACGGATGGGCTCTTGCGGAATACGATGGAACCTGCCTCTACGAGCATGAGGATCCTAAAAAAGGTTACCACCCGGATTGGAACACTCTGATCTTCAATTACGGCAGAAGCGAAGTGAGAAACTTCCTCTTTGCCAGCGCCTTCCAGTGGCTGGACACATTCCATGCAGACGGTATCAGAGTAGATGCTGTTGCATCAATGCTCTATCTTGACTACTCAAGGGAGGAAGGCCAGTGGATACCCAATGAGTATGGAGGTCGGGAAAACCTTGAAGCCGTGGAATTCCTTAAAGAGCTGAATCACTACGCGGGATCTGTGTTCCCGGGAGCAATCATGATTGCCGAGGAGAGTACCGACTGGCCAGGGGTGACGCAACCTCCAGAGCAGGGAGGCCTGGGTTTCCACTTCAAATGGAACATGGGCTGGATGAACGATACCCTTGAATTCTTCAAAGCTGATCCCGTTTACAGGAAACACATGCTGAACAAAATAACATTCAGCGCCATGTACGCCTGGAGTGAGAATTTCATCCTTCCCCTCTCGCACGATGAAGTGGTACATGGAAAAGGATCTCTGCTGAACAAGATGCCGGGCAGCAGGAAAGAAAAGGAAGCAAATCTGAGGCTTCTTCTCTGTTACCAGTGGTTCTTTCCCGGGAAACAGCTTCTTTTCATGGGCGGAGAAAGAGCCCAGAAGACAGAGTGGAATCACAGGATCAGCCTTCCTGAGGGCAGCGATGAGATGAAAGATTTTGTAACCTCTCTGAACAACTTCTCACACAAACATCCTCAATTCTACAGGAGTGACTGTCAGGGAAACTGCTTTCAGTGGGTGGATTTCTCCGACACAGATTCCACAATAGTCTCATTTATAAGACATGCTGTGCGTTTTCAACATGACACCGATGGAAAGAAAGCATTACAGGATAGGTGTTCCCGTGGAAGGCTCCTGGAAACTTGTTTTCAACAGCATCCTGCCCTTTGACGAAATTACAAAATCCTCACCATTGCCGCTCCATGGCTTTAACCACTCCATTGAAGTAACTCTTCATTCCCTCGGCTGCTCCGTGTATTGTCTCCGGTAATCCGGTTCCATAACCACATTTCACAAATTCAATCGCCTATCCATGCATTTCACGCGAATGCACTTGTATCCAATGTTTTCATGAGTTATACTCGTTTTTCAGGATAATCGTCATTTATCCTCATTACTCATGAAAGGTAGCAGTTTTTCATGAAGAAAACAGTCTTTCCGGAAGCCGGCAAATACTTTTCAAGCTGGATACTCCCGGAGGAAGCTGTGCCCGTGGGTTATGCTGCTCTGATTCAAGCTTTTAAACTTCAGGTTCCAACACCTCTAACGCTAAGTGCTGTAAGCAACAGGCACAGAAAATACACAAGAGATGGCTGGAGCATTTATACCCCACGGCACATGCCTGAATCTACTCTTTACGGGCATCTGACCTTTGCCCTCAAATACGAAGGAGTCAATCTGGCTCTGTTGAAAAGACTATTCCAGGCAACAGGCTCCGCTCCTTTTATTCAAATAGTCAAAGACACTCCCGGCAGCAGTTATGCAAGACGAGTCTGGTTTTTATATGAATGGCTTACTGCCGAACAGCTGGATCTCCCTGATTCCAGCATAAAGGGCGGACAATACACTCCGGTAGTTGATCCGGCCTTACAGTACACTGTGCCGGGCGTTACATCTCCAAGACACAGAGTAAAAAACAATCTGCCGGGTACACGGGAGTTCTGCCCCCTTGTGTTTAGAACGGAACTTCTGGAGAACTACCGCAACGCTGATCTGCCGGCAAGAGCCAGCGAGGTTATCGGAGATGTTCCCGATGATATTCTGGCAAGAGCTGCAGCATTCCTGCTTCTGGATGACTCCAGGGCCAGCTTTGCAATAGAGGGGGAACAGGCATCCCTGAGTCGTATTCAGCGGTGGGGTCGGGCAATCAGCGAATCCGGTAAAATTCTCCTGAGCCTTCGGGAGTTGGAGCGACTCCAACGAATAGTCATTGGTGATTTTCGCTTCGTACAGGAAGGATTCAGATCTACTGGTGGTTTCATTGGAGAGCATGACAGACGCACCGGGTTTCCACTGCCTGCTCACATCAGCGCCAGAGCAGAAGATATAGACCCCCTCCTGCATGGACTCATCGCTTTCGACAGGCAATTCGCTCCTGAACTGGATGCTGTAGTGGCTGCGGCAGTGATCTCATTCGGATTCATCTTCATACATCCGTTCGAGGATGGAAATGGCCGAATTCACAGACTGCTGATACATCATATGCTCACGCGAAAAGGTTACAATCCCCCGGAGTTGATATTCCCGGTGTCCGCAGCCATACTGGAAAACATTCAAGAGTATCGTGCGATACTCGAGAGCTACTCCTCCCGACTGCTGCCCTTGATTCAATGGGAACCAACAGAAGCAGGCAACGTGAAGGTCCTTAATGACACTGCTGATTTTTATCGGTATTTCGATGCCACAGCGCAAACTGAATTCCTCTACCAGTGCGTTGAGAATACCATCAAAACCATTCTTCCCGAAGAAGTTAACTTCCTTCGCAGCTATGACATGTTCCGAAATGGTATTTGCGGAATTCTTGAAATGTCCTCTGTCAAAATCGATCTTTTACACAAATTCCTGCAGCAGAACGGTGGCAAGTTGTCTTCAAGAGCGAGAAAGCGGGAGTTCGATGCTCTCACGCATGATGAAATTGCAAAGATCGAAGACATCTACAATAATTGCTTTGCGCCTGAAGAAGGGACAAAATGAAATCACACAGAAAGTACCTATGGTTCAATACCCCGGAGCGGGTGGGTTTTATCAACATCACCCGGGAAGTGGAAGAAGAACTGCATTTGAGCGGTATACAGGAAGGGCTCTGTCTTGTAAATGCAATGCATATTACGGCAAGCGTGTTCATCAATGATGATGAGCCCGGTCTTCACAGCGACTACAGAAGGTGGCTCGAGGAACTTGCACCCCACAACCCGACTATGTACAGACACAATCTTACAGGGGAGGACAACGGCGACGCTCACCACAAACGACAGATAATGGGCCGCGAAGTTGTGGTTGCCGTTACTGAAGGGCAACTTGACACGGGTTTCTGGGAACAGATCTTCTACGGCGAATTTGACGGCCGCAGAAGAAAAAGAGTTATGGTCAAAATAATCGGAGAGTGAGGTAATCAGAATGCGCGTACTTCTTGCAGCAAGTGCAATTGCCCTGTTACTGACAGGTTGCGAAGGCGGCGGGTCAGTTGGAGGAATTGCTCAGGGATACCAGCCTTATCCCCCTTCGGTCACCGCAACCGGAGTTGGAACGGCTACCGGTGTGGCTGACATGGCAGTAATCAACTTCAGTGTGAATATATCGAACATTGACGCAGGAGTTGCGGTAAACGAAGCAACTGAACTGGCCGAAGGCGCTATTGAAGCAGCTGTGGAAATCGGTATCAGTGAAGATGATATCGAAACTGTTGGCTACAGCCTCTACATGGAGGAAGAGTACGACTACGATACCTACGAATACACGGGAGAGAACATCTACCACCTGACTCACTCCTTCTCAGTTAAAGTAAGAGATATTGATCAGGCCGGGGATGTTCTGGCAGCGCTTGTGAGCGGCGGTGCCACAACCGTCATGGGAATCCAGTTCACAGTAAGCAACAGGGACGAACTCATCTCCGAAGCCAGGGACCTGGCTGTCATCAATGCAAGAGAAACTGCTGAACAGCTTGCAGAAGGACTTGGTGTATCCCTTGGAGATCCAATGAATATCAGTGAATGGATCGACTACTATGGAGACTATGACAGCTACGGCTACGGCGGTTATGCGGACGATTACTATTATGATTCTCCCCCGATATCTCCGGGCAATACATCTGTATCCATCAATGTTTCCGTCACCTACGCCATTGATTAACGAATGATACTTTTACTCATCGTGCTGGCGGGGTTCTTTGAAACCCCGCCACCGGACACGGATTACACTATCACTATTCTGAAAAACGCTCTTACAGAAGCATCACCTCAGACCCTCGGCATGTTCTTTGCGGAGATCTGCCTGGAGGCGGCACCGGACGAGGTTCATCTCTGGGGAGACGATGATTTCTGCGAACTGATCATGGAATTTTCGGATCTTGCCCCTGATTCCGGAACCCCGGACTCTCTGTTTCCACTCCTTGAAGGTCTGCCTATGGAGCTTCTGGTTCCCTCCCCGTAAGAATTCCCTGTGTCCTGCATTTATACCTTGTGAACTATTGAAACAATCCGCCGTGCTCGATAATGGATACGGGGAACATTATCAAAGGCTGCAAGAATCACCGACAATATCCAGATTACCCGGGTTATCTGAAATCTGCGATGTAGTGCGCAGCTTGATACTGACTGCAGTAATCTCCGGTGGGATTATGTATACATAACTGCGAACATCTACTCTATCCGTCAGACTTCCCCGGAAAGATGCATTTCTGCTGAACAGATTTTCTCCTGAAAATCAAGACTTGAGTATCCTGATTCAATACACACCTGAAATCGCTGTTTGATCAAACTCTCCACTCTGCTTAATCTTAAAGCGGTTCCTGTATCAGAAATGAACCACCTCTGGAACTGCTAATTCCCTCTCCTTGGAAAAATAACAATCGTGCAGGTTACTGTTCAGTATGGAAGCAATAATTCTTTTACAGTCATCTTCACCAGATGCATACAGCGTCAATAATGTGTTCCGCTCTCTTCAAGGGAGCAGCCGGAGAGTGAAGGCTGCGGAGCGCGATGAATCGACTGCAATTCAGGTTGTACAGGAATCAGGTGTGAATGAAGATTGTATTCTCTCAGTGTTCCGGGTGACGGTGGCCCACCCCGCAGAGAGCAAGGAAGAGGCCATCATTTTCTGCAAAGAGAAAGGAAAATAATGGAAGCGAAAACAACTGGAAGAAGAAGTAAACCCTCCGGCAGCAGGAAGTTTGTCATAGAAGGCAAAATCAGGGGTGGAAGGATTCCCGGCAAGCTGGATCTCACCGTCGTCGCCTTCTCGGGAGAGAAAATACTGGCCAGTACCCGGATCGGCAAAAACGGGAATTACAGTATGGAGTTCATGGGTGAGAAGCCCGTTCCTGTAGAACTCCGGCTCCTGCCGACCAGATCCCTCAGAAAGCAGAAGCAGCTCCCCCCCGGATTCAGGAGCTCATTCGGGGCTGCTCGTTTTGTCCGGAAAAATCTGGAGTTCCACGCGCAGTATGACCTGCAGCTTACGGAAAGCATGATAATGTTGTTCGGGCAAGTTACCAAGACCTACAACATGCACGGAACTGTGTTTGTAGATAACTATCCGCAGTGGGTCCAACCGCTGCCCGGAGTCAGAATTGACTTCTACGAGTTCGACCCATCCTTCTTTTTCCTCAGCGGAGGTGAACAATACCTCGGCAGCACCCAGTCACAACCGGACGGAAGCTATGAATTCGAGTTCGACTTCAGCTACAACTTCTGGCCGATGATCTGGATCTGGCTGCTGCGTGATACGAAGCCTGACATCAGAGCGAAAATCTCCCAATTCGTGGACGGAGCCTGGATCCAGGTCCACGAGAGCGCAGTAGACTGGAACATTACCGAAGATTTCCCGAAAGACTACTTCGTTCCCGTAAACGATTACTTTCCAGCACCGGAATCAGAGGCCAAACCTGAGGCGGGGTTCAGACCTGTCAGCGTGGGCCTGCTGCCTCTGGACACCACACGCATCGTAAAGGGTTATGCCAGCGGAAAGCCCGGGGATCCATCCAGAGTCAATCTCATCAGACACCAGCCCTTCTGCGGAAAGTTGAGGATATTTGGTCTCTTTGCGGAAGCCCCAAATGTAGTAAAATACAAAGTCCAGCTCGCCACTGCCGACGAAGACGGCCCCCTGGGTGCCTGGGAAGACCTTACCGACCCTCTCAACAACAGAATATGGGATGATACTCTGAAGGCCTGGCATCATGAAGTGCTTGGCCCGGACGAGGACAACCGCTACCGGAACATCGACATCGAGCCGGAGTGGGACTGGCATGAGCATGCTCTCAAGTTCACCTGGAACAGTGCCAACAAGGTGGACGGTTTCTATGCCCTTCGCATCACAGGCTATGATGCAGGCGATACGGAGATACACACCGAGGTGTTCCCGGTCATGAGAGTAGACAACACGCCGCCCGAAATAGGCTTCGAGGCAACCGGGGAAGTGGGTATATGTGGACAACTCGCTCTTTCGGGGGGCAACAGTATTAACGTCAAGGTCACGGCACATGACCCCAGTGGCCACATGCTGCGGTATACAATCAGCGGGACAAGAGGCAAGAATCCTACACCTAACAACGCAGGCAACAGACTTGATGAGAAAAGAGAGGATACAGCAGACACGTGGACCGGGCACAAGGACGAAATCAGGACGTTTACGGTCAAAGCACTTCCCGGTGACCTCCTGAACTGCGATGCTCTGGCCTACAATCTGGAATTACATGCATACGGCAGTCCCACAAACTGCTACTCGGTCGAAGTGAATTCCCAGCACAGAAAGATGGAAATTAATCTGGTAGTAACGAAGTAACAGATTCAGGCTTTAACAGAGGGATCGGTCCTGCCTTGCGGCTTGCCGGTCCCTTTCTCTTTTCTCCGGCAGGGAAATCGTTCTTTCTGTTTTCAACCCTTTTAAGTCCTGCCTCTGGAGCTTCTGGTTCCCTCCCCTTGAAAAAGAGACAATCATGCCGGTTACTGTTCAGTATGGAAGCACTGATCTTTTTTACTGCCATGCTCTGCAGCCAGCCTGTGATATCAGAGGTCTGCTCAAACCCCTTTAACGAAACTGCCGGTGAATTCGTTGAGATCCACAATGACGCAATTGAAGCTCTTGATGTTGCAGGATACTCTATTACCGACGGTGATGCCCTTGACGGCCTTCTTCCGTGGACAGGCGCTTTCCCTCAGGCTGGCGTAACAACAGGAACCACCATTATTCCAGCGGGCGGGTTCGCCGTTCTCCTCGAAGAAGACTATCCCGATGACCCGTGGCTCACATTTCCGGATGGAACGGTAATCCTTACAACAGGCGATCACGCGATCTGCAACGGGCTGGCTGCGTCTTCAGACCCCTTAACCCTCTACAGAGCCACCGGTTCATCACAAAGTGATGCTGTTTCCACTTTCGGTACACCCGCACAATTTGATGACTGGCATGAATGTGATGATGACGGTCTTGATTCGATTCCCTTTGACCCCGGAGAGGGGCTTTCAATCGGCAGATATCCGCTGAACAGCCCTGACTGTGAAGGAGCCTGGTTCGCAGGCGGGCCGACGCCGGGCCAGCCTCCTGAAGCTCCGCCTGATACCTTCTTCATAACGATTGATTCGCTATTTCTGGACAATCCGGATCCAACTCCAGGCAGCACCATCATCCTCACTGCCTTAATTTCCTGCTGGGGTACGGTTTCACCTGATTCAGGCAACATTATTCTTTTCATAGATGCAGACGGTGATTCCATCCCTCAACCCGGGGAAATACTGTACTGCATCCCCGCGGAATATCTTAATCCGGGAGAGACAGACACCCTTGAGACAATCTTCTCAGCACCGGAAACAGGCTGGTATCCTGCGGTCTGCTCCGCACCGGAAGTCACTGACAGAATTCACTTCTCAACCGGTGGCGGTATCAATCCCGTAATAACCGAAGTAATGGCAAATCCTCTCAATGAGGACCAGGAGGAATTCATCGAGGTCTTCTATCCCGGCCCCGGTGTTTTCCCCCTGGCTGGATGCAGCTTCACGGATGGAGATGCAGTTGACCAGATAATTTCCATTAATGGAAAAGCATACATAAAAGCAGATCAGGCAGCGGTGATACTGGACCCTGAATATCAGGGCACTCTGAATATCCCACCGGATACTCCTATTTTCACCCCCGGCAACACAACCATCGGGAACTGTCTCACCACCGACGACCCGATTCTTCTTTACCTTCAGAGCGAACCGTCCCTGGCCTCACTTCTTTCCACATCCGGCACTCCCCTGCTGTATGATGATCCGCTGATGTGCGATGACGACGGACTTGATAACATTCCATTCAACCCTGGAGACGGCTGTTCCATGGAAAGGATCTCTCCCTCCGGACCGGACGCGGAGTTCAACTGGATGGCTTCACAGCCGGGTGGTACTCCGGGAATTGTAACTGAGAATCAGGGGTGGACGGATCTGAGCACAGACTCGATCTATACAGACAATACAGACACCACAATTCAGGCAATATTCGGTAACTGCGGCGTATTCGATGCAGAAGGCTTATGCACGATCTTCTTTGATCTGGACTGCGACCTCTCCCCGTCATCAGGGGAAACAATCCATGAGCAGACGATAAACCTCTCAGCCGGCCAGAGCGATACTCTGTCAATTCCCTTCTCTCCACCGGACAGCGGCCTCTTTGTGATAGCCGCCACAATTCAAAACTCAGCCGACACCCTTACAGCCAACAACACACAACACTGCAGTTATATCCCGGCAAAACCGGCGTGGCCGGTAATCACTGAGGTTCTCTGCAACCCCACGAACGAAGACTGCGACGAATTTATTGAGATGTTCTTCCCAGGCCCCGGCCTGGCTGATATTACCGAATTCTCCATAACAGACAATGATGCCATTGATAAACTGACTGCGCTGACAACTCAATTCCTAACCCCGGGAAGCTACGCCCTGATCCTTGATCCTGAGTACGAAGAAGGAAGCATGCCTTATGATATCCCTGATGGGACTGCCATCTTTCACCCGACCAATACCACCATAGGTGACGGTCTTTCCGGCACTGACCCCGCGCTGCTTCTCTTTGATTCTCTCGCTGTTTCCACTTACGGAACCCCGGACAATCCCGGAGACGACATCCCATTCGACCCGGGAGCCGACCTCAGCGTGGAAAGAATAACGCCGAATCACCCTGATCTTGAAGAAAACTGGATTTCCTCTCCTGAAGGCCCCACACCGGGCGCTCCTCCCAATGGTATCACAGAAGGCATTGACTACTGTATGGTTTCAGCAGCCCTCTCCCCTCCCATGGGCGAAGAAACAACGCACACGCAAGTTGAAATCAGACTGACCTGTGCTGGCACGGATACCGTTTCCCAGGGAGATTTGTGCATCAAAATTACAGCTGACGGAGCAGAAATTCATTCATCCGCTCCTCCTCCCCCTGCAATGGGAGATACCCTGACCATTAAAGCAGACTGGCAGGGAGTAGCAGAACAAGCATCAGTAGCCGCCGAACTGTTCTGTACGGAAGACGGCAACCCCTCCAACAACACCGCAGAAGTCACCTGGAACCCTGCTCCGGCACTGTGCATCAATGAAATCTTTTATCACGAAACTGAATGGATCGAGCTTTTCAATGGAACAGAGAGTACTGTGTCTCTTTCAAATTACACAATCTCTGATGCTGCCAGCTCTTCCCAGCTGCCGTCTGAACAGCTGGCTCCCGAAGAATTCATTATTCTCACATCCAGCGCGGACGACTTTCAGTACCGCTGGGGCAGCATAAATTGTCCGGTAGTGGAACTTGACCACTGGCCCACTCTGAACAACTCCGGTGATTCTCTCACGCTGGCAGAAAACTCTCAACCAATTGATATGGTCCCCTACACCAGCCAGTGGGGCGGAAACGCCGGTGCCAGTCTGGAAAGACGATCCCATACCGTAATGGGTTTCTTCAAAGACAACTGGGGAACATCCATATCCAGCGCTACACCAGGAGCAGTCAACAGCATTGGTGAGGTTTCATCAAATGAGTTCCTCAGCCTCACCCCGACCATTTTCAACCCGCCGAACACACCCCTGCGAATCGAAGTGAATCTCCCCATGCAGGCCTGCAATGTAACTGTGAAGGTTTTCGATGTACGGGGAATGGAACTGGAAAACCTGTACTCATCCATTGTTCCAGGTGAACTCCTTGTACTTGAGTGGTTCGGGAACGAGTACCCGATCGGAAGATACATTGTCTTTGCCGAAGCCGTCTGTGCTGGCGAAAAGCTAAGTGACGCACAGGTGGTAATACTTGCCCGCCCGCTGTAATCGTTCCTCCACTGTCACCGACTACCCGTATTCCTTCAGCCAGGATGCAACTTATACTATCCCGAATCCATCACAAATACTCTATTGCAATGCCATATACAGCAGCGGCTACTTCGTTATACTCCTATCAGTCTCAACATTGAATACAGCTTCCGGAGTGATATCTTCTTACTGTCGAAGCTTACTGTTACGATTGATATCTTTCAAGCATTTTCTCAATCTCAGGTATTTCCATCCCGGTCAGTTCGATAAGTGTGGAATACACCCTCCCGATCGCACTCATCTGCTGTTTCATCATTGCAACAGCTTCAGGTCGCATTCCTAATACTTCCGGTCCGACATTAAGTGATAAAACAATGCTAAGCAGTCTTTTTACACATGAGAAAACCTCAAAATACTCTATGGAGTTTACCGGAGAATCGGAGTGCTTCCGATACTCGTTAAGGACAAGATCACGCCATTTCCGATCCATGTGCGTACTCATAAGAAGCATGGTCCAGGAGAGGTCAAAACGAAAATCAGAAACTGAGACTTGAGTCCAGTCAATGACAAAGTTCTTTCCATCATTACGAATTATGACATTTCCGGGATGGAAATCCAGATGAACCGGACAGGGATTCCCGCATGGCACCAGATGTCTTCTTTCCTCCAGCCAGCGTATCGTGGGTTTAAATCCGGTTACTTCAAACGTTTTCAGGATATTCCTTCCAGTATCAAGATATTCGTCTATAAAGCACAGTGGGTCATTGAATCTCATAGTATCTTCGTCCTCGAGAATTCGCCAGTCAAGTGAATGCAATCCCGCTTCGAGCTCACAGAATTCTGAAAGGAGTTGCATTTGAAGTTCCCTGGTTGATGATGAGAGTACATGCCACATACCCTGTCCTGTAATTCGCTCCATGATCATGAACGGTTTGCCATGTAGAGATTGATTCCTTGAGACAGCATATACTTCGGGAACTGGATATCCGGCAGAATGAAGTTTCTTCATCCCTTCGAATTCACGATTTGATTTCTCGCAGGCATCGTTGCCTGGATAGACTCGCAGTATCATTTCTCTTTGGGCTCTATCGTTCTGAGATCCGTGCTTCATATCAAATGCATATACATCGCTCTCCCAGCCCTCGCTCACAGACTCAGGGTCTGTTATTCGAATGTCTTCGAGTTCCGGAAAGGAATCACGACAGAACTCCTGAAGAGACTTCCGCATTTGTCGTACTCCAAGCTGTAAAATACCTGATTCAGCTCCATCGGTATTTATGGGTTGCTATCCTCATCGGGAGTATATCCGAAGAAGCCCCTGCCTGTCCACCGGCTTTCTACTTCTATCGCAGCATCAGATTCCCCGGAGAGGTTCCCGGACGGTGATACCTGAGTATATCCAGAGTCTTCTTGCCGCTCTAACCCGGATCCATCACAATTAGCCCTTGAAAGAAGCTCCAAATTGTAGTATAATAGTTGTGACACAACGACTTACACTCAACAAAAAGGAGCTTCAAAATGTTACAGTCTGTATCGAATAATAAC
>JAIOSV010000114.1 GCA_021107435.1 Candidatus Sabulitectum sp. | reverse complement strand
CAAGAGCCATCTCTTTTGCCTGGATGATTGGGTTCCTGAAGGTCTTCTTAAATCTGGGTATGGGCTTGTTACCTATGGTTGCATTGAACCAGAAAATAGTTCGCTGGGAGACACGGTCGAGGCGCCAAAGCCCCATGATTAGTTCATGGGGCTTTTATTTACACTTCAATAATC
This sequence comes from Candidatus Sabulitectum sp., assembly GCA_021107435.1. Lineage (GTDB taxonomy): Bacteria > Fermentibacterota > Fermentibacteria > Fermentibacterales > JCC-6 > Sabulitectum. The sequence continues at coordinate 5,750 of JAIOSV010000114.1, read as the reverse complement.
TATTATACGCATTTTGTCGGCATTCATACGCTATTCATTAGCAGCAATGCTGCATCAATAATCTAATTCAAGAAAGTAAACTGCATTGATATGCCTTGAGATCCAGTTGCGGTGTATACCCCTGCAGGAAGTCTCTCCCCGGAGTAACCTGTTCCATTCCAGAAACCGCTTCCGTCAGAAAGCTCAACTGAAGAAACCTCTCGTCCCATGAGATCAAGTATTTTCAGAACAACAGTTTCACTGGTGGAGATAGAAAACTGCACTCCCCCTTGAACCGGATTCTGTGAAAGAGTAATGCATTCAGTTTCTGGTAAAGAATCAGTGGTATCCTCTATCCCCAGATAACTGCGATCAAACCAGCCGAAGGTTGGGAAGTAATCAATCTGAGGCTCTGTTTCCACTTGGACATACACGATATATAGATTGCCTTCTTCATCAACAACACCGTCGATATTCCTTATATCTTCGGGATCCTCATCAATGTAGTCGTAGGCAATGTACCAGTCTGTAAGAGTATTTCCCTCTGAATCAAAAACAAAGCTAAATATTCTCCAAACAGCAGGGGCAGTGCCGTAACGCCATGTCAAGTAATACTGATTCTCATCTGGAATCTTTCGAACAATAAAGTCTGTTGACGCTGCCATCTCGGGGGATTCACCTGCTACAATAACCTTTGCATTGATTAGAGTTGCACCTGTGTTCCTGTCTATCTTCCATAGGAGGTAATCACCCGATACATCCTCTATCACCATGAGATTTCCCAGTAAATCCAGACACAATTCTGGAAATCTGCTGCAACTCAGGCTTCCCACGGTAAAATCAACAAGTGGAACAACTGTGTTTCCTTCCAGATCATACTGCAGGTAAGAATAATCATGTGCAATCGGATCCTGCACAACAATGTGTACTCTGTTTCCATCCACAAGTAAAACGCCGCCAGCATCGGCTCCTTCAATCATCCACTCGTACTCAGTTATGAATCCGGAACCAAGTGCAGGTGTCCACACGGCATAAATGACATCTTTACCAATGTTGTAGAGTACGTGAAGCCTTCCCAGACTGTCGGGACTGGTTCTTATGTAAGGATAATTGGTGGAAGTGGTGAAAAGATATGTGGCTGGAGTTATCTCACTGCCATCCTCCAGACTTCTGATAGCATAGTAGATAGGATTATAATCCCTCCAAAAAACTATAAGACTATCACCCAAAACGACCTCAGAAAGAATGGAACTGTGAGAATCCAGCGAAATCATAGTCTCCGAAAATACTGTTGTACCATCAAGCAAAAACATCTTATAACCGATTCTAGCATCATCATTGTATCCAGCCCAAACAAGATGGAATCTGCCCAGTGAATCCCTGTTTAAGTATTGAATGCGTCTTGCAGTATTTGCTGAATCAGTGACTAGAATTGGATAACTCCATCCCGGACCGGGAATTACACCAATACAGCAAAGCAGGAGGGCAGTGCAGGCGATCATTCCAGTACACCTGTTCTGCCAGCATCATGCTGAAATTGAGGCCATGGTGCGTAACCCGTAGTGCCTGATCCAAGTTCCCAGCAGTGTAGATAACCATCGGTGGTTCCAAACACTATTTCAACTTTACTGTCTCTATCAATGTCTCCAATGGCAAAACCACCAACAGCATTCAAACCATCAGGGAGGGTGATTGGGAAATCCAAATCGTCAAGTTCATCTCCGTCAGAATTATAGGCATACAAAATTCCTTTAGAACAGAAAAGAACATCAGCATATGTGGAATTATAGAGCTTGCCAAGGGCAGTTGGACTTATTGATGAACCGTAAAGTGCTCCTTCGTATTCACCAGTGGGCCAGCCAGTAATAGGGTCACCATATTCATCCCACGCCAGGCACTCCATTTCAGAAGGAAGGACAAAAGCATCTGCACCAGATGTTGCTGTCCAGTCAGCAAAGACACCAAAATAAAGACTGGCAGCTTCTTCATTGCCCTCTTTACAATCAGTCTCGGTTGATGTTGAGGGTTCTAGCAAAGCAGCGGGATTCTCGCTTGCAGGATTGTAGTTGCCAAAGGGATAACCTATCATCTTAGTTCCTGCAAGTTCACCGGCAGCAGGATGAATACTGGATATTACACCCGGCCATGTTTCAGAGTACAGGGTGCTTGAGTTATCCCAGTCGTAAACAAGTACTCCGTTTAGAGGGTCTATATTGTCATAGCCGATTGTTCCGAAAATCACATCATCAACAGAACTTCCTCCCATATCGGCACAACAAAGAAATGAGGGAGATCTGTCCTCCTGAAAAGTAAATCTTTTTGATGTGATTTCATCAAACTCATCATTTACACTGTCCCAGTTGTAAAGGTAAAGAGTGGTTTCCTCTACAATACAAAGCTCAAGACCTGACTGGCTGTCCATATTCCCACCTGTAAAAATGTTGCCAGAGATTTCAATACTGTCAAGCCTGGAACCATCATGGCCGATTATTCTGATCCCGTCTCCATACGCTGCTATCAGCTCGCTCAAGCCGTCATTGTCCAGATCAACTGCAAGAGGATGCACCCATCCTGAAAAATCGTCAAAGGTGGTTTTCCATTTGAACGCACCATTGTGCTCATATGCACTTAGGGTGGTTCCCGTAAGAACAACAACTTCAAGCTCACTGTCCTGATCCAGGTTAACAAGGAGTGGAGTGGTGTTGACTATCCCGCTTACTGCAACAGGCCAGTTCGCAGTCAGCCAGCTGCTGTCCATGGGATAAGTATCATTAAGCTGTACCTGCTGTGAACTGGTGTTGTTTCCTCTCCATGAGTCATTGCAGTCTTCATAATAGTCTGCTTCAACGGAAACGGTAATTTCCACTGGCGGATCAAATCCGCTTGGGCAGCTCCAGTTGAATTGGTGCTCTAGGCTGTCCCTGGCAGCTATTTCACCACAGGACTCATTGAAGGTATAGCTTCTTCCATCGCTGTTGATCGTTATTCTTGTTGTAGAACTGTCAGAAGCCTGTGCTCCGAAGTTCCAAATAGTGTATTCCAGTGGCAAAACAACTCCGCTGGCGGTTTCAACTGGGTACTCGGAAATTGACACATTATCTCCATGTACAAGAAGATCACACTTATTGGGATATCTTACTCTGTCGCTGATGTCCAGAGCAGGATCACCAAGAAGATTGAATTGAGCCAGCCCATTTGGTTCAGAGTTGCTAAAGTGATTTTCATACTCAAGTCTGGCAGCGTTTACCGCATCTCCAAGTCTTCCAAAACCTCTTGCATAAACAGCCCTGATGATTCCCTTCCCATAAGGTCCATAACTGTTGGTGTATGAATACTGGGAACTTGAAAAAACACCTGCTACCGGTACAGCTGTATTCTTTAAAAGCTTCTCCGCTAGACAGTCCGTTCCAAAATCAAAAGTATCTACAGCTGCCTGTGATGAGCTGTCTAGGTGGCAGTAATACGGATGTGATGTTCTGGTTTCATGTTCGTATAGAGTGTGATCGAATGATCCGGATGAGCAGCAGAGCAGCAGAGTGAATGGTGCAGAGTAGTATTGGGAAGTGGAGGTTAAACTGGTCTCAATCTGATAGTTGTTGAAAGTGCTGTCCCGTGTGCCTTTTGTCAGGGTGTCTAATGGTATGTATCCGTTAAAAAACTCCAGTCCTGCACTCAGAAAATGGTACTCACCGTGATTGCTGTAGAAAGCAATTCCGGCTCCCGTACTGAATTCGGTCAGACAACTGTCGCGAAAGTCAGCACTTGCCATGGTGCTGCCATCGGAACTGCTGAAGTTTCTTCCGTCACCACAGTAAAATGTCTGGTAGTCATAACCAACCCAACTACTGAATTCTGAAGTCCAGAGTCTGTCAGGATTCCAGCTCTCATATGCCTGAAGGGCGGTGGTAGCTGCATCATCATCACCTGTTCCTGCAAGACGCAGGATTCTTCGTCTGTTCTCAACAAGAGGTGCCTGCTGAAACGGTTCTTCAATATCCATAATGTTGTAGATCATAGTACTCAAAGTGTCTGTTTGCGGAGTAGAATCATTCTTCACAGACAGTCTTCCGACCATCAAACTGACAAAGTCGGATTCTATGGAGGTGTTATCATTCATGTATGCGTACCACTCGTCATTGGCAGCCATTGTGGGAATAGTGTCCAGCGCAAACGTGTGAGTGGGCAGAAACCAGTTCTGATCGTAGTAAGTTGAATCCTCATGGTCTCCGATAAACAGCAAATAACTCGGCTTTTTTGTTGAAGCCTGTGGCCAATCATTCCACATATGTTCGGTAAATTCTCTGATCATTTCATCTGTAAGGATCGATTCACCGGAACCGTATTCATCAAGGATGTCATCTGTGAGTACAGTGGCAACGTCAAAGCTGTTCAGACTGACTCTGTGTTCGGCGAGAGAATCAATCGCAATACTGCAATAGTTGTACAAACCGGTAGCACAAATGATAACATAGTCAGGCATTCTGCGTTTACCTGGATCATCAGGACCGGTGTCGGGGTCAACTACACCAAAATAATCAGGAACAGGAGCATGGGTTTGTGAAACGGAATGATAACCCACTATTGGGCTGCCGTGTACCATTCGCTGAAAGGCTCCGAGACCAATACTGCTCCATACAGCAGAAGCACTGTCAAAAGAGACAGACACACTGAAGGCTGTAACGGTACTCAATGTACTGTCTGAAGCTCTGTATTGTGCCGGGAAAAGCTGGATCTTAAGAAGACGCTGGTCACAGATTCTGATCTCACCCAGATAATTTACTCTTTCTGCAGGCCAGAAATCGCTTGAAGCGTACGCGATTGAATCCTGAACGAATGAATCAACCACTGCAGTGGTGAATTCGTAAGACACCACATGTGCCGGTGTTGGATATACAGGTAAAACGCTCTGTTCACGCAATTCAGTTAATGCAAATTGAATGGTTGGAGTAACGCTGTCAGGAACGGCAACCAGGCAGGTAATCACGGGTAGTTCAGGATAACCAACGCTGTCTGTGGAAGAAATATCGGAGAAACGGATGTAGCGAAGACTGTCGTGCTCTACAGTTGTCCAGGAAAGTAGAGTCTGTGCTATAAATGATACATTCGAGCTGTCTGCCACTGTTGTGTGAATGGGTGCTGTATCCGAGACAAGAGCGAAGATAAGGAGTGACAACATTTAAGACCTCCTGATATTCGAATGTTACCATCAAACTACATTACATTTCTGAGAATAGAACCAGATTCAGTCAGTGTCAAGAGATGGAAGTTCGTGATTTACCTTCTATTAACAGTCTCCTCCAACTAACTTCCTGCGAAGCATTCTTTCAGTCACCAGTCTCCTCCCCCAGTAATCCCCCATCCCCTCAACCTCTTCTATCAACTCCTCAGGAAGTTTGAGAAGATTAAGCATCTGAGTTACTCTTGCTCTTGAAATTTCAAGTTTTCGTGCAAGCTCTGCCCTGCTCAGGTTGTTCAGTTCCATCTCAAGTTTCATCTCTTTTGCTTGTATTATGGGGTTCCTGAAGGTCTTCTTTGACTTTGGTATGGGTTTGTTACCCATGGTTGCATTGAACCAGAAAATAATTCGTTGAGAGACACGGTCGAGGCGCCAAAAGGCCCCATGATTTGCTCATGGGGCCTTTTATTTATATTGTTTTTAAGCAATTCGATGCTAAATAACCACATTATTGAGTTACGCATCTATCGAGGGAAATCATACCTCTCAGGAATTTCAATCAACTACCACACACCTTGTACTTGATGAACCTGTT
>JAIOSV010000065.1 GCA_021107435.1 Candidatus Sabulitectum sp. | reverse complement strand
ACGAACAGGGCTGGATATGGCTGAACGGAGGGGAAACTGTTCCTGCAGGTGCGGACAGCGTAACCATACGGTGTTCCGTACACGGTCTTGTGGATGCATGGTTCGATGATATTCAGCTCAGTATCTGGGAATCCAGTGGAACCGGTATCGAAACGGAGGAGTCGAACAGCGGCTCTTCTTCAACAGCAACACCAGCTCTTCATCAGAACTATCCAAATCCTTTCCAGTCGGCAACGACAATTACTTACGAACTGCCGTGCGCAACCCATGTGTCTGTTTCGATATTTGATACAGCAGGTAGAAGGGTCTGTACTCTTGTCGATCAAGCTCGGTTGACCGGAAACCATTCGATAGTCTGGGATGGCAGGGACAGTTCGGGGTATCCTGCATACTCAGGGATATACTTCTGTCGTCTGGATGCCGGGGCAGAGTCACGCACAAAAACAATGCTGTTGCTCTGAGGTTTTGCTGATACGCCGCGTAGCCGCAAATGGCAGCTCTGTGCTTGTCGGCGATACTGAAATGCGGACAGAGATTGAGCTGAAACAAGGATGTGTACCGTATTGAAATAGAATAGAATCTGCCCGCTCGTATTTCAAAAGGTTCCGGACATTCGTACAGGGCCGTACTGTTTGGATTGGTCACTGAAGAAACCTTGACCGGAGAAATCTTTGGGGGCTGTTTGAATAGCCTGATAACTCCCATAAATCATAAATCTGAATTTGCCGGATCGGGTAAAGCAGGACTTGACACCTGAACGAATTGATAATATCGTCGTCCCGAGAGGGACAACATAGTAAAATATTTGCAGAAAAAATGACACATGCTCGACTGAATGAAGTATTCAGCTGTATTGATTCGGTGTCTGGTGGAATAAAAGTCTATCTTGCACTCTGAAAAAAGAATTGTTTTCCATTAGAAGTGGTGAAGATTTTTGAGTTGAAGAGAGCAAAGGTGGATAATCTGCTCACATCACTTTAAGGGAAAGGCTTTCACTGGCAGCATCCGGAATCCACAGGGCATTTGAAGAACTGAACGAGTTGAGTATGGCGTTTTCTGAACAGGAGAGCATTTCTCTGCGGTAACACGAAAAAGGAGGGACTATGATAAACATGATCCTGGCTACGGTATTCTTTGCTTTGACAGCGATGGGGGCTGCAGGCTTTGAAGATGCCGGTATTGTAAACGATGAGACGGGAGAGCGTCTCGTAGAAAGAGTATTCGACACGAGACTGGAAATGGCTGAAATGCCCGCAGTATCTGCCGGGTACTCATACAGCGGTCTATCCTGCCCGAACTTATTTGAACAGGCAGAAATACTCTGGTCGGCAGAGGACTGGCTAACCACTCACGGAGCCATGTGTGAGGATATAGATGTATCAGGGAACGGCGCATACATATTCAACTCCTGGAGTCTGAACTATGAGAAGTGGGAACTCTATGAGTCGGCGGGCAGTGGAACACCTGTCTGGACTTATGATCTGTGCGCGGGGGATAAGTCTGTAAAGGACGACATAAGTGGAGATATATCATCAGACGGGTCTGTTATCACCGGTTGCGTGCCGGGGTGGCGTGATGATTCCGGAAACTACAAGGGTACTCTGTTCAAGTTCAGTGTTTCCTCTTCAACACCTGACTGGACCTATGATTTCCCCTATATCAGTACCAGTTTGGGCCAGTCATCCAGACCGAGGGATGTTCGGGTTACTCCTGACGGTTCTACAATCGTGTGTCTGGTCGCGAATATTACTGATGATCCGGAGAAACCGCACCAGCTTTATGTATTCGACAGTTCCAGCAGTACACCGACTTTGATAGTGGATCTGCCTAATACGGATGAAACTCCCGTAGGTCTTGATATCACAGATGACGCGTCACTGATGGTCTATTCCACGTACAAGAATGTATATGTTTACGATAGTTCGGGTAACCAGATCAACTCCTTCAGCATTGACCACGGCTGGCAGTATGCCCCTGCCATTTCTCAGGACGGTCAATGGATGGTATACGGGAACTACCGCGGACATGTCCGGCTTAATGAGTGGAACGGCAGTGAGTTCTCACAGTCATGGCAGTATATCATACCTCCCGATTATTACTATCCCTGGGTGTGTTCCGTGGATATTGCAGCAAATACACTGATGGTAAGTTCATATCAGGCGAATGCTTCCGGGAATCGTGGATACGCTTACATTTTCAACACTTCTTCACCTTCGCCAACATGGAAGAGCGAGGATTTCGGCGATTTAACAGGCTGTGTTGCTCTTAACTCCAATGATGCGACTGCGGGTATTGCCGCCTCGTGGGGTTCGCTGAGCGGAAGCGGTATGCGCTCTGCCCTTTTTATGACTGACAGCTCAATTCCGTACTTCACTCTGGATCAAAGCTATCCCGGTTCTAATTTTGCATGTGAGATATCGGAGGACGGCGCAATTGCAGCGACTGGCGGTAAACGGGTCCACGCCCGTCAAATGGGAAGCGGTGGCTGGATTTACTGTATCGAGTCGACTGAAACCGGCATTGAAGCTACTGCAAGCAGCTCAATCCAGTCTTTCGGGCTGACCGGCATCTGCCCGAATCCGGTCTGCGGTATCACAACAATCTGCTTTTCACTGCCCGGTGGTTGTATGGGCAATGCAAGACTGGATCTGTTTGACATGAAAGGTCGAAAAGTGGATACACTGCTGTATACTGAGCTGCTTCCAGGAGAGAACGAAATTATCCTGGATACGGCAAATCTCTTTGCCGGTGTTTACACATGTTGTCTTTCGGCAGGCGATCATCTCTCTACAGGCAGAATGGTCGTTATCGACTGAGGCAGTTCGCCTGAGCCGCTGGCTGAGCATTGCTTTTTCTGGAAGGAAATGGCTTGACAGGGAGACAGATTACTGCTGACCGGTGCTCCTGACATCATGATTGCAGGATAGAGAGAAATACCTTGTACTGAACTTCGGGTGAAAGGTTGTTTGCGAACAAGGTTGGCCATAGAATAGAATGGCGTGTCTTTTTGCTGTAGCAGGGGAGGGAAGATGATTTCGAAATGGGTTCTACCGGGGCTGTTGTCGGCTGTGGCTGCGTATGGCAGTTCAGTGTTCACCGAGGCTACTGAATTATGGGCAGAGATAGACCGGATCAACATTGTTCTTGAAAGTTCCGAAGAAATGGATACTGATGTCCTGGAGGAGCTGTTCCAGGAGACAGTTGAAACTGCATTGTCCCTTGAGCTCTCTCAGCAATTCGAGGATCTTCGGACGGACGCATTTCAGACAGGCAACTACGATGAGATTAATAAGTACGCGGATAGAGCCGCTTACGCAATCACCGTTATGTTACTTGGCGAGTCAAATGCCATAGGTGTCAATACAATTACCTTTCTGGACCGGAGTGCTCCGGAGTCAGAGGCGTATGCTTTCTTCCTTCTTGCAATTGGTGGTTTTTATACTGATGGGGATGTACAGAACATCGGTACCGCAGAGCTTCCGGCATGGATGGAGCGCGCCGGATCCAGTGCCCAGGCGCAAATTGATCCGGTTAAGGCAGCAGAGTGGCTGGGCTACTGGCAGAGCATGCGCCCATTGCTTGATGGCTATTTTCTGACAATTGCCGATCAAACCATACTCGAGCTTGGCGCGAGTCTTGAATAGAAAAAGGCGGGAGCAATCCCGCCTTTCTGGAAAAGTGTTTTCTCGCTTTCTCAGATTGAGTTGAAGAGTCTTAGATAATCAATTGACTGATACTCAATGGATGCAACCCTGATGCTGTCAGCAGATATGTTGTCTATTGAGAGTATGGAATAGTAGCCCTCTTCCATCTGCAGGAATACCGAGAGTGGTTCTGTTATCGGAATTGAGTCTACCCATTGAGATGATTCTGCTTCAGGAGCTACATAATCGAGGGAGCTTGAACTGCAGAGCTTTGTTGTGTGGCCACCAGGATACAGGGAAGGATTGTTGTTGCCCGAGTACACGATAATTGTGTTGTCCACCATTTCTATGTAGAAGTCCTGCATGAAGTCAGCATTACCGGCAGGGCCTGATGCGCCACCGGCGCCATCGGGATTTACAAAAAAGCCATTGGAATCGGCGGTTACCCAGACAGGATAGAGAAGATAGGTGTTATCTATGTACGCAGTTGTCGTGTCCAGGCTTGAATAGCTCAGTGAGAGTTTATCATCTTTGTATGCTTTTACACAGTACTCTCCTGTAGATGACGCAATATGAGTCCAGGTCGATCCATCTGATGAACCAATTATGCTCCAGTCATCTGCATCAAGACCCTGGCTGTAGATATGATATCCGTCAACATCCTGGCTCAGAGGAGTCCACTCAAGAACAACAGTATCTCCCTTCGAAGCTGATCTGTTTACTTCGAATCCTTGAACAGTTGCAAGAGAGTCAGGTGTTGAAGAAGATGGACTGCTTCCGCATGCAAGAATAGCAATGAATGTTGTAAGTGAGACAGCGGCAATAAGTTTCATGGTATCCCCCTGAAGTTATTTGTTTGTATTAAGCCAAAGCACTATACTGCCTCTGATTTCTTTTTACAACAACGGAAGATCTCAAAGGATGAGTGGCGACAAGTTAATCAGTAGTCTGATTACTTTGACTTTCGGACGATAGTACCGGCGCATGCTGAAGAGTATGATGTCTGCTGAGAATCTGTTCAGGTCATACATCACAGTGCAGAGAGCATTCGGGTTTCAAGAGCTGCTCAGCTGTCTTTCCGGTGTTTTGTGAATATTCATCCATTCCCTTTATCTCAAGGTCACCAGACTTGATCTCTCCGAGAGCTTCGCATAACCTTCTTGCGGCTTGAAGACTGGTCATCACGGGAATGTTTCTGTCTGCGGCGCATCTTCGAAGATGATAGCCCTGAAGAAATGCCTGTTCGCTGTTCCTGTCGGAAATACTGAAGAGGAGATCGAACTTGTTTGATCTGAATATATTGTTGATTTTCTCCGGGCTGATCTCTTTCAGAGAAGGCATTGTAAGTACAGGAATGTCCATGGCAGTTAGAAAGGACGCAGTACCTGGAGGTGTCCAAATCTCCACTCCAAGCTTTTCAAGTGTTTTCAAGCCTTCAAGCATACCTGACTTGGCTGATACACCATCAAGAGATACCATTATTCTCTTCGGCGGGAGATCATATCCCACACATATAAGTGCTTTCAGATAGGCTTCGTTGAAAGTGCTTCCAATGGCAGCTACCTCACCGGTGGAAGCCATTTCCACTCCTGTAACAGGATCTGCTCCGTCAAGCCTGGTGAAAGAGAATTGAGGCGCCTTAACACCTACATACCCCAGATCCATGAATCCCCAGGGTTCCGGTTCCATCTTTTTTTTCATGACAACATTTGTAGCAGCGGTGATAAGGTTGCGTCCCATAACTTTGGATACAAACGGGAAACTCCTTGAAGCTCTAAGATTGCATTCTATTACCATTACATTGTTATCTTTCGCCAGCAACTGGATGTTGAAAGGGCCGTTTATCTTCAGTGCTTTCGCTATTCTTGCGGCTATATCGCGAGACTGGCGCATTGTTTCAAGGTAGATCCTCTGTGGTGGAAACACCAGCGTCGCATCACCTGAATGCACGCCTGCATTTTCAACATGCTCTGATATTGCAGAGAGGACTATCTCCCCATTCTGTGCCACGCCATCCAGGTCGATCTCGCGGGCACCCTCAATGAACTTGCTCAGTACTACCGGATGATCTTTCGAGACAGAGCTTGCGTATTTCAGAAGTTTATCAAGTTGTACCGGGTTCGCTGCGACTCCCATTGCTGCGCCTGAGAGTACGTACGAAGGTCTGACAAGAACCGGGTAGCCGGATTCAAGGGCAAACCGGTGTGCCTCAGTTTTTGAGGAAGCTTCCTGCCAGGGAGGCTGGGGAATCTCCAGGTTTTCAAGAAGGGAGGAGAAAATGTGTCTGCTTTCGGCCCGATCTATGTTTTCGGCAGAAGTGCCGAGGATACGGATACCTTCCTTTAAGCAGGAGATAGCAAGGTTGTTGGCGACCTGTCCGCCACTGAAAAGAATCACACCTGCGGGATCTTCTCTTGAGTATATTTCCAGAAGTGTTTCAAGGTTGAGTTCCTCAAAATAAAGTCTGTCGCTTTCATCAAAATCTGTGCTTACAGTTTCCGGATTGTTGTTTATCACGATACTTGAAACCTTGTGAGCGGAGAGAGCTTTTACAGTAGAGACACAGCACCAGTCGAACTCAACTGAACTGCCTACGCAATAGGTTCCCGAACCCAGTACAATTACGCTGTTTTCCGAACACTTCTTAACATCATTTTCTGTTCCGTTGTATGTGAGATAGAGATAATTCGTTGAAGCGGGATACTCACCTGCAACTGTATCTATCTGCTTTACACAGGGTCTGATCCCTTGAGAATACCTCAGAGTTCTTACAGTTGCTTCTTCAACATTAAGTGCATATGCAATTTGCTTGTCGGAAAACCCGGATTTTTTCAGGGTAAGGAGGAAATCTCTGTCAAGTTTCTCGAATGTTGTCTTCTTAAGGACTTCCGCGAGCTTGACAATTCTGCTGATACCCTCAAGAAACCAGAGGTCAATACCTGTTATTATGTTCAGTTCTTTTGTTGTCGTGCCTTTTGCCAGGCTTCCTGCGATCGCGAAGAGGCGGTTGTGCGACGGATTATTCAGCTCAGAGGCAATGTCCAATGAGTCTGTTCTGTCATCGTTAAGTACCAGTCCCTGCTTGCCGGTCTGCAGCATCCTGAGCGCTTTCTGAAGAGATTCCTCAAAGGATCTGGAAATAGCCATTACTTCCCCGACGGATTTCATGGAAGAACCTATTCTACTGGAAACTCTTTTGAACTTCTTAAAATCCCATCTTGGAATTTTTACAACAATGTAATCCATGGCAGGCTCGAAGGCCGCAGTTGTACAACCAGTTACAGCGTTTGTGATTTGATACAGTTTCCGCCCCAGAGCAAGTTTTGCCGCGACATACGCAAGGGGATATCCGGTTGCTTTTGAAGCAAGTGCGGAGCTTCTTGAAAGCCGGGCGTTTGCCTCGATTATTCTGTATCCATTTCCGTGCGGCGAGAGGGCAAATTGTACGTTGCATTCGCCCACAATACCCAGGCTGCTGGCAACTTTCATTGCCGCACTTCTTAACTGGTGGTATTCAGAGTTGTTGAGGGTTTGACTGGGGGCAACAACAATGCTTTCACCTGTATGTATTCCCATGGGATCAAGATTCTCCATGTTGCAAATGGCAAGACATGTTCCTGCGGAATCACGAACAATTTCGTATTCAATTTCCTTCCACCCCTCCAGATATTCCTCAATCAGCAGCTGATCAGCATGGGCAAATGCTTTTTCCGCAAGAGTTTTCAGTTCCTCGGGATTTTTACATACGCCGGAGCCAAGGCCCCCCAGAGCAAAAGCTGCTCTTGCCATGCAGGGGTATCCGACTTCTTTACCGGCTGCAGTGACTTCGGTGACATTGTTTACTGCTCTGCTGACCGGGATGGGTAAGCCTTCTTCTTTCAAATGGTCGGCAAATTTCTGTCTATCCTCTGAAAGAAGAATTGCCTTTACCGGCGTGCCCAGAACCTGAACTCCAAATTCCTCGAAAACACCGTCTTCATAAAGAGATATTCCGCAGTTAAGGGCAGTCTGTCCTCCAGAGGCCAGCACTATTGCGTCCGGTCTTTCCTTTTCGATGACCTTTTTTACAAAGAACGGTGTTACAGGCAGGAAATAGATCCTGTCAGCCATATCTTTTGAGGTCTGGACAGTTGCGATATTCGGATTAACAAGAATTGTCCTGAGACCTTCTTCAGCAAGGGCTTTAAGCGTCTGGCTTCCCGAGTAATCGAACTCACCGGCTTCACCGATTTTGAGGGCGGAACTGCCCAGGACAAGTACACTCTTTAAATTAATCAAATTCCGCCTTTCATTTCCTGAATGTATCTGTGACTGCTGCCGCAAATTCAACAAAGATTCCTGAAGCGTCCAGTGGTCCCGGCGACGATTCGGGGTGGAACTGAACCCCTGTCATCGGTTTTTCCTGATGTCTTATTCCTTCAATTGATCCGTCATTTACATTGGTGTACCAGATTTTCCAATCCGGCGGAAGTGAATCGCGCTTAACCTGATATCCATGATTCTGTGAAGTAAGAAGAAATCGTGGTTTGTCTTTCTTGTCTTCGAGGCATGGCTGATTCTGGCTTCTGTGTCCGTATTTCATTTTTTCTGTAGACGCGCCGGCCGCTAGCGCGAGTATCTGATGACCAAGGCAGATACCGAGAATGGGTATATCCCGGTTGATTGCTTTTCTGAGTGTTTCTATAGTTTCAGTCCATTCTTCCGGATTTCCCGGGCCGTTGGATATGAGAATTCCGGAGTATTCAAGATCATTTAGTTGATGATTGTAGGGAACCTTCAAAACATTCATTTCAAGAGAGAGAAGACTTCTTATGATGTTTGCTTTGGCACCGCAGTCTATAAGGATTACAGTTGGCCTGTCAGGTGTTTCACAATTAAAGCAGGTAATTCCTGAGATTGTTGATTTGCAGATACCGGAAGGTGTGCCTGCACTGGCGTTGACTGAAATACTGCCTGTTCTGATAGACCCGCTAACTGTACCGGATTTCCTGAGATGTTTTGTTATTGACCTGGTATCAACATCGCAGATTGCGGGAATCCCGCTTCTTTGCAGCCACTCTCTCAAGTTTTCCATTTTGTTATAATGGCTTGGAAACTCGCTGTGTGAGGAGACGATGAGACCGGCAACCTGCATTTTATCAGACTCGAATTCAAGTGGAAGATTGTAATTATCATTTTCGAAGGCGGGAACTCCGTAATTTCCTGCAAGAGGATATGTCAGCACCAGTATCTGTCCGGTGTAAGACGGGTCGGTAAGGGCCTCTGTGTATCCAACCATGCCGGTATTGAAGACAACTTCTCCTGTAACAGATTTATGGGCTCCGAATGCTGTTCCAGTGAATAATATCCCATCTCCAATTTCAAGTTCGAGCTCTGCGGTTTCTGCACTTTTTGCAGGGTTCACTACTTCCTCCCGATTACTTAAATGTGATTTGCGTATTGCTATTCCAGAAGGCTGCTCATAGTACTGCACAGTTCATCCGCTGCTTTTTCGTCGGAGGCAATGCAAAATACAGTGTTGTCACCGCCTACTGTACCAAGAAGACCATCAAGACCTGCGCAGTCAATGACCCTTGCTATAGCTTGAGCTTCTGCGGGATTGGTGTAAACGACTACTATATTGGCACTTGAAACAACGCCTGTTACTGATGTCTGAAACCTTCTCTGCATCCTCAGCGATGTTTCTTTCCTTTGCTCCTCATCAGAGACCTTGTAGACAAATGAACCGTCACGAGTCGGTTTTCTGTATGCTCCCAGAGAATTCAGATCACGGGAAAGACTTGACTGGGATACCTCGATTCCCTTTTCCGACAGGAGATTTCTAAGTTTCAGCTGGCTGCCAGTTGCTTCTTCATCAAGAATCCTGACTATCATGTCAAGTCGTTGTCTTCTGTTCATGTCCGCCTCTCATATAGGAAAATATGCAATCCGGGCGAATATATATGCAAAAATGCATATGTCAACTGATACATTACGGATTTCTGACGCAGAGTTGATAATTGCTATGGTTAAGGCAACATTGATATTCAAGAAGTTGAAAGAGTTACAGCGAGCCCAGAGCCATGAAAAGGCCGAAGAGGGCCATAGCAAGTCCTGAGAGCAGATGAAGACTTAGTTCCATTGCTTTTGTTTTTTTGGAATTTTTCAGCAGGACGATTATCCGGTTTCTCATGAGAACAGCGAGTAGTCCCACAATCGCAAGCAGAATGCCCATTCCCAGAGACATCATTAGAACGGACAGAATTCCAATAGGTATTGCGTTACCGGCTACTGCCAGAATCATTATTGCCGAGGCAGCCGGACAGGGAACCAGCCCGGACAGTATCAATCCGCCAATTCCCCCGTTACTTTGCTCTCGTCTATGTTTTGTACGGTACTCTAATATTCCATGTATAATCATCCAGATTCCCAGAATAAGAATGATGGCATATGTGATGGGGAAGAGCAGATTCTGTGCTTTGTCAACCGAAATCAGCAGAGAGCGAGTGGTGAACAGATAGAGTCCTCCCACAAGAGCAATGGCACTTGCCGCATGCGCCAGAGCCAGGAGGAAGCCGGTCATGAAACCCTTCACAGGTTTTGTACCTTCCCCAAGGAAATATGTGACAAGAACCGCTTTTCTGTGTCCCGGACCAATGGCATGCAGAACGCCGAAAACAAAGGATATTCCAAGAAGTACTCCGAGACTGCTTATGCTGCCTGTGCTTTTTAAATCATTCATACTGCTGGCAATGGTCTGTTGAAGATTTCTCTGGACTGCAGCGCTTATTGTGACGAGAGAGCCAATAACCGGCCATGTGGCAGGACCTCCCGGTTCGGTGATTGCGGTTTCCGGTCGCTCTTCCCCGGAGGTGCCATTCGAAAGAAAGGGATTCGTCTGCGAGAAAGAGGGAATGCAGAAGAAGAAAAGAAGCAGAAAGAGGGCCGGTTTGAAAGTTCCTGTCATATCAGTTTGAATTCATATAGACAACAAGCTGCTGAGGATATGCGGTGCCGGAGTAGGTGCTGCCTTCTCTGGAAACCGAGACACTTCCGCCGTAGGATATTCTGATCTCATCGTTCTGCTCAATTTCGAATTGGGCGTTCTCGCTTCCGGGGCCGCTAAGGGTTATTGGAGAACCTTCTCTGTAAAGAATGTCACAGTAATATGTGCAGTCGTAGATGGCAACTCTGAATACACCACCGGTTACAGGGATATTGAAAGGGCAGAAAAACCTGTATACAAGCGCTCCTTGTTCCATAAATACTGAAAACTCCTCAATTCCCGATGGAGAAAGAGTTTGCCCTCCGATACTCAGAAATGTAAAATAGCTGGAATTCTCCAGATTTGAGAACGCGTTGGCGAAGACCTCTGCGGTTTCTCCAGTGGAGAATTGACCATCTCCGTTACTGTCAAAATCTGTGCATATTGCAGCTGTGAACATCGGATCAAAATGCCATGTTATTTCAATACCGTTAAGGTAATCATTTCTCAGTCTGACTTCCATTTCCGTATCGATGAACATGTGGGGATGAGAAAAAACACATTCCCATAGAACTGCAAGCAAAAGCAAAGAGTATTTCAAGAGATACCTCCCGGATTATTCAAAGTACTCCAAACATACAACAGGGAAAGGATAAGAATACTTCTTCCGCTGGAATTTTATCATAATCAGGTAAAGGGAGACATCTGTGATCAGAGGAAATTCAGACTGGACAAAACAGAGAAAGGCAATGGTTAGACTGCTTGAAACGCAGGGAATCAGGGACAGTCCGGTTCTAAGTGCTATGGGAGCAGTTGAGAGGCATCTTTTCATTCCAGGTTACAGGTTCAGATTTCCGCGTGATCTTTATGGAAATTATCCATGTGCTATTGGCCATAAGCAGACCATATCACAACCCTATATAGTTGCATACATGCTGGAGAAGTTGAAGCTGACTGCCGGGGAAAGAGTTCTTGAAATTGGTACCGGGTCCGGGTACGCAGCTGCTGTGATGGATGAAATGGGTGTTGAGGTTTTCACAATTGAGATTTTGCATGAACTTGCTCTCCATGCGAGGGAATTGTTGAGCAGCAGAGTCCATCTTCTTGAGGGAAATGGATATTCAGGCTGGCCGGAGATGGCACCGTTTGATGCTGTTATTGTCAGTTGTGCTCCGCAGGAAATACCACAGATACTGGTTGATCAGCTTAAAGAAAACGGAAGAATGATTCTGCCAGTGGGGAATTTTTTTCAGAGATTGATTGTACTTATAAAAAATAATGGGGAAGTAATTGTACATGAGGATCTTCCGGTTCGATTTGTTCCCATGGTGCAGTAGTTTTATCCTACAATATCAATGCTTTCAATGAACGAGTTGATTACAAATGCACGGATTGTGTTTGCTTTCGGGTCGATAGGGTAGATGAAGAAACCTGTTTCATTCGTGTATATCGTTTTAGAGGTCGCAAACAGTATTTCACCATCGCAGAAGGTGATGATGATGTGTTTGCCGGAGACAGGGGCTTCGCTGAAGTCATATGAGTCCACATGAAGAAAATCTCCCCGGAAATCTTTCACAAAAAAGATTGCTTTGAGATTATCCAGTCTGATTTCCTCTGTACACAACGGATCAATCATATTGATCAGATGAAAAACAGCTTTTTCAGGGGAAAAATCGTTTGAGTGTCCTTTGGCGATTTCTCCGTTTTTCAGGTGCACCACAATCATCTCCAATTGAAACCTCCCTGCTGATTCAGTCTTATCAAATGTTAACTCCCCGCAGAAGCTGCGTCAATGGACTTGCTCCTTGCAGTTTTCCGGAGTTCGGGGAATATTCTCTTTCCCTAAAGGGTATCTCAAATCGAAAGAACACTCCATGAAGGGAGCGTTTATCAAACTGCTTTTACCTGCATATTTTGTGCTGATTTGTTTAATTTTCCTTAAAGCACACGGATCTGGCCCTGACTTTTATGCGGGAATCGAGGATGCGGTTACCGGATGCTGTATGACCGCCAATGCGGGAACATCCGTGATTGAAGACAGAGAAACCTTTGACAGGCTGGCTTCAGGAGACAAAGCGGTCTTACCGCTGCAGCTTTCCGAGGTTAAGTTTTTGATTACAGACATTGACACAGATAACCCGAAACTGTACTTCATCAACTCGAATGCATTTAGATATCACTGGAAATTTTTCAACAAAACTCTGGGATGTAATCTGAGTCTGCTGGACTTCAATACTCGTACATACACCGATTTCAATAGAAGGCTTCTCGCGGGAAGTGTGGTTGCTCACGACAGATATACAGGATCAGGTCAATCAGGCGGTATTTACGTTATTGAATTCTGGCCGAGTGATCCTGTTCATGCTGATGAAGCAGCTCTTGCATTCAGATTGATTATTCATGGAATGGAGTTTGCCGGAGGAAGGATAGTGTATCATCCCACCGGTGAGACTCAGGTGGGTATTTACAATGAAGAAAGTGAACTCTTTGAGTCAGCGGAAGTACAGGTATTGCTTACATCCGAGTTGTTTGCCGGCGTGGATTATGTTGCTCTGAACACCGGGGAAGCATGCGGGATACTCAGGATCGGAACCCCTGGAAGTACATTCTCAGCGAGGGATATTCCGGTTTTTCAGACAATTCCCAACGACATCAGTCATGTGGCCGGAATTATAACCACAATTCCTCAAACTCCACTTTCGCATATAAACCTCAAGGCGATGCAGAACGACACTCCCAATATCTACATTCCGGACTTTACCAGTACTGATGCGTTTCAATCTCTTCTGGGGAAGTATGTGAGGTTGACAGCTTTCCCTCAAGGATATACCATTGAAGAAATACCATTCTCTGCGGCAGCAGAGTGGCTTGAATCTGTAAGACCGGATACGGTAACGGTTCTCAGCAGAGAGCTTGACGAGCAGAGGATTCAATGTCTTGAAAACATCAGGCTTGTGGATTCCGGCGCGTACGGGGCAAAGGCGGCGAACCTTGGCGAGCTTACATGGTGTCTGCCGTCTTTCAGTGTTCCTGATGGATATGCAATACCTTTCTATTATTATTATAAGTTTATGGAATACAGCAACTTGTACCATGCAGTAGACTCTCTTATCGCTCTGGATGAGTTCAGAAGCAGCGCGGGAGACAGGGAGGATATGCTCTGGAAGCTGCGACAGAGGATCAGAAACAGCGAAGTTCCTTTGTGGATGATGGATTCCCTCTCTGTAATGGCTGCAAAGTTTGAACCCGGGGAGCCCCTCCGATGTCGCTCAAGCACGAACAACGAAGACATGCCCGGGTTCAATGGAGCGGGGCTTTACAGATCTTTTACACATCACACTGAAGAAGGCCACATTTCAGAAACTGTCAAACAGGTATGGGCAGGGATGTGGACTTACAGAGCTTTTGAAGAGAGGGAATTTCATCGGATCAGTCATCTTTCCGGGGCAATGGGTGTTCTTGTTCACCAGAGCTACCGGGGTGAACTTGCCAACGGCGTGGCTGTTTCAATGAACATATTCAACCCTTTCATTACTGGATACTATGTTAATGTTCAGATTGGAGAGGACATGGTGACTAATCCGGAATCGGAATCGGTGCCGGAGGAGTTTCTTTTGACAGAGCAGAATATCACAGGTTCAGTGACGAGAGAAATTCAGTACATACGCTTCTCAAACAGAGTTCAACCCGGCGAGAGGATACTTTCCGTGGAACAAATTGAGCGGCTTGCGGACTATCTGGATATGATTCATAATCACTACCGGTTGGTTTATGGCATAAATACCGGTAACCTGGATTTTGCCATGGAGATAGAGTTCAAGATTACTTTTGACGGCGAACTTATTGTGAAACAAGCAAGACCCTGGGTCTGCAGGACTGGGAATGACTGAAGAGCAGATTAATGAATTGACCGGCAGATGCCTCACGACAAGTCTGGATGGGGTTCTTCTGGATGATTTGAACGGGAAAATTGTATATGCCAATGATCGGTTCCTGGATATATTCGAGATTTCATCGGATCAGCTTCAGTTCATCGATTTCGAGGATCTTACAGCTCCAGAGTTCAGGGAGATGCTTCAGTATATGCATTTCCTGCGTGTGACAGGAAAATCTGTACCTGATCTGGTAGAGTTCAAGGGGCTCAAGTCTGACGGCTCAACAATCTGGCTGGAAGCAAGTGTGAGCAACCTCGACAATAAGGGAAGGAATCTGTTTCTGACAGTCATAAGAGACATTACCAGTCGCAGAGAACTGCTTGAAAGACAAATCAGAAAGACAATTCTCAGTACATCAAGGAGCATCTTTCAGGGAACTATCGGTAAAATGGAAGCAATTCAGGCTTTGCCGGCAGGTGAAGAACTCTCAGATCCCGCTGACTTGCAAAGGGATCTATTGACGTTGCGGAATGAATTTGATTTTATTTCCAGGAAAAGAACTCTGCGTATTGACAGGGTAGACATAGGTTTTCTGCTCATGAAGATCAGACCTGTCGCTAGAATGTTGTCCGGCAATAAGGTGAAATGCCGCTTTGTTATTGAGGCTGGAATAAAAGATACCCTGGCGGATTCAAAAGAACTGAAAATGGCAATATTGAATATCATAACTAATTCACTTGAAAGTATGTCTGATGGAGGAGAGCTGTTTCTGCAGGCAGGCACAGGACAAATGTTTACAAAGTCGATTAAAGAATCTCCCTCTTACAAATTTCTACCATGTGTGAAGATTGAGATAAGGGACACCGGCTGTGGAATGAATGATGAACTTATCCTCCGAATCTTTGAACCATTCTTTACGACAAAGAACAGAGAACAGCATAAGGGGCTGGGGCTTACAGAGGTTCTCAACGGAATATCGGCGATGAATGGAGATATCTCAGT
>JAIOSV010000081.1 GCA_021107435.1 Candidatus Sabulitectum sp. | reverse complement strand
GGCATTCCATTTTAGATTGAGTCTTGCCGCAAAGAGAATAAAGGGGAGTAAACTTGGAAATATCTGACATTATTGATGAGCTGAGTGTTGATGATGGTTACTGTCCCAGCGAAGCAATCAGGGATGCGCTGGAAAGGAAAGAAGAGATTACTCCAATTTTGCTTGAATCTCTTGAAAATGTAATAGAAAACACGGCGGAATTACTGAAGCATCCCAATAGTCTTCAATTTTTCGCAATGTATATTCTTGCCAAATTCAGAGAGACAAAAGCATATCCACTGATAATACAGATGTGCTACCTGCCGGAGAGTGTTCTGAAAACCCTGATTAAGGAGATAGTAGAAGAAGACTTGTTCAGAATTCTAGCATCGGTTTGCGATGGCAATTTTGATCCGATAAAAGGAATAATTGAGGATTCTCTTGTACCAGAATTGCACAGATCTGCAGCTCTTCAATCATTGTACATACTGGCATTGGAAAACACTATTGCCAAAAGCGAACTTGTGGCATACATGGGGGAACTGTATAAAGGAAAATTGGAACGCAACCCCTCTGTAGTCTGGAATGATCTTGCAAATATGTCTGGTGTATTTCAAACAATATCTCTTACTGATGAAATCAGGAAAGCCTACAAAGAGAATCTTATCGATTCTTCGGTGATAGAGTTCGCGAGGATTGAAATGCTTTCTTCTTTGCCGCAGGAAATAGTGTTGTCAGCTTCCAAAGATCAAGCTATTGGATTTGTGAAAGATCTTACGAGAATTCAAAGATTCTGGGATCCTTTATCAAGCATAGATATTGATGAAGAGAATTTTCACTATTCAGAAAAAAACCGAAAATCAGATTATGAATCGGTTCACCCTATGGTTCATGTCGACAGAAAGAAAAAGATTGGCAGGAATGAATTATGCCCTTGCGGCAGTGGAAAAAAGTACAAGAAATGCTGTGGGCAATAAATTTTCAACTTTTTTTCACGGAGACGACATCTTCCTGAGTAGATGAAACACAGCTCGAGTTCATGCAAGCAAAGAAAAATATTCAGTTAACACCGCTTGTTACGACTGCGCACATCAATCTTCACTGTGCGCCGGGTTTGTAAGTTCTGCCTGTGATACAATCCTGTTTTAATTTCACAATTTGAATAAAATACAATTTGTTGAACAGGCAAATCCTTCTTATTGACATTACCTCCAGACAGAAGAATATCATACGAATGTTGTTGTAAACATCCAGGAAGATGGTGTGTTAGAACTTTCCTATCTTCTTGCAAGAACAGATAATACAGATTGAAGGATTTCTTGATTGTAACAGTTGCCCCAGGGGCGCGAATACTTGTAAGAGACGCAGAATGGGTGGTCAGGCGGGTTGATCGAACTTCAACAGGAGGTCAGGCCATTTCTGCTGTTGGAATATCTGAACTGGTTCGCGACAAAGAAGCAGTATTCCTCACTGAGATAGAGCAGCAGTTCAAGAGTGAAATTCAGATTCTAAAGCCTGAGGAAACAATTCTGACAGTGGATGAATCCCCACAGTACCATTCATCAATTCTCTACATGGAGAGCCTTCTTAGAAGGAAACCGCCAACAGACGAAATGATATATACAGGGCACAAAGGTGCCATGGATTCTGTTGATTACCAGTTTGACCCTGCAATTCAGGCACTTGAACAGCCAAGACAGCGAATTCTCATTGCCGATGCAGTAGGCCTTGGTAAAACCCTTGAAGCCGGTATTCTGGTTTCAGAGCTTATTAGACGGGGCAGGGGTAAAAGGATTCTTGTGGTTGCTCTTAAGAGCATGCTCACACAGTTTCAGAAGGAATGGTGGAGCAGGTTCACAATACCACTCACCAGGCTTGATTCAATCGGCATTCAAAGGATCAGATCAAGAATACCAACCAACAGCAATCCGTTCTACTATTATGACAAAGCTATTATCTCCATCGATACATTGAAACAGGACACTGAATACAGAAACTATCTTGAAAAGTCCTGGTGGGACATCATAGTAATTGATGAGGCCCAGAATGTGGCTGAAAGGGGCAGCAAGTCTTCCCAGAGGGCAAAGCTTGCAAAGCTTCTGGCAGAAAAATCAGATACTCTGATAATGCTTTCAGCAACACCCCATGACGGCAGGGCAAAAAGTTTTGCCAGTCTGATGAACATGCTTGACCCGACAGCAATTGCAGATGAAGAAGAATACACGAAGGATGATATTAAAGGGCTTTTCATCAGAAGATTCAAGAAAGACATCAAGCACCAGGTAAAAGAAGCGTTCAAGAAAAGAAAGATATACGAGGTTCATGTACAGGCATCACCACAGGAAGAGGAAGCCTACAATTCACTGAAAAACATCAATTTCACAAAACTGAATGAAAAAAGATCCGGTTCAATCCTTTTCAAGACCACTTTGCAGAAAGCTCTTTTTTCAAGCCCGGCCGCTTGCATAAAAACAATTGAGAACAGAATAAAAAAGCTCAGAAAAACTGAAGACCCGGCTTACTACAGTGATATCGCACAGCTTGAAAAACTCATGAACTCAACCATGGCAATAACACCGGAATGCTTCAGCAAGTACCGCAAACTGGTAAGCCTCCTGAAGAGCAGTGAGTACAACTGGAACCGGAAGAGCAAGAAAGACCGGCTGGTTGTTTTCACAGAGCGTATTGAAACCCTGAAATTTCTCCACAAAGAACTAACGAGGGATCTCAAGCTGAAAGACAGTCAGGTGGAAATTCTCCACGGGGGAATGTCAGACATTGAGCAGCAGAGAATAGTGGAAGACTTCGGCGGGGAAGATGCACCTGTAAGGGTTCTGCTGGCATCAGATGTTGCAAGCGAGGGAATTAACCTTCATTATCTCTCGCATAGAATGATACACTTTGATATTCCCTGGTCTCTCATGGTATTCAAACAGCGTAATGGAAGAATAGACAGATACGGCCAGAGTGAGCCACCAAGAATCGACTATCTCTTAACAGACAGCACTAACCCTGAGGTAAAAGGCGATATCCGTATTCTGCAGCTTCTGATAGAGAAAGATGAACAGGCGGCAAAGAACATAGGAGACCCTGCTTCATTCATGAATCTGTATGACATTGAAGAAGAGGAAAAGTTCATAGCAAGAGCCATAGAGGAAAAGAGATCAGCAGAAGACCTGAACAATGAACTGAACAAAAATATCGACTTTGATCCCCTCAAACTTCTTATGGGCAATACACCCCAGCCAATCGGTGAAAGTGCTAAAGAGAAAACAGCCTCTCTCCCCAGCCTTTTCAAGAACAACTACTCATACCTTAAAACAGCACTTGATCATATCAACCAGACCGAAAGACTTGACTACAAAGGTTATGAAGATGAGAAAAGATTGGAATTGACCCTGCCGGAAGACCTTAAACAAAGGTATAGAAGGCTTCCCAGAGAAGTTTACCCCAAAGAACACACAGTAGTACTAAGTGAAGACATCAACCTGATAAAGAAGGAAATAATCAACTGCCGCAGGAATGAAACAGCATGGCCTGAAATTACCTACAACTGGGAACTGCACCCGGTACTCGATTGGGTAAACGACAGAATGCTGGCAGCATTCGGCAGGCATCAGGCCCCGGTTATCACTCTGCATTCAAACCTTGAACCAGATGAAACCATCTTCATTATCTCAGGACTGATTCCCAACAGAAAAGGCCAGCCCATTGTACATGACTGGTTCGGTGTAAGATTCAGAGGCAGCAATTACATCGGAACTATGACCTTCAGCGAAGTGCTCAACAAAACAGAACTGCACAAACGAG
>JAIOSV010000002.1 GCA_021107435.1 Candidatus Sabulitectum sp. | reverse complement strand
TTCTTGCCTCTGATGTTGCCAGCGAGGGAATAAACCTTCACTACCTTTCCCACAGACTGATTCACTTCGACATTCCATGGTCTCTAATGATCTTCAAACAGCGTAACGGTAGAATTGACAGATACGGCCAGACTGAAGCACCAAGAATAGACTACCTGATAACAGACAGTATCAATTCAGAGATAATGGGTGACACAAGAATTCTCCAGCTTCTCATTCAGAAAGACGAGCAGGCAGCAAAGAACATCGGAGACCCTGCCTCATTCATGAAGCTCTACGACATTGAAGAGGAAGAAAAACACATCGCCAGAGCAATTGAAGAGAACAAGTCTGCCAAAGACCTTGATATTGAGTTCAACAACAACCTGGAGTTTGATCCTCTCAAATTCCTCATGGGAACGGCACCCCAGCCAACCGGTGAGAAAGTTAAAGAAAAAACCGCAAAGGGAATTAGCTTTTACCGGAACAATTTCGAATACATGCAGAATGCTCTTGCCCATCTGGAAAACACAGAGAGAGTACACTACAAACAGTACCCGGAAGACAAAAGAATAGACATTACAATGCCCGAGGACCTGAAGCAGAGGTACAAAAGGCTGCCCAGGGAAATCTACCCCAAAGAAGATACTCTTGTACTTACTGAAGATATCAACAGAATCAAAGAGGAGATAAAGAACTCTCGTAAGAACGAATCAGCCTGGCCTGAAGCCTCTTATCTCTGGGAACTAAGCCCTGCAATAGAATGGGCCAACGACAGAATGCTGGCAGCCTTCGGCAGGCATGAAGCCCCTGTCATCACCCTGAACACCTGCATTGAACCAAATGAAACCATCTTCATCTTGTCCGGTCTCATCCCCAACAGAAAAGGCCAGCCACTTATTCATGAATGGTTTGGAGTACGTTTCAAAAACGATAAATACACAGATACTCTTTCTTTCCAGGAAGTACTCGATAAAACCCAGCTGCACAAGCGAGTTTACCCGAACCGTGGGCAGGAATCAAATACTGAAAGCCT
This sequence comes from Candidatus Sabulitectum sp., assembly GCA_021107435.1. GTDB lineage: Bacteria > Fermentibacterota > Fermentibacteria > Fermentibacterales > JCC-6 > Sabulitectum. Next base: position 5,620 of record JAIOSV010000002.1, on the reverse strand, counting down.
TCAAAAACTCCTGAAACCAGCTGTACAAAAAGCAGAAGAGTATATGCTGCAGAAGAGAACAGAGTTCGAGACGAGTATCAATGAGAAACTGCAAGAACAGCTTGATGAGCTAGACAATCTCAAAGAACGAAAACTCTTTAATCTTGAACTGAAATTTGAGAAGAGCAAATTACTCCCGCAGGTAAAGAACAGCAGGAAAAGCAGAGAAGAGAGAGAAATCAACAAAGTATTCAGTCAGTATCTGGACTGGATTGAGGAAACGATGACGACCGAGAAGCACGCCTGGGTGCAGGTTGTGGGTGTGTTAAGAGGTGAAGTATGAGAACAGGAGCACACACATTACAGTATAGACATGTGATATCGCATGTAGTATCATTGTTCAGGTTCGAGAGCTTAAATGAGTAAGAAGGAAAAGCTCTTACAAAAAATGCTGGCGAAACCTCCTGAAATAGCTTTTGGGGAATTTGAGTCATTTATGGAGATGCATGGTTGGGTAAAGGACAGACAAAAGGGAAGCCATGCCATATTCATAAGCCAAGCAGGTGAAATGCTTACTGTACCCCAGAAACACGGCAAATTGGTTAGAAGAACATACATTATCCTTGCGCTTAAACAGCTGGGATTGGAGAGTAAATGAAAAGGAACGCTGTAGAGTACTATCTTTCTCTCAATTACAAGGTTGAACTTTATCCCGATGACGGTGCTTTCGTAGCAGAAATTCCTGATCTTCCAGGTTGCATTACTCAGGGAGATTCAATGGAAGAGGCTATCTCTTCCATCAATGAGGCTAAAATTCTCTGGCTGGAAACCGCCATAGACCGTGGTATCACGATTCCAGAACCCAGACAGCTTGATGGATACAGTGGAAAGTTTTTACTTAGAATGCCAAAGTCACTACACGCCAGACTCGCTGGCCAGGCAACGGATGAAGGCGTAAGCTTGAATCAATATGTTGTTTCTTTGTTGAGTGGAAAGGCAGTACTTCGGGGAAGATTGTGAAAAAAACAAGAAGAAGAGACGAAGACCTCGGATTCTACATAGGGACAAATTGTTCCCAGGTAGCGTCACGAAAATGATAACTCTTGGTAAGGGTGGGCAACGCGAGATCGAAGATTTCATGCTGACAAGATATGCCTGGGTGCAGATGCGGGGAATGCATGCAGGGCGTGGGATCAGCCAGGGAATCAATGCAAAGCAGTTGCAAATAATGCTGAATAGCAGAATTATATGCAAACGTAATGCATGATGAGAAGACATGACCGGCCAGGGAGCACCAGTTGGCACCAAGTTGGCACTAAGTCGGCACCAAGTGGCTGTTCTTCGCAAATGTCGCATAGATAGTAAATTAGTTGAATTAATAGCCTTGACCAATAGATCTGATCGCGCCAAGTTTCGGCGACAGATTCTGAACCCACTACTGGAAGATGGCTTAGTTGAAATGACCAGCCCTAAGAAGCCGACAAGCAGTAAGCAGATGTACCGTATTACAGGTAAAGGAATTCAAGTGTTACAAAGTACGATTGATTTGTATCATGATTGATTTAACGGGAGTCACCAATGAGAACGAGTTCTACACTCATCACTACCTTTCTGCGATTTTTGAAGAGGATGGAATAAGAGCTCAAAATTCTGCTCTCTCGTTTTGCAATACGAATGCAAAATGTAACAGAATGTGTTACATTATGGAAATGCATTGCATAGAGAGGATAGCATGAAGAAATTTATTAATGACCTGCAGGCGCATGGCAGATATTCATTTACAAAGAAGGAAGCTGCAAGCAAACTCAATATGTCAGATGTTTCTCTTCGTGCAGCATTAAGGCGGCAGAAAGCAGCTGGCAGAATTACATCACCGGTAAGTGGTTTTTTTGTGATTGTACCAACCGAGTACTCCCTGACAGGTTCGCCTCCAGCTTCCTGGTTAATAGATGGATTGTGCTATTATTTAGATGTTAATTATTATGTCGGGTTACTTACCGCTGCTTCAATTCACGGAGCCTCACATCAGCAGGCACAGTTTTTTCAAGTCATTCTTTCGCACCAGCACAGGCCTTTGATATCCGGTCGTAATGTAATTCATTTTCACAGCAGGAAAAAAATGAAACAGGCACTGACTGAAGAAGTAAAGACTCCAACTGGGTACATGACAGTATCAGGTCCCGAGTCTACAGCTCTAGACATAGTAAGATTTATGAATAAATGCGGTGGAGATGGTAACGCCATTACGGTAATATCTGAAATAGCAGAGAGATTGAACGGAAAGGTACTCAAGAAACTAGTTCATCTTGAAGACACTCCGGTAATCCAGAGGTTGGGTTTTCTTTTGGAGAGAACAGGCAATACATCTCTTGCCCAGCCATTAGAGAATGAACTGCAAAAAAGGGTCAGTCGCAGAATTAGTCTTTTCCCTGGAGCAAAACCATTCAATCCTCATTTCAACTCAGATTGGAAGATCACTTATGATGCTGATCTGGAGCCGGAATCATGATTCCGGCAGCATTCATAACACACTGGCGCAGTAAAGCTCCATGGTTCAGAGAAGCTCAAATTGAGCAGGATCTTGTACTGTCAAGAGCACTGGTAGAGATATTCAATTCAGAAACAGGATCAAAACTGGCTTTGAGGGGTGGAACTGCTTTATACAAGTTGTTTGTAAGTGAGCCAGTGAGGTATTCAGAGGATATTGATCTTGTACAGATATCTCCAGAGCCAATTGGATCAATTTTCGATGGAATCAAGGAAAAGCTTAATCCCATTCTGGGATCTCCAGTCAGGACTATTGGTAGGTCAACTGCAACGTTGAAATACAGATTTGTTTCAGAAATTGAGCCTGTTGAACCCTTGAGATTGAAGATTGAGATTAACACCAGGGAACATCATGCGTTTGATTGTATTAGACCAGTAGAATATGCAGTGAATAGCCCCTGGTTCGCTGAAGAATGTACAGTAAAGACATTTTCGATTGAAGAACTCACTGCTACTAAAATCAGAGCTTTGTATCAAAGAAGAAAGGGTCGAGATCTATTTGATCTGTGGTATGTTTTTAGCAATCTTTCTATCGATATTCATCGTACTGTAAGTCTTTTTAAGTCGTATATGGAATCAGAGAACTCACCTCCATCCTTTGCAAAATTTAAAGAGAATCTGGATTTGAAAATGGAAGACAGGGGCTTTCTTATGGATACAGGCCCTATTGTTCGCAGAGAAATTTCATTTGAACCATTAGAAGCAAGAGATTTTGTACTGAATGCTCTTCAAGGAGCAGGATATGCTTGACCTCACCGGAATATCCAACGAGAACGAGTTCTACACTCATCATTACCTTTCTGCAATTCTTGAAGAGGATCTGAAGAAACTCTACAAAGAGTGGGCAAAAGCTGAAAAAGAAGATGGGACCAGGGCTCCCTATTCCCTTCTGTCCGGTTCAAGCAAGAAATTCTTTATTCTCAGGAACCAGTTCAGGAATGAGAAAGATTCAGGTAAACAAGCAAGGCTTCAGAGAGAAGTAACCAGACTACTTCTTGAACCGATTAAATACATTGAGCAATCTGAGGAGATGGTACTTGCTGAAGGCGAGATGCTTCCAGTCTTCGCAAAGATCAATAAACCCAACGGATCACCTGAGCTTATTGTATGTGAGGTTCTTGAAGACGAGGATGAAACAGATCCCCTGAATATTGAGATTAAACTCTTTGACGGTAAGAAGCATCACAGGTACAGCTGGGAAGAGCTTGTTACCAAGAAGCTTTTCTCGATGCCTGAACCTCCCAGGTGGGTAATACTGGTTAGTACCTCACAGATAGTTCTTCTGGACAGAACACGGTGGAATGACAAAAGGCTGCTCAGGTTCGACATAAATGAAATTCTCGGCAGAAAAGAACTCTCCACTATCAAGGCAATGTGCGCCCTTCTTCACAGAGACAGCCTTATATCAAAGGAAGGAATGAGCCTGCTTGATACCCTCGATGAGAATGCCCACAAACATGCTTACGGTGTAAGTGAAGACCTGAAGTACTCTCTAAGAGAAGCCATTGAACTCATAGGTAATGAAGCCATCTATTACACCCAGACAGTCAGGAAAGAAAAAACCTACGAGCAAAACGACAAGTTCGCTACAGAACTGTCAATGGAATGCCTCAGATACATGTACCGTCTTCTGTTCCTCTTCTACATTGAAGCCAGACCTGAACTGGGATACGCTCCCATGAATTCAGATGCCTACAGGAAAGGTTACAGCCTTGAGACTCTGCGAGACCTGGAGATAATTCCACTTAACACCGAAGAATCCATAAATGGTTTCTTCATTCACGAATCAATTCAGCTTCTTTTCAACCTGATAAACACGGGAACGAACTTCAATGCACCCACACTGAATTACGAGCAGGCAATACACCACAACACCTTTGATATGGTTCCCCTTAAGAGCCATCTGTTCGATCCAAACAAAACAAAAATTCTTGAAGGAGTAAAGTTCCGCAACCATGTTCTTCAAAAGGTTATTGAACTGATGTCTCTTACAAGAGGAAACAGCAAGAAAAGAAGAAACAAGAAGAACAGAAGAAGAGGAAGAGTTTCCTACGCACAACTGGGAATCAACCAGTTGGGTGCTGTTTATGAAGCACTGCTTTCGTACCGTGGCTTCTTTGCTGAAACAGACCTCTATGAAGTAAAGCACGCAGGAGATAAAGAGCACAATGTTCTTAACAATGCCTACTTCATAAAAGAAACAGACCTGCACAAATACAAAGAAGATGAAAAAGTAAGAGATGAAAATAAAGAGAAGCTCTTAAAGCACCCCAAGGGCTCTTTCATCTACCGCCTCGCCGGACGAGACAGAGAGAAGTCTGCCTCTTACTACACACCGGAAGTTCTTACAAAAACCCTTGTGAAGTATGCCCTGAAGGAACTGCTGCAGAACAAAACAGCAGATGACATTCTTAACCTCACAGTCTGTGAGCCTGCAATGGGCAGTGCAGCATTCCTGAACGAGGCAGTAAACCAGCTTGCGGAAGAATACCTGAAAAGAAAACAGCAGGAAACAAAAAAAACCATCGATCACGACAACTACAAAAAAGAACTACAGCAGATAAAGATGTACATAGCCGATAGGAATGTATTTGGAGTAGACCTTAACCCGGTAGCAACAGAGCTTGCTGAAGTATCCATCTGGCTTAACACAATATTCAAGGGTGCCCATGTACCCTGGTTCGGTCTGCAGCTCCGTGTAGGCAATTCACTTGTAGGTGCCCGAAGAAGCACATACAACTCGCAGACACTAAGAAGCAGCAAAGAGTTCTATCAGAACACACCACCACAAAGAATCAAACCACAACAAACAAGAGAACAGAACACGGTCTACCATTTCCTGATGCCTGATCCCAATATGGCCAACTACACCGACAAAGTCATCAAGAAGATGGAAGAACAAAATCTGAACAAGATAAAAACCTGGAAGAACAAACAGAAAAAGCCATTCTCACAGAGAGACATCATACAGCTGGAAAAACTCTCACATGAAATTGACAGATTCTGGAAACTCCATGCTGAAACTCTGGAAAAGGTAAGAACAGAAACCGAAGACACTCACACCCTTTTCGGAAGAAAAGAAACAGAAAACACC
>JAIOSV010000046.1 GCA_021107435.1 Candidatus Sabulitectum sp. | reverse complement strand
TTGTTGAGAACCAACCTGAGCAAATGTCCAAAGCTGTAAGAAGTTTGGACAGCGTTGGAGACTGGTCTCCAATTGCAATCCTTATCTTACTGGCAATCGTTTACTTCATTATGAAAAATGATAACAAACAGGCAGAGTCTAAGAAAGAATGGACAAAACTTCTGAATGATCTTAGGAAAGAAGCCGAAAAGCTTCCCGCTGAAGAGCAACTCGGAGTGATTGGCCATATCCGTGACCTCATGGACAGTTGGGAAAAAGATGTTACAGGATAGAGAAACTAACTTTTTTTACGGAAGGTGCTGATGTATGAATCATATAGCTCACAATGAGGAGACCTTTAACAAAGAGTCTCCACCGGAGTACGAAACCACAGACTTCTATCTGGCAAGTTACCTGAGATCAAAAGGGTACACCATTGCCAGTCTTGGCAGGTCTGGAAACCGAACCATCTTCAAGTTTGGAGACAAGCCGGAAAGAAGAAAAGACATTCTGGCTTACTACAACGGTGAAGGTACTGTTCCCCCTCTTTCCCTCATTTCTGCGATAAAGGAAATGAAGGCATTTATACACAATGTGGGATAGGTGAGTAATTCAATGCAAAACAAACCGATGGAGGATTAATGAGAATTTATTTATTTACAATTGCGCTGATCAATGAATTGGTGCGCCCTGCACCCTGTTTAGAGCAGGAAGCCAGGGTAAGAAAGAGAAACTGCCATGCAGAACTTATTAAAAAGAACTCATGCATACCTGAAAACTACGCATGAAATTGAACTCTCCGAGGAACAGGTAAGAGTAGCCATGAACAGGCTCTCAGTCCACTACAGAATCCTTGCCAAATGGCATTCAGAAGATGAGAAGCATGCTGCTTCTGCTGCTCTCCCAGTACAGAAGGGAGAGTGTAAAGATGCTTGCTGAAATTCTTACTTCAACACCTGAATCTTCAGAGAATTCCTATATTCGCTTTCCTGATAGACGAGAAAAACTACTTCTGATTGAGAAAAAAATATCTCAGCTCTTGGCTTTATCAGACCTTCTGCCAGTAAGAGTAGCCCTTGCTACTTATGCAGCCAACTATCTTGATCAAGTTCCACTGTGGATGATGATGGTTGCACCGCCTTCAAGCGGAAAAACTGAGATTCTTAGCTCTATGTACCATCTACCTGATACTGAAGTTGTAAGTGATCTGACAAAAAGCTCTCTTCTCTCCGGTACTTCTCAGAAGGATAAGGTGAAGGGTGCAACAGGTGGCCTCCTGCACAAGTTCGGTGAATTCGGTTTTATGATTATCAAGGACATGACCACACTTCTCTCAAAGAATCAGGATGCAGCAGCAGAGGTATTCGGTGCTTTCAGAGAAATTTATGATGGTGACTTCATCAGATACTTCGGTAATGACGGAGGAACTCACAAGGAATGGCATGGAAGACTCGGTGTTCTTGCAGCTGTAACCTCAGAAATTGAGAAACACCGTTCTGCTTTCAGTGCTATGGGAGACCGGTTTCTTACTATTCGAGTTTACAACAATGATGCTCTTAGAATGATTCAAGCTCAAACAGCTCTGAAAGCATCAGGAAATGAACACAGAATAAGATCTGAAATGCAGGACTCCTGTAGATCGTTCAAGCTATAGCAGAGATATTCAGTTCATTCATTCCACTGAAGGCTATGCAAGGCTTTCAAAACAGCTCTATGGTCTCTTCTACGGTTGTATTACTATTGGATGCTCATTGAGTGAAGCATGGCAGACTGTATCGAGGGTTGCCTTGGACACCATACCGGAACAGCGTTCTCAGATACTTGAAGCCATCCTTCTGCACGAGAAAACAACAAAGAAGTGTTCTTTTACTCTGAATGAATTACGGGGAATTTCAAGATTGCCCAAAAGAACCAATGAGAGAATTGTTGTTGATCTATATTCCGTTAAGGTTCTTGACTGTTCTTTCGGCTCTGGAAGCAGTCCCTCTGCGTTCTGGCTCTCAGATAGAACTAGAAAAAACATGAATTCTTTTACTCTCTCCCCTGTAGAACCTGCTTGTGTCCCCGAAAATCGGAATGACCCTATACTAACCAATAGTAATGTCGATTATCGGGGACACAAATCTATTGAAACTGAATGTGTCAATGGAGAGGGGGAAGAGAATGCAGCTTAATTTCTTCTCACAATGCATGTTTCAATATGAAAACCGTGCTTTTCATCATAAGGAAGGCATGAAAACATTCATTGAAAATGCTCTTCTCATGCAACAGCCTGTGTTATCATTCGGAAACGCCCTTGAGAACGATCTTTACACCATGCTGAAAACAAACGCTTTTACATTGAAGAACCATGTTTTTAACATTGTTTCTCATTGGCGTTTACAGGAACACACATTATTCACTATAGAATACACATGCAAAACAGAGAGGAAACATGGATATGAACACGGGACGTAATATGCGCCACGCGTGTATTTACGCGCGTGTTTCAACAGTTGAACAGGAAAAAGAAGGTTTCTCAATACCGGCACAGCTTAAAATGCTGCGTTCTTATGCGAAAAAACACAGGTTTAACATTGTTCATGAGTATGTTGACAGTGAAACCGCACGAAGCACGGGAAGAACCGGCTTCAACACCATGCTTGCATACATGGGGAAACATGATGAATGCAGTGTAATACTGGTTGAAAAGACAGACCGTCTCACACGGAACATGGCTGATTACCTTGAAATCGACATTGAAAAATCAGGCATTGAGATACATTTCGTGCGTGAAGGTAAGGTCATGTCACGGAATTCATCCCCCAGTGATCATTTCATTCAGGATATTGAGATTGCACAGGCAGCATATTTAAGCCGTAACATCAGCTCTGAAGCACGAAAAGGTATGAAAGCAAAGGCTGAAGCCGGTCTTTATCCATCTTTCGCACCTTTGGGATACTTGAACACCGATAACGAAAGCGGTGTTAAGATCATTATTCCAGACCCTGTAAATACTCCACTTGTAACACAGATGTTTCAGATATACGCTGAAGGCAATACTTCGATAAAAGAGATTGCTTCTAAGCTGTATTCTCTTGGCTTACGAACCAAGAAGGGAAACAGAGTAAGCAATTCAACCATACACAAGATGCTTAAGAACCCCGTTTACAGGGGGAAATTCTTGTGGAACGGTATTGAGTACAACGGTAAACATGAATCCATTGTAACCTCTTCCCTGTGGTTTACAGTACAGGATACTCTTGGAGAACGTTCTGTAGAGAAACCAAAACAATATCATGAGTTTGCATATACCGGCTTCATGAAGTGCGGTATTTGTGGCTGTGCCATTACAGCCGAACGCAAAAAGAACAAATACAGCTACTACCACTGCACCGGACACAAGGGCTGGCACCATGGAGAGCCATCTGTAAGAGAAGTAAAGCTTGATATGCAATTCTCAGCCTTTTTGAGAAAGCTGAAAATTGAAGCGGGGATTATCCCCCTGCTTCTGGAGTGGTTAGAGAAGGATACAAGAGATGAACGCAAAACCCCCAAAGAGGCACGAGCAAGGCTTGCTTCTCAGCGTAAGAGGCTTCAGAGCCGTTCTGAAGTGCTATATGACGACAGGTTAGATGGAAGAATCACCTTAACACGCTTTGACCTGAAAGATGCAGAGAACAGAAGAGAACTTGAGCTGATAGATGAGAAGCTTGCTTCTCTTGAAGCCTCTGCCCTGCTTGACCCTCTGACAAGGGCAAGAGGTATCTTAGAACTCAATCAAAGTGCTGGCAGACTGTTTGTTAAGGCTCCAAATGCTGAAAAGAAGCCATTCCTTGAAAACCTGTTATCGAACTGTACATTAGAGTCTGGAAGCATTAAGCCTGAACTTCAGTATCCTTTTGATATGTTGCAAGATACGAACAAAGCTTGGATGGCTTCCGGTGCTGTAAGTAGTGACATTTCAGCTGTTCATTCGCTTTGGCACCCCGAACGGAATTCGAACTCACAGAAAAATTAATGCTTGCGCCGCTTTTCACAAAATCCTGCAGTCTATTTTGTGGAAGAAGATGAAATCAGTCTTTCTATTCAGAGCCCTTGCATTGTTAGAGGGTGAAGATTTTTGCAGATTACGGAAAAGTATGTCAACTTGAAAGGATAGCTTATGAAATTCTGGTCAACAGCTGCTCTCCTGATGCTTGCAGTGTCAGCGCACTCGATGACAGTTA
>JAIOSV010000108.1 GCA_021107435.1 Candidatus Sabulitectum sp. | reverse complement strand
GCTCTTCAATTGTTACTGCTCTGAAGAGTTCTGTAACTTCAAAGTTGTCATAATCTGTGAGGGGTACGGTTGGAAGACCGGAATCCGGAATGTATTCATCCTCCCAGGCCTGTTCAGCAATAGAGTGTATTCTGTCAATAAGCCCTGTACTGTTTGCAGTGGATGCAAGCAGGAGAAGGATTCCTGCCTGCAATATTCTGATCCTTACTATTTTTCTTACTCCAGTTTCCATTGCCTTCCTCCCGTGATTGTTTTCGACTGTCTTCAAGATATTATACCACTTCCAGTTATAGAAACTTTGTCGCTCCTTTCAGGTAGTATTGCCCTTTGACTGGGATAAGACCAGTGCAGTTTGATTGAAAGCTATAAATTTACTCTCAACATTCCGCCAATATAGGGGGGAGGGCGTGTGAGATGTCAATGAAGATAGTACTTAGCAGGGCTTCATGAATGTTCTTCTTTTTCAATTTCGAATGATAGACAGCCTTGAGATTGAGTTACAGCAACCAGCCCCCGCCTTCCGGCAGGGGCTGGCCTATTATTTCTGTGATTATCACTCGTGATTATCGGGTGTTTACCTTACAATCACCTTTAAGGAGGTGGCGTGTCGTGGTCGGATGGAGGATCCGCCTGTTGACCCCAGGTACTATGCAATACGCTTGGAGCATTGAAATCCTGAACAACCTGGTCGGGTTGACAAATACACGCCACATGCAATGATATGGCATTGAAACGTCAATAAGGAGTCTGGTATGCTGATCGACGAAATTATTACACTTGCGAAACAGCGTGGTGTTATTCGCGCCACTGACCTGAAGGTGATCGGGGCCAGCCGGACGCTGCTTCCCTACCTGGCCAGGAAGGGCGTACTGCGGCGCGTTACTCGCGGAGCCTACATTCTCGCCGACCATATCCCCGAACACGAAGCGTTTCTCGAAATTGCAACTGCCGTGCCCCACGGTGTACTCTGCCTGCTTTCCGCGCTTCAGTTCCACGAGATTACAACCCAGATGCCGCTGCAGGCCTGGGTTGCCATTGAGCGCGGCAGGCACGAACCTGCCTGCGCCAGGATTCCTCTGCGTATCGTGAAGTTCAGCGGTTCCGCCTTTAACGATGGGATTGAGGAACACGAGACCGACGGGATAACCATCCGTGTGTATTCGCCCGCGAAGACAGTCGTGGACTGCTTCAAGTTCCGCAACCAGATCGGCCTGGACATAGCCCGGGAGGCGCTGCTCGATGCTCTGGATCAGAAAAAGGCGACGCGCGATGACATCTGGTGCTATGCAAAACGCTGCCGTATGTCCCGCGTTATGCGGCCCTATCTGGAGATGGTGCCATGAGTGCCGACAACATCGCAAAATCTGTCCATCAGAGTCTACTTAATATTCGCGACCAGACTGGCGAGCAGTTTAACCACTTGCTGATGCGCTACGGATTGGAGCGCCTGCTGTATCGTATCCAGGTCGCCGGGTATGGCAACACATTTGTACTCAAGGGGGCGATGCTCTTCACCCTGTGGCGCGATGTGCCAGGCCGCCCTACTCGAGACATTGACCTGCTTGGGTTCGGCGATCTCACGCACAACCGGCTCCGGGCGATTCTCGCCGATGCCTGTAATGTGAGTGTAGTCGATGATGGCCTGTGTTTCAATCCCGACTCGATACAGACTGAAGACATTCGGGACGATCAGGAATACCACGGTGTTCGTATACGGTTGCTGGGATTTCTTGGACGGGCACGTCTGGCGATCCAGATTGATGTCGGTTTCGGTGATGCCCTGACACCCGAGCCGAATAATATTGACTACCCGACGATCCTGGATTTCCCTGCGCCTCGCCTGCGCGCATATCATCCCGCGACAGTCGTAGCAGAGAAGCTGAACGCCATGGTCATCCTCGGGGCCTTGAACAGTCGCATGAAGGATTTCTATGACATGTATATGATCCTCGTCCACATGAATGTCGACGATAAACTTCTCGGCGAAGCAATCCGAGCAACCTTCACAAGGCGAAACATACCCCTGCCTCGAGAGATACCGGTGGCATTCACCCCGGACTTTCTTGAAGATGGCATTAAAGAAACACAGTGGCAGGCGTTTCTACGCCGAAGTGCGCTCTCCTCGTTGGACCTCGACCTGGCTGATGTTCTTGCCGATCTCAGGAAACGGTTATGGCCTGTTCTACGCACAGGAAGAACATGATAAACACCGACCCCATACGGCACAGACTGCCTGGATGAAGCTCTCCGACCGGATGCAGCCGAAAAACATGGGTTATACTTCCTGCGATGCCAGCGTAGCAGGAATGATAGCTGTAAATGTTCTTATTCCTCAGTTTCCAATGACAGGCAGTTATGAGATAGAGTTATAGCACAATCAGCCCCCGCCTTTCGGCGGGGGCCAGCTTGTTATTTCTGTGATTATTCAGCGATTACATTGATCTGTAATTGAGTTATTCCAGCGCTTCCTGAGTGGCCACATATTCCGCTCTGAGAGAATCCATTGTGTTGTAGTACTGAACTCTCTGATCCTGTATGTCGGCGCTGGCCCGGATTGATGTCATAAGTCTGCTGGAGTAAAGCTGGTGATGACTGTTCTGTACTGAAAGGTAGAAGCCCGCAAGCTGAGGTCCGCTCTCGGGCATTTGTGCTTCTGTACGTGTGACGATCTCAGCAAGGTATGATACTCCGTTGTTGCTGAAAGGTCCTATGACCATGTATTCGGGGGTAATTAAGGAATAGTCCGCGAAATCTTCACAGCCAAGGAGGCCCCGGTAAGCAGACTCGTCGGACGATGCCCACTGTCTAATTGAAACAGGCGTGAATTGCTGAGTGTCGTAAACCTCCAGTGATTCAGCTTCAGCCCATACGGCAAGGCCGCTGCCTTCGCTTCTTATGTCTGCAAGGGCACTGGAAGCCAGTGCAAGAGATTCTTCACTTTGTCTTTGTGTGTAGAGCTCCAGGAGGATTGCGTTGCTGTCAAAAGCTTCCTGGTAAGTGAGTTGTCCTCCGGGTACTTCCTCAAGTCTTCTGGCAACCATGAGAGCCGGATAACCGGTTGAGAAGCTCGGTACGTAAAACACAGGACCAATACTGTCCATCCAGATGGAGTCAGTGGCAAAAGAGATAAGCGATTGAGGTATATCAGCTGATGGAATGGTGGTCTGATCAATAATCAATTCACCGTAGTCAACGAGAGATTGCTGGTCGTAAGCGGGAAACTCGGTTACAAGAATTTCTTCGGCACTTTCTTCCAGATCCCAGAATGTTGCTCTGACAGTTCTGTAACCGGGGAAGAGTGGGATTTCCCAGTGAACCAGGGTGAGAGTGTCACTGCTGCTTGTGGTGTCTTCCGTTATGCTTCTTACGGAAAGAAGCTCCACGGAGTGACAGGCTCTCATTGAGGTCTGGTTCATGGATGCTGCTAAAAACGGTTGAGAGAGGTCTCCAGTAGAAAGATCAATGTTCCATCCTGAGAATCCAGCCAGTTGTTCTCTGGTTACAGTGAATGTATCCGGCATTCCGCCACCTGAGATTGCCAGAGAGTCTACCATGGCAAGTGTTGCCTCTATGTCTTCTTCCGCCGGTTGAACCGTGAATGTCGCAAATCTGATTCTCGCGCCGGGTGAGATTACGAAAAGATCAGTATTTGCTTCATAGAACTCTCTGAGTTCATCATCGGAAGGAAGTTCCGGAGCAGATCTAAACGGAATGTATCTGGCGGAAACGGTTGTCATAACATCCTCAAGAAGAAACTCGACTTCATCAGCTGATATCAAGTTTTCCAGAGAAACAGCGGCATCATACATCGCCATATCTGCTTGAGTTACCATTTGATAAAGAGTTGATCGATAATTAGGATCGCTCCTGTATTCGTCCATGTATCCGTTCGGATCCTCAATTCCAACCATTCTAAGCTGGGTTCTGAGAAGAGCTTCCGCCATTGATGGCTTTATCGGTTCCCATCCGAGCAGTTCCAGGTATTCATCCTGAAGCGTTCTGTCTACCAGAACTTCAAATGCAGTGTTGTTTATGTCGTTGTACATAAGCGCGAGCTGATTCTCCGGGTCGGGATCGCCCATCCGCTGCATCTGAATTTTCAGGCTGCTGTAGACTTCATCGCGGACATAATCATAGGATGCCGGTTGAAGCCCGGTTCCGTTCACTGTACCGATAACCAGTTTGTCGACTTCCACATTTTGCAGTCCACCGCGACCCCACTCAAGAAAAATCATTCCCACGAAGATGACAACGATGACAATAAGGAATATCTTTGCATTGTTTCTGAACCAGGTTAACATTAAAGGATCCCCTCTGTTAAATTGAGGGGGGAAAATAAGCAAAATGCCTGTCAAGGGGCAACACCTCAGGGGTATTGAGAATTGGTAGTGAAGAACTTTGATGCTATGATGAAAAAGATGGAGTCTGCTTCTCCTGGAGAGACTTTCGTTGTTTCCGGAGAAGAGTATTATCAGTCGAACAGGCTTCTTGGGGCTCTCAGACACCGGGGGGTGGCTTTGTCACTGGAACCTGTCAGGCTTATGCCGGATGATTTGAGTGAAATCAGCCTGAGTGCTTTGTTCAGCGAAGGGTCACTGTTCAGCCCGGGGAAACTTGTGATAATCGGGGAGGTTGACAGGATTTCCAAATCACAGAAAAGTGAGCTTGAAAAAATTGTCGCAGGCAGCTTTGACCATATTCTTTTCTGCCGTACTGCCGGGCGGAAACCATCAAATGTCTTTATGACCAAACTGGAGTCCGCCGGAACCAGCTTCACATGCTGGGAACCATTTGCCAATCAGACGTGGAAGTGGACCAGAACTCTTGCCGCTGAAGAGGGTATTACCCTTTCCAGAGACGGATCTCAGGCCGTTGAAGTTATTGCTTCCGGGAAACTGGAAAGACTGGTGGATACAATTGCACGGGTCGCGCTTTTTCACGGAGAGGGTTCGACAGTGAATTCTACAGGAGTTTATGAAGCAGTGAAAGGTCTTGAGGAAACCAGTGCTTTTCAATTTTGCGGCGAGATATTGTCAGGGAAGAAAGGAGCTGCAATGCGGTCTCTCTCCCTCCTGCTCAACTCGGGGGAAGAGCCTGTCAGGTTACTGGCTCTTCTTTACAGTCAGTGGAAGCAGGTTGCAGGTGCGCGAGAACTGCTCAAAAGCGGGATACCGCCACAGGCAGCAGCAAAAAGACTCGGTATTCCACAGTTCAGATGGCGCAACGTGGAGGAACACGCATACAGGCGCTCAACCTGCGCAAATTCAGCCGTGCTAGAGTCTTTCGCTGCTGCTGATCACGGTCTTAAGACTGGAGTGGATCCGCTGGCATCCATAGCATCTGTTGTTCTCGCCTTGACATCGGCGGGTGAATGAAGAAAGATAACGTAGTGTACGGTGACCTGTGAACAATTGAGACATTTGAGAATGGAGGGGTAATGGCGCTGGAAAGAAAGATCCAGGATCTCCTGGCAAGACGAACTGAGCTTGCTGAAAGACTGTCTAATCTTGAGGCTATGAAGGTGGAGACAAACCAGAGGGTTTACTCCAGAATCAAAGGGGATTATGACGATCAGCTGAATGATGTACTTGGTAAGCTTGGTGCCGAGAAGGGGTCTTTAGAAAGCAAGGTGGGTGATCTCACCAAGAAGATCAACGAGCTGGAGCAGAAGCACCAGAACGAATCTGATCTTGTGGAAGAGCTTCAGATACGAGCAAGACTCAGGGAGCATGATGAGAATGATCCATCTTTCCAGAAGGATCTCGACTCTGCCATGAAAGGTAGAAACAGCACGGCAGACGAACTTGATGGTTTCCGCTCCGAGCTTGGTGACCTGAAGAAGGTTCTCAGAGATGTTGAGGACGCGACAAAGGGCAAATCATCTAAATCTTCAAAGAGTAAAGCAAAATCTGCACCCGAGGACGACAGTCTTGACGAACTTGACCTTGATGACGATCTTGATCTTGAAGAGTCAGATGACGATGATGACACAGTCACATGTCCCTCATGTTCGCATGTCAATCCTCCACAGAAGCTTTTTTGTGAGGAATGCGGCGCCGCTCTTGATGAAGACGAGAATATTGATGACGAATTCGATCTCCTGGACGATGGGGATCTTGACCTTTAATAAACACATTGACACTGGAATTGCCGGCCCGGCTTATGCGGGGCCGGTAATTCGTTTCGCAATCAGTTCCATTATTTGAACCGCATTCAGGGCCGCTCCCTTACGGACATTGTCAGCGGTGACCCAGAACTGGATAATGCTTCCGTCCATGGGATGGTTCCTTATTCGCCCGACTACGGTGTAATCAGTACCCTCCACCTCTACAGGCTGGCAGCCCAGGTTGCTTACTCTTATGCCTGAGGATTCTTCAAGCCTTTGTCTTATTTTACCGGCAGCAGTATTGTCAGTGAATTTAATCGTTACAGATTCTGTGTGTCCTATTTTTACAGGTACTCTGGCACATGAAGGGAATACAGGAAAGTTCATCCCGAGTATTTTCGGTGTTTCCATCACCAGTTTAATCTCCTCTCCTGTGTAGCCGGATGGTTCAGGAGATCCAATCTCGCAGATGATATTCCTGTGGAAGGAGCCAATCACGGGTTTCTCATGCTCCTGCCTGTCCAGAGCATCAATGCCGTCTCTGCCACTGCCGGAAACAGACTGGTAGGTTGCCACGGAAACCCATTCAAAGGGAGAGAAGTTCCGGAGTGGTCCAAGAGCCATAACAAGTTGTATAGTGGAACAGTTGGGATTTGCAAACAATCGGTGACGTGGTTTGATAGCATTCGGGTTGACTTCGGGTACAACAAGAGGAACATCTTTGTTCATTCTGTAAGCAGATGAATTGTCAATAACATATGCTCCGGCGGCCAGAGCTCCAGGAATCCACTGAAGGGCTGCTTCAGAGGAAGTTGCGCCAAGAATAATCATGCCCTTTTCCCAGGAGGCATTTTGTATTATTTCAACAGTATGGGGGAGACCCCGAAAGTTGAGGGTACGCCCTGCGCTTCTGGCAGTGGCGAAGAGCCTTAATTCACTAATGGAAAGGGTACTCTTCTGAAGAACAGAAAGCATTTCATGACCGACAAGGCCTGTCGCTCCGACAATGCCTGCTTTTACCATATCACAACCTCCCTGGTTAGATACCTGGATTTCATCCTGATTCTCGGTGTAATATTGCTCTTTTCATCCTGTTCAGGAATAAGGCTTCACAATGTATCCACTGCCTCTTCAGGATCATCAGTAACCGGGGGTACCCCGGCAATTTCAATTTATTCGGAGCAACCGTTGTTTCCTCTCCTGCACGGAACATGCGGAAGGGTTGAAGCAGAGATAATTCCACTGCATGCTCCTCATCTCAGCGATCTTGTTTATACCCCTGAGGGTTGTCCTGCGAAAACCGGTACTATGAGACTTCTTGAAGCTTTGCTCAGAAGTCAGGGGGCACCTTCCGATCTGGCGGCTTTACCATGGGTTGAAAGCAGCTACTATGTTGGTGATTATTCCAGGGTTGGAGCCGCCGGTCCGTGGCAGTTCATGAGTGGTACCGCAAGGCACTTTCAAATGAACATGACCGATGAGATTGATGAGCGGTACTCATGGACTGCCTCAACCAGAACAGCCTCAGACTACCTTTTGTACCTGAACAGGCTGTTTGACGACTGGCATCTTGCTATTGCGGCATACAACTGCGGCGAGGGGGTAGTGCAAAGAGCTCTATCGAATGCTCAGACCCAGAGAAAAGAATACGGCATGATTGAGCTTCCGGGCGAAACCGACGTCTTTGTCCCCAGATACTCAGCTGCGCTTCAGGCAGTACGACAACTGGAGAGGGAAGAGCCTGAACTTTCTGTTATACTGGTTCCACCTGGTCTTGATCTGAGGCTTCTGGCGGCGGAAAGCGGGATTGACCCGGAGGTGCTCGCTGAACACAACAGAGGTTTTCTCAAAGAAATAACCCCTGCGGGCCAGAGGAACTGGGAAGTTGTGGTTCCTTCACGTCGTGCGTCTCTGGCGTTTCAAACCGCATGGTCTATTCAACGGGACAGGTATGTAGTGAAAAGCGGTGACTCGTGGACATCGGTGGGACTGGCAACAGGCGTTTCGGTAAATAGCCTCAGGGAGGCGAACAATTCATCCATGCCACATCCCGGGGGATATCTGTTTCTGCCTGAAAGCGGTAGAGTACCGGTGAATTCCAATGCCGCGGCCAGCGCGGGGTTTTTTCAGTACACAGTAAGGTCGGGGGATACTCTCGGGGGCATTGGCGCCCTTGTAGGAGTTTCATCCAGAGAGGTTGCCTTGTGGAACGATATGTCTACTGCCGCAACAATTCATCCCGGTCAGAAATTGCTATTAAGGGGTTCTCCCGCAGAGGACTCAGGTGCTGTTACAATAGTACGGGCAACTCATGAATTAACTCATATTGTGCAGGCGGGCGATTCCATGTGGGCTCTTTCACAAGAGTATGGAGTATCCGTTGAGCAGATAATGGAATTAAACAGCAAAGATTCAGCAGCTTTATCAATTGGTGAAAACCTGGTCATTAAACCGGAGTAGGTGTCATGTCATTTCTATTTGGATCAAAAGCACAGAGAACGTTCAAGAGAATTCAGGACCTTGCCTCCAGCGATATGGTCGATCAGGCTGCCGTAATGATAGAAGAGGATCTTGATCTCCTTCTTTCAGATCACGATGTGTCTGCAAAAATTGTTCCTTTCCTGATGGACATCGGCCACCCTGATCTGGGTGGAAGAATCGGCGAAAAAATAATGCGGACCCATCCAGATCTGCGAATGATCGTTTCCAGGCTTCTTGACGAGAAGCAGGCTCAGTTTCCAAGATCTATTGAACTGCTCAGGGTTATCTGGCGTTCAAGGCTCCATCAGAGGGATTTCAATGGTTTGATGGAAATCCTCGGAAGAACAGAGAGATTAACCGTCAGTCGCTTTGCTGATTCTGTCCAGACCGCTTTCCAGACTCTTGACGGAGTAGTTGGCAGGGAACTGGGTTCCAGCATTAATCGGGTTCTGGCCTGGTCCATAATCGTTCTGCAAAAAGGAGATCCGAAAGCAGCAATGGACGTGCTTGTGGATGCTGCCGAAAGATGCAGGTTTCCCGAGGAGAGCCTGGCTCGACTCAGCGGATGGATTGCCGCTCGTGCTGGCGGCACTGATATGGAAGTGAACCTCAGGAGGATAACTGTTCTTACTGCCATTGGTGATAGTGAAAGAGCAATATCAGAACTGCCTTGCCTTTACGATGCTGATTCCGATATTGTGAAGAAGGCTATTGCCCTGGTAGAGAAAGACCTTTTATCCACAGATAAAACACCAAGAGCCCGGATATCACTTGCCAGACTGATAAGTGAGAACGGTAGAATAAATGATGCCTGCCTTATTCTGGATAATCTGATTGATGGAAATAGCAGCGCATCAATTCTTGAGCAGGCTGTAACCAATCTTGTGCTGAATTCCTCGGGCTGTGCCAGGGTACACCTGCTTCAAGCACGATTGAGACTTAGCAGGGGAGAGAATACTCAGGCACTTGATTCTGTGGATAGAGCTTTTCAGTGTTCGGATGTGGGCGATTCTCCAGTGGTTGATATCTGCAGGAGATTCATTGACTCAGGGGTGGACAGAGAAGGTCTTATAACCGGGAAGCTCGGGGAGTTCCTGGTGGATAGAGGAGCAATTGAGGATGCTGTAGAGGTGCTGGGACTCAGTGCGGAGCAAACTCCTGAATGGGTCCTTGAACAGCTTCAAAAGCTTTTGAAACGGGATAGAACCAGTGCGGCGGTTTTAACTCTACTGGCTGTAGTTCTGCTTATTGACAAGAGAGGCGGTGAAGCAGCCGCAACTTTGAAGCATCTTTCAGCCAGACAGGATGTAAAGTCCAGACAGGATATTGTATCCGTTCTTTCTCATTTTGACAATCTTATGGGAGTGCATCCCGAATTGAGAAGGTTAAGAGCTGCTGCAGGTTACAAAACCAGCAGTGGTACGGAGTCTGCTGATGACTGGCTGGAATTACTTCTGCTGGGCGAAAAAGTAAAAGACAATGGTCTTCTTGAAATATTCGACCGCGATATACTGCAGAACAGAGGAGCGGAGCTCATTTCATCCGGTTTTCTCCCTGAATCACCTGCGGGAGAGCTGGTGATTGCAGCTGCAAACATATATTCCGGTAATCTCGAAGATACGGCAAAGCATCTTACATCAGCTCTCTCCGATTCCGCACTTGTGGACAGGGTAACAGGTCTGGTGTCAGCACTGCCTTTTTCTGCGATTTCCGCAATGAATCCCTCTGAACTGTTCAACGCTTTAAACCGGAATAGCCAGGGAGGGGTTGTAGAGAAGCTTCTTCCCCTTATGGCTTCCGGAGGTGTAGAGGACTGGATGAACAAGCTGGCTTCAGAACTTGTTCTCGAATCAAAAACAGATACCATTCTTTTCCGATTGGGTTATTTCATAGAGAGGGGTATGCCAGGAACAGCAGCATCAGCTGTTAAGGGGTTGAGAACCACAGAGGAAGACATTTCCCGGCTTATTGAAGGATGTGAGTCAATGGCTGCCGGTGACAGAAAGAAGGCAACGGAGTTTCTGTCAAAAGCAGCGGTTTCAGGGAGGACAGCCTATCTTGCAAAGGAGGTTCTCGCAGAATATTTGAAATCAGGAAAGGCTTCTCCTTCCAGCGCAATTGCCCTTGCTCAGGCTCAGATGAAAACAGGGGACCATGAAGGTGCCGCAGTTTCTTTAAAAGCATTCCTTGATCAGACAGCAGTGCTGGAGTATCTTGAGAAGGCGATTACAGATGTTTCCGGTTCTTCAGACATTCAGAGTTGCCTTGCCCTGGCCAGACTTTATTCAGGTAATCCTGAAGGTTATCGCACTGCCGCAGGCACTGCGGTTGAGGGTAAACCCGAACTCGCCGAGGAACTTGTTCAAGCTGCCGTAAGCTATTCAGTTGAGAACAAATATGCCCCGGGACTCGTTTTTGCTGCTGAACTGGGTGTCAGATATCTGGATGGTTACGACCCTTCAACGATTCTTGCAAGAGCTTTGTGTCTGCAGCCTGAACTTGAAGAGAAAATAGCAGAGTTTGCCGCGGGCGATGAGGTTCTCGGAATGCTTCTTCTGCTTGTATCCTGCAATCCTGAGGGCTTTGCTTTTCGTAATTTTCCTGATGACATCAGCCTTCCGGTTGAAATGATAGAAAAACCACATGCTTCCTGGGAAAGTGTTAAAGCGGTTGAAGCCCTGAAGCAGCTTGAATTGCTTGCTGAAGAAACAGGGCATAAACCACAGGCCCACGAAGTAAGGAAGTCTCTGGCTGAGCTGGGCGAAGACTATTCTGAAGCTCTTCTTAAAGACACAGTCGCAGACCCTGGTTATCGAATGGACTTCCTTGTCCTGTGCTCTGACAGGAAACAGGCCGCTTCCGGTATTGATCTGTTGTTTCCCGATGGTTCGGGGAATTCAAGGAAAGAGGAAATTTCGGCTGCGGTAGATATGCTGATTCGCTGCAAATCAATAGAAAAACTATTCAAATTTACCCTTGGTATTCTTAAAAACGATTCTGAAGAAAACCGGAATGCGGCAGGCAAAATTGTTGATGTTTTTATACCTACAGTTGATGAGGACGGTTCTCTTTCTGTCTCGCAGGTCGTTGATCTGCTGCTTATGGCTGGGAGGATATCCGAGGCATTCCCATTTGCGAGGGGGGATTCAGATCTTCTGCTGAAATTGAGGGAAAAGGTTTCTTGCCGCGACTCCAATTCAAATTCAGCCCAGGCTCAATTGCGTGAAGGCAAGATATTCCAGGTTCTTCTTTCTTCCACTGTTTCCTCGGATCCTTTATCTCTTGGAGAAGCTTTATGGCTTTCCGGGAAAAGGATTGCGGCATGTTCTGTATGGCGGGAAGCTTACGAAAGAACAACTGACCCCGGCTTGCTTCAGAGACTTGAATATGCTCTGGAGTGCATGGGCGATGTCCATGAAGCAAGTGCTGTAGCAAGGCTACTTTCAGAGAAGCACCCGGAGTTAACCCTGAGGACCGGGAAGTCAGTTTATAACACTAGCTCATTCAAAATGATTTCATACAATATAAAATAGAAAAATTGGAGGAAATGATGGCTGAGAATCCAACAGGTTTAACCACAGAGCAACTCCTAATGGAACTTGGAAAGGTGGTAATGGGCCTTGGCAGGAAGATTGAAACCATGGGAGAGAAGATGGACGCAATCCATTCTGTTCTTGCGGAAGATATTGCACCTGCTTTAAAGGTAGATGAACCAAAGGAAGCAGGCGAAGCTGCTGTAATGGATATTACCCCGCTCCTTGAGAAACTTGATGAGCTTAAAGCAGTATTTGACAAACAAATTCCAGATCAGGGGTCTGCGGACTCTCCTCTGGCGGATGTTATGTCTGAGAAGCTTCAAGCTATTGAAAATGTTCTTTCAGGTGAAATTCTTCCAGCCATTAAGAATATGAAGAGCAGCGAAGACAGTGTACAGGTTGATTTCGCTCCACTTGTGGAAAAGATTGATGCTGTTTCTGCCGCTATTGGTGAAGCAGGAGTAATGGAAGAATTGAAACCCCTTCTTGAGGGTCTTTCTGCTTCTCTTGAACAGCTTCCATCCAAGATGACAGATAGACTGAAAGAACTTAAAGACGCTGATTCTTCCGATCCTATGGAGACTGTTGAGAAGAAACTCATTGAGGTTTGCAACAAGCTTGAGGAAATTCTGAAAGTCTCTGAAGATCGCGAATATATTGAGGCTTTATCTCAGGGTATATCTACTGTAAAAGAACAACTGGTGCTTTCCGGGGATCAGATGCTGGGTGTAGTGAAGGAAGTTCCTGATAAGATAGGCAAGATGGAGGAAGCTCTTTCCGATGCGATGAAGACCCTTTCTAAAACCACAGAAGCTATGCTTAAAAAAACAGAGAAAAACATTAGCGAATCCAATGAATCACTTGGGAAAATAGAAAAGGAGCTTGAAAAGGGTCTTAAGCTGAATACCGATATGACTGGCCAGATGGTTGATCTTACCGCAAAATTTGCCAATAAGGCCGAGGAAGACAGGCTTCTGGATTTGAACGCAAGAGCCATAGGCCACTTTAACCGGGGAGAATACACCGAAGCTGAGATTCTGTTCAGCCAGGCACTTAATCTTTCTCCGGATAATTCCGAGCTTCTGTGCAACGCAGCTCATCTCAAGGCAGCAATGGAAGATATGGATGAAGCGGAAAAACTGTTTAGAAAGGCTCTCGATGTTTCTCCCGACCTGGAACCGGCTATTTCCGGTCTTGGTATGCTGATGGTAAAAACGGACAGAGCGGAAGAAACCATTGAGTTCCTGAAAAATGTTTTTTCTGATGGAGAACCTTCGGTGAGAACCGTTATTGCGTATACGAGAGCACTCACATCGCTTGATAAGCACAATGAAGCTGTTGAGTTGCTTGAGACATCTCTCCGGGCAGCACCTGACAATCATGATTTGCTTGATGAGCTTGCAAAGTATGGACATGAGGATAAAAGATAGTTGAAATTTTTCATCACTATATGTGCTTTTCTTCTGGTTTCCTGCGGGACAGTAGCAGATGCTCCACAGCCGATCAGTTGTTTTGAGAGGAGCAATAGAGAGGCGGGGAAAGCTGATTCTCTTATGCTTATCGGCGACAGGGACGCTGCAGCAGACATGTATTGTTCTGCTGCTCTTCTTTTGCAGCCAGGCACTTTGGAGAGAGCAGAGCTGGCCGAAAAAGCGGCAGCAGCATCGATTTCCGGAACAGTCGCAATTGCAAGACTTGTACTGGAGAATCCCCATCATTCCTCTCCCTTCAGAGCATTAAGAATGGCTGGCGGGCGAATTGCGCCTGAAATCATGTCAGGTCTTCTTGCAGGCAGATTTCAACTCCCGGATTATGTGGCCCTTATGGCTGCGGAATCACTTCTAAGTACCGATCCGTCTTTTGCTATGGAATTCCTGCGACAGATCAACTCTGATCTTCCCGGCAGTGCCGGAAAGGACAACCTGCTGGCCGCATACAGAGCCGCTCTTGGAAGTGGTGACCTCGAATTGCAGGAATGGTGCTGGAATACCGCTTTCGATCAGGATGACGATAAACTTCAATCCGGATTCTGCCACTACAGAGGAATGGCGCGGGGGGTTTACGGATTCCGCGACTTTGTCGATTCATTCAATTTCTGGCCCGCGGGAGATCTTCATGCTGAATCGTACGATCTTTTGAGAGATACCCTTCTTGCAGATTCTTCAATGGCAAATCAGGTTGCTGACTCATTTTACAGCGGCGGTCTCTGGAACGAAGTGTATGATATGGCAGTGAATTCAACAAATCCGGCAGCCCATGTTGTTTACCTGGGCGCAAGAACCAGAGACAGGCTGGGCAGACATGATCAGGCAGTTGAACTGCTTGCTGCTTACCTTGTGGCCTGGCCGGACGGCATGGATGCTCCCAATGCATGTATTTACCTCGCCCGGGATCTGGCCGCGCTTGGCAGGGTTGATGAGGCGATGGGATGGCTGGAGTACTATTCAAGCACCTGGCCCGGACACAACAGGATAAGCAATTTGCCCTGGTACAGAGGAAGCCTGCTTGCTGAAAACGGTTTATGGGAGCGGTCAATCCCTTATTTTACCGAGACCGTCAGCAGATACCCCTCGAATACTACAGCAGATGATGCAGAGTTTTACAGGTGTCTTGCGCTTATGAAGACAGGAAGAACAACGGAGGCCATTGAAGCATTCGGAAATTTCAACAACAGGTGGACTCAAAGTGTTTACCGCCCGTCCTCCAGATACTGGTATGGGGTTCTGAAGCTGGAATCCGGTGATATTTCCGGGCAAGGTGTTCTGGAGAGGCTTATCAGCGGGAAACCGGAAAGTCTCCCTGCCGTATTTGCGAGGGAGTACCTGGGACTGCCGGAATGGCGACCTTATTCTATTGAAGAACCTCTTGGCATCTGGATGGCCAGGAATGGAAGAGCTGAGGCAGCTCCTACACAGAATGCTCTTGACGGAGTGCTTCTTCTGGAAGCTGGTTGCCGTAAATGGGCTCTTGATCTTTTCCGCCTTGCAGAGGCAGAAGTGGGCAGTGTATATGGCCTTGCTCCATTTTATCTGGCAAATGACGTATGGGAAAGAGGACCTTCAGCAGCATGGCAGATCTGGAGCCTTGAGGGTGATAATCGTCCACTTGATCTCTGGAGGCTGCGTTACCCGGCTGCATGGAGTGATGATGTTACGGTAACAACGAATCGATTCAATATGGATCCAAAACTTCTCTGGTCTATCATGAAACAGGAAAGCGCATTTCAGCCAACATGTTTCTCTACTGCCGGCGCCAGGGGTCTCATCCAGATGATCCCCAGTACATCCGAGTATGTTGCTCTGGAAAACGGATGGGAGCATCTCTACAGCCCCGATATTCTCTACGATCCCGCTACTTCAATTCTTTACGGTACAGCATGCATAACCAGCTATGGTGAAGATTGCGATTGGGACGTTCCCGGCACTCTCGCCGGTTACAATGGAGGACCGCACAACGCGTTGCGATGGGGATGGGGCACAGCCTCTCCGGAAGAGTTTTTCAGCAGGATCACATACAACGAAACAAAGAAGTATGTAGAGATAGTCAGTCATAACTACGATATATACAAGGAGATATGGCCGGAGTTCAACTGATCCTTTCTCTTTCACAAGTGCACTGAGAGCTCTACGGTAGGGAAAATATCCCTTGTGTGTAAATATTCCCTGACTAAACAGTGCAGCAGCGTGGGGTCAACAAATAACTAATCGTTATATATAACTATGAAACAACATGATAGAGGTTTGGCATACTAGTTGCTTTCTTGTGTGCTGTGTCGATTAAACAGCAAACAGAAAGGACTTTAAAATGAAAACTTATTTACTTACACTGGGTCTTGCCTCTCTGGCATTGGCAACAGGGCATTCTGAAATGGTTTCTTCACCTCTGGGTGGAACAGATAATGGAGACATGTTCAGTCAGACATACAGTTTTCCACAGATAGTTTCTGCCTATGGAGATCCACTGGATGAAGTTGCCGATGACTTCATTCTCAGCGCGAACAACAATCTCTGGAAAATAGTTATCTGGACCTGTTATTCCGGCACCCAGCAGTTACCTGATCACTTTACTCTGGAAGTGCTGCTGGATAATGGCGATATCAGCCCCTCAACAGCTTCCACTGTCTGGCAGGAGTGGCTGCCATGCACCCGAACAGACACCGGGGATAATTATGTTGGCCGCGATATTTATGAGACTGTTTTCTTTCCAAGTGCTCCACCGGCGCTGGTGGCCGGGCAGCGATACTGGTTGAGTGTGCACATACCAAGTGGATATGCAGCACCTTTCGTGATGGTGAAGAATAATGAATTTGATTCAATTGTCTGGGTGAAGAGTTCAACATGGAGGACTGCTGAAGATCAATTCGGTCACACAACAGATATGTTTTTTGATCTGTATTCTGTTCCAAGTTCCCTGGAAAGGGTAAGCTGGGCTTCAGTGAAGTCATCTTTCTAAATCAATTGACAAGGACAGCACCGGAGTCAGGAATATTCCTGACTCCGGTTTTCTAACATATACTTATAATAGGAGATACGACTGAATCTGTTGTTCTTTTGTATTTTCCTTACAGGGGCTGTTATAATCAGGGCTGCACCTCGTATGCAGGTGAAGATTGTACTTACTGCGCTGTATCGAAGGGAAATAAAGTGTCTCGAAAAATCTACAAAGATATCACAGAATTGATTGAGAAACGAAGAGTTCAAGGACTTATTAAGGAGGAGAGAATAATAACCTCTCCACAGGGAACTGAGATTGAAGTTGGTTCCAGAAAAAATGTACTGAACTTCTGCGCCAACAACTATCTGGGTCTTGCAAACCACCCGGATGTGCGTAAGGCAGCAAAAGACACAATTGATTCAAGAGGGTTTGGGCTTTCAAGTGTGCGATTCATCTGCGGTACGCAGGACATTCACAAGAAACTGGAAACAAAGGTCTCCGAATTTCTTGGTACTGATGACACAATTCTCTATGCTGCCTGCTATGATGCTAACGCCGGCATTTTTGAGCCTTTCCTTGACTCAAACAGTGCCATTATCGCTGACCAGTTGAACCATGCATCAATTATCTCCGGTGTCAGACTCTGCAAAGCAAAAAGATACATCTACAGCCACTGTCAGGTTGGAACGGGAACCTGTACATTCGACAACAGAGAGCTTCCCGGTCTTGAAGCCATTCTGGCTAGTGAAGAGGTACAGGCCTGTGAGTATCGCATGGTAACAACCGATGGTGTGTTCAGCATGAACGGTGACATAGCCCCGCTTGATAAAATTGTGGAGCTCTGCGATAAATACGATGCCATACTTATGGTGGATGACAGCCATGCTACGGGTTACATTGGTGCCACCGGCAGAGGCACTCATGAACACTTTGGAGTTATGGGCAGGGTTGATCTTATAACAACTACTTTTGGAAAAGCACTTGGTGGTGCCAGTGGCGGTTGTACCTCCGGTCGCAAGGAATTGATTGACTGGTTGAGGCAGATGTCCCGACCATATCTTTTCTCCAATACAGTCGCGCCAACTGTCGTTGGAGCAACTCTAAAGGTTCTTGAAATGCTTACAGAGAGTACCATTCTTCGTGACAGGGTACACGAGAACGCAGAATATTTCAGAAGCAAGATTATAGAAGCGGGCTTCACCACTCTCAACGGCAATACCGCGATAGTAGCAATCATGTTCGGCGGATATGAAAATGATGCTGTCCTGGCGCAGAAATTTGCCAATGATCTGCTTGAACATGGAGTATATGCCATAGGGTTCTTTTATCCGGTTGTTGCTCTGGGGCAATCAAGAATAAGAGTACAGCTCAGCGCAGCACACACTCGGGAACAACTTGACAGGGCAGTTGAAGCGTTCGTGGCCGTTGGCCGGGAAAACGGTATAATCAAATAAATTCAGTCTAAATGAAATACCGTTATTCTGTGCAGCCAGCGGGTCATGACAAAAACCCTTTCTCCACTGTCGGATGCTTCTACACCCCATAATGCTCCAGGACATTCCAGAGGTGGGGCGAATACCATGTTTTCGGCATTGATTACAGATAGCCACTCATGATTATGCCGGCAGGCCGCTACGCAGGCAGTACCGGGAACAGGGTGGCTGTGTGTATAGAATCTGTTGCATTCCTGCCATCCCCACCATGTTTCGTCGGAAATCCTGTACCTGTTCACGCGGGGTTTGTAAGAACCTCCTATGAAGAACACAAGGTAGTTGCCGTCACCGGAGTAGGAGAAGGTTGTTACTGAGTGGTCAACTTCGACAGTGCTGATAACAGACATAGTTGACAGATCAATCAATATTGTCTGGTAAGATGGAACGCCAAAAACAGCCAGAGTTTTTTTATCCGGTGAAAGAGAACTGTGTATTGGAGGCCAGGGAAGTGAGCAGGAGCCTTCAAGTTCACCAGTAAATCCATTAAAACGGTCTACCTGCGGTATTGAGAAATACACTGCTATTACTGATTCATCGAATTCGTCAAGGTATAGTTCTGTGATGTTGTCTTCACTTTCGCAAAGAAGAGTTTCCTCCATTGTTTCGGTATCAATGATGTAGATGGAATTTCTGTCTGCGAAGTTGCAGTACAGCCTGTCTCCGAAGTAGGAGGCTACCAGTCGGTTAGGCCTGTCAGTATATGGAAAGGACGCCGGGTAAAAAATTCTGCCGGGTGAAGTTGGTCCGTCGGAGACATAGGTTTTGTCGATGTATCTTCTTACTCTGTTCGCGGCGAATACCCAGTAGCCGTTTCCGCTTACTGCAAAGTCTTCGGCATAGCAGTAGTTAATCAGAACAGCACCTCTAATCGCATCAGGGTAGTCAGGGTTTTCATAGTCGGGCACTGTTGGTTCCAGAGTACTGCGCAGTTCACACCCTGAAAGCAGCAGAAGCAGCAGAACAAAAGGGAAAATGCTCTTTTTCAAAATCTCTCCTGTCTTTCTTTAATCTTGTATGTAATATATAGTAGAATAACGTCTAGCCGGGGAGGAATATTTCTTGAAGTACATTATCGTTTTACTGGCTGTTTGTATGTGCGGGTTCGCACTTGACACAGGAATGGTGAATGGTCTGGTTCTTGATGTTCATGATGAGCCGGTTGTGGGCGCTACGGTTCTTGTGACAGGTACTGATTTCGGCGCTATGACCGATGTCAACGGAGAGTATCTGCTTTACAATCTGGATCCCGGTGTTATCACTCTTACTGCCAGGATGATGGGAAAGTCCTCTCAAACAATTCAGGGAGTTGAAGTAATTGGCGGTATGACCACAAGGATTGATTTTGTGCTTCATGAGGAAGTTCACGGCAGTACAGTTATTACAGTCAGCGATCAGCGCAGCCTGATAGAATATAATGAGATTGAAACCTTGCATCTTATAAATACGGACGACTTGGAGAGTCTTCCTGTTGAAAGTGTTAAAGACTTTACCGTACTTCAGACAGGCTCTGTTGTTGCCGGAGGCAATCTCCACATAAGGGGCGGCAGAAGCGGTGAAGTTCTTTATCTCGTAGACGACATTCCCATGAATGATCCCTCTGATAACATGTACTCCTTCGATCTTCCAATGTCATCTATTTCAGAAATCAGGGTGATTTCAGGAGGTTTCAGTGCGGAATACGGAGGAGCCCAGTCCGGTATTGTATCAATCACCACCCGTGACGGTTGTGATGGTTATTTCCTTGCTGCCGATCTGGCTGGTGGTGCATACACTGAATATGCAGGTGGTGGCGAAAGTCTTGCAGGATACCGGATATGGGAAAATCAGTCCTTTCGCGGCGATGCCCTGACTGGTGAGCTTACGGTGGGTCTGCCTGTTTGTTTGCCGGGGATTTCAGGTTTACTGCTTTCCACTTCAAGGAAAATAAGCGGATATGACAGGTACGACAGCAGACAGAACTGGGACAACAGTTACAGGGATGTTACAAATTTTGTGTCAAAACTAACCTGGAAACCTGTGCCGGATTCCCGATTCCAGCTGGGCTTCTATTACTCGGACGGCGAGAGGGGCTGGAGGGACTGGCAGTGGTCCAGGATTCCAGAGAATTTCGTAGACGACGGTGATACACTGTTTTATGCCCGTCCGCAGGAAGAAGCTCTTCCCACCAGAGATATGATAATGAGAGGTATCAATTTCTCTGCAATGCAAACTCTTTCCTCTTCTTGTTACTCGGAACTTCAGTTCTCAAGGTATACAACCGAAGAGGATCGAATGCTGAGGGATTCTCTCGGAGAGAGATTTGGAGAAACATGGACTCCGGAGGAATGGTGTGAGTACGAGGCACCTGATTACTACCTCGACAGAGATACTTTTCACAGAGCGGGGCATCATCCGTGGATCAGACACCATTCCAACACCGTAATGAACCAGATGAAGTTCTCTCTTACCTGGATACCTGGAATTCACCATCAGATCCGGGCAGGATATGACGGGCAATTCCTGCATACCGATGGATGGGATGTATACGCTCAGCCGGGACAGGCAGCCTGGTTTTCAGAATGGAGTGGGAATCCCAGTATATATGGAATTTACCTGCAGGATCGGATTCAGCATCTGGGGGGTCTCACATGCCTTGCCGGACTGAGGATGGATGGTCTGAATACCGGGATCGACGGGGAGAAGGCTATCTGGAAGCTCAATCCAAGAATTGGGGTTTCTCACCCTATCACTGAGCGGGATATGCTCAGAGTAAGCTATGGCCATTATTTTCAGTCTCCCGCTTTGAGTCTGATCTACTGGGAATCTCCTTTTCCGGAAGCCGGAGCTTTTCAGGGGAATTCCGGTCTGGAGCCTGAGATTACGACAGGATATGAAATTGGTCTGAAGCACATTTTAGCTGAAAACATTTTGGTGGACTGTGTATATTTCTACAAAATAATGGACGGATTGATAACAACATTCAATCACGAGGGAACCGGGGATTATTTTCAATTTGGGAACTCGAGTGACAATGGCACAGCAACCGGACTTGAATTATCGCTGGATCAGCATTTTGAGAGGTACTGGAGTGGTAGTGTTAATTACACGTACTCCAGAGCAATGGGCTACAGCTCTTCTGTCAGTGCGACTAGAACACAGCTCTGTCCTCTCAATTGGGATCAGCCCCATACAATGAATGCAATCTTCTCTTTTGCTGTACAGCAGGAAGATAATATTCTCGGGCTGAATTGTCTTGAAGGGCTCTCTGCTAATTTGAGGTGGTCCTACGGAAGTGGCATCCCGTACAACAATCAGGAGCATGGAGCTTATTCATCTGATAATAACTCAGAGAGATATCCGTGGAAAATGAAAACAGATATAAGGATAGAGAAGAAATTCTGGACCGGGTTCGGTGCGATTTCACTCTACACTGATGTGTACAATCTTTTCAATAGAAGGAATATGGAGCAGATATATGATGTTATGTGGTATGAGGAGGATCTGAACGGCGACGGTATGCCCGACTATGATCCTTCAGGTCCATACGGCAATCCTGCGGCATGGTCACCCCAGAGGCATTTTCTGTTTGGTATCAGATACGAGTTTCTGGAATAGATTCGTTACGACATCTTGACATACCCTGTCGGAGTATTGATATACCCAATATGAGTAACAACCCGAACGAGATGCTTGGAGAGAGCCTTTTCGGCAAGGTGAGAAGGAAGGTTCTTTCCACTTTCGTGCTGAATCCTGAGAGATCATTTTACCTCCTTGAGCTTATCAGACTCCTCAACTGCGGACGCGGTGCAGTGCAAAGGGAGGTTGCCAGGCTTTCGAAAGCAGGAATAATTCTGAGGAAGAAAATTGGCAATCAGGTACACTATACGGCTAACACTGATAATCTTATCTACAAGGAACTCAGATCGATATTCTCAAAGACAACAGGTCTTATTGATCTTCTCGATGCTGATTTGAGAAGTTGCAGTGATTCTCTGGGAATGGCATTCATTTTTGGGGACTATGCACGGGGAACAGCCGATGAACATTCAAGGGTGAATCTTGTTGTCATAGGTGATACCACAATGGATGCTGTTAGAGCTTGTACAGCAGGTTTCTCAAAGGAAGCAGCACGGGAACTCCACATTACAGTTCTAACGACTTCAGAGTTGAAAAGAAGACTGATTTCCGGTGACAGAAGAATTCAGGAGATACTTGCGGACAGGAAAATATTCCTTTCCGGAGGCCAAAGAGAACTTCAAGTTCTTACAACCACGGGAGATGATCTTTTTGCCGGAATATTTTAGCATGCTGCTTGTCTGCAAATCTCAGACAAGCAATATTCTACCTTCGAAAACATAAGGTGGGAGGATCATGACAAACATTATTACCCGATTTCAGGAAGATGTTACAAGAACAATTCTAGGATTGCGCAAAGCTATTGGTATTGTAATCAGCAAACTGCCTGAGAGGATTGACAGTCCTCATGATGTATATCAGGTGCTGGGACTGGATAAAAAGCTTGGATGGAGAATATACAAGATAATTCATGAAGACGATTTGTATTTTGCTGCTCAGTTCGTACCGGGCAAGCACTCTTTTGGACGTTTTGTAAGAAGTTGCAAGGCCAGGGGTGTAGACAAGAACTTACTGGATGATGCCCTGAATGCGGTTGAGGAATTCTACGAGATTATTGACGTACATTCCGGAGACAGACAATCCATGGACATGATGCTTATGGCAAGTTCCCGTGACGGTAAAGATCAGGCTTACAATACACTCAGGAAGCAGGCATATTATGCACAGAGCCATCTTCTGGGTCTTCAAGCGGAGACACAGCTTGATGCATGGATCTTCGGATCGTCTGCCGCTGAAGGAATGCTTGATGTTGCGGAAGTCAAAGGTTTGTTCGACATTAGAAGGAATCGTCCCGGAGTAAAATGGGTCATAGATACTCCATGTTTTTTTACCGGCAACGAACACGAGGAACAGTTTTTTACTGACTCTATTGATCCTGGAGCAACCTGCAACCTTATGGAAAAAGTCCCATTTCTGGAAAGGTATTGCAGCGATCCACTGCCTTCACTGAAAGCTGTTACCTCTCATAGCTGTGGTCCGGTTTATGAGTTGGAAGACGGTCCGGTGGGAAATACCAACCTGATTGATACCGTTACCGGAACTGTTTCAAGAGGAATATTTCCCATTAAACCTGATGAAGGAGAAGAGCATCACGAAGTTTCAGTGAAGATATATACTCCTGTCCAGAATCTTGTGCTGGATCTTTTCTTTCATGAGACAATGGCAGAGACTATGGCGGGTAATCCTGAAGCAAAGATGCTTTTCGACTACTACACTCACGGTGGCGCGCTTTCCTACCGATCAGACAGGGATTACGTTCCTATGAATATAAAGCCTATGATGATAGGTACAGGCACCAGTTGTGCTTACACACCGCTCATTCCCAGATACTCTGAGATGCTTGCAGAGGTATTCCAGTGTCTTCGATGGGATCCTGATGAGTTCGTGGTGTACAGAACCAGGGTTGAGTTCCCGGTGGTTCCGTCATCACTTTACTACACTGATGCGATGGTGAGGAAGGGTTAAATCTCTTCCTCTTCTCCCATGGCTCTTTTGCTGGTTTTCAAAGCGCAGAGATGTCCACACATAGAACAGACATCTTCGTCTTCAGGCAATGCTTCATCACGAAATTTTCGGGCAGTTACAGGATCCATAGCCAGTTTGAACTGCTGTTTCCAGTCAAATGAAGCTCTGGCTTCGGCCATAGCGTTGTCAGAATCCATGGTGCCTGGAATTCCTCTGGCAATATCGGCGGCGTGTGCTGCAATTCTGGCTGTTATAACACCCACTCGTACATCGTCAATGTCCGGAAGCCTCAGGTGTTCCGCCGGGGTTACATAGCAGAGAAAATCAGCTCCGTTCCATGCTGCGATGGCTCCACCAATTGCACTTGTGATGTGATCGTAACCGGGTGCAATATCCGTTACAATGGGACCCAGTACATAGAAAGGCGCTCCACCGCAGAGGCTTTTCTGAATTCTAATGTTCTCGGCGATCTGATTCATGGGTACATGTCCGGGGCCTTCTATCATTGTCTGAACTCCGGCAGCCAGAGCTTTCTTCTGAAGCTCACCCAGGGAGATCAATTCTTCAATCTGTCCTCTGTCTCCTGCGTCAGCCAGACAGCCGGGACGAAGGCCGTCCCCGAGAGAGTAGGTTACATCGTATTCGCGGAGGATTTCCGATAACCTGTCAAATCCGGTGTAAAGGGGGTTTTCCTCACTGCGCTTTTCCATCCATTCAGCGAGAAGAGATCCGCCACGGGATACTATTCCCATCCTGCGCCCCTGAGCACGGAGCAGGGCCACAGAACGTCTGGTGACACCGCAGTGAAGGGTCAGGTAGTCCACTCCTGCTTTGCAGTGGTCTTCAACAGCGGAGAAAATCTCTTCAGCGGATACATCGGCCACATCACGGCCTTTGTCCATTGCAACTCCGAAAACCTGGTATACAGGAACAGTTCCAAGGGGGACAGGACTGGCAGCCGTAATCCCGTCCAGAATACCCTTCCAGCCTGTACCTGTTGAAAGATCCATAACAGTATCTGCTCCGGAGGATACAGCCATTTTCAGCTTCTCAAGCTCTTCATCCATTGATTCATGATCCATGGAGCTGCCTATATTGGCATTTACTTTAATTCTGCTTCCACCACCTATTATGCAGGGATCAGGAATTTCTCTTGTGTTGTTTGACGGAACAACTGCATGTCCCGCTGCTATTTTCTGAAGCGCATCCTCAAGGGAAAAGTGTTCTCCTTTAAGGGCAAGGCGGACAGCTTCGCCAGCTTTCCCTGTGCGCGCCTGTTCAATAATCGTATTCGACATATTAACCTTTCTAGTCAGCCCGAATTAATCACCGGCGATTTCGCCGAACATGAATTATAGTTTACTTTTCAGTGAATCGCATTTAACCGGGAGGATAGTATGATCTGCATTGTTTTGTTTGTTCTGCTTTCGGCTGTTCCTACGCCACAGGAGGCACTTGATGCCATGCTGGAAGGGAATCCGTTTCCAACTGAACGGGAATCGGTTCTAATTGAATACGGAGATTCTTTTGTTCTTCCAGAGAGCTCTGATCTGGTCGAATACGCAATTCTCAGGCAATTTCATCGAATGGCTTTTCAACTTCCACAGGAGCCAGTGAATCAACTGGCAGAATACATTACCGAAAACTGGAATTCGCTTGATACCGAGACAAGAAATCTCTGGCGGGAATTCTCGGGCAGAACGGGACTGGTTGTGCCGGCAGAAAGGGCGGATGAAGATAACCTTACCTCAATCCTCAGGTATTCCTCTGAAAGCGGCAGTAGTCCTCCTTCAGCAAACAGGGCAGAGCTTACCGACCTCCAGCGGCTGTACTATGTAAACGCCATTTCTCCCGATGAGGCTATGGAATTCATAAATGATCCCTGCTGGGCTGTTAGAAATGCTGTGATACAGAAGAACCCAAATGCTGCCTTTGAAATGCTTGATGATTCATCTCCCTGTGTGAGGATGAATGCTGCTCTGGCTACTGGAAGAACTGACCTCCTGCTGAATATGGCCTCCACTCCCGGTCCTCTCGGACATATGTCTCTGGCAGGTGTGGGGCAGCTGCCGATCCTTAGGGATTCTCTGTTTAGAAGTTCGGTACCCGCCATTAGAGCTTCAGCTCTCATAGCACTTCTTGAGCTGGGATGGAGAATACCGTCTGACAGGCTGGATTATCTCCTTACAGATGACTATGTGATGGTGGGGGCAATAACCGCGGACGCAACCGGCAGAAATTTCGCGATGCCGGGCGAAGGCAGTATTCCAGGCGATGCGCCCGCACTGGAAGATGTACCCGATCAGGTAGTTTTAACTACAGATGCAGGCGAATTCTCAATGAGCCTTTTCAAGGAGAATGCACCGGTAACCTGCCGCAGTTTCTGGTATCTTGCTGAAACTGGTTTTTACGACGGAATCTACTTTCACAGAGTGATTCCGGGTTTTGTGGCTCAAGCCGGTTGTCCTGAAGGTAATGGTTATGGCGGTCCTGGATACACCATTGCGGCAGAGAACAACACAGTGGCTTACCACCGGGGTGTTGTGGGCATGGCTGACTCCGGGATGGATACAGGAGGAAGTCAGTTTTTCATAATGCTTGACAATCAGAGACGACTGGATTGCCGCTACACAGTCTTTGCGGCAGTGAATAATACCGAAGGTCTTGACAATATTGAGGTTGGAACAAGAATACTTGAAATTCGCCGGATGAATCCTTAGAATTGCCGTGACAAAATACAATAAACCCTTCAGTGGAGAATTTGCATGACACAAAAAACAGTGCTTGTTACCGGGGCAATGGGTCAGATCGGCAGTGAACTGACCGGAGAGTTAAGAAAAAGATACGGCTCAGAGAATGTAATTGCTACAGATATTCGTGAACTGGAAGGCCGACTTGCGGAATCCGGTTCCTGTGATGTTCTGGATGTAACAGACAGGGCAGCAGTTTTCAATATGATTAAGAAGTACGGGATAAACACCATTTATCACATGGCGGCTATACTCAGCGCCACAGGAGAAAAGCACCCGGCTCTGTGCTGGGAAGTGAACATGAACGGTTCCATAAACATCATGGATGCCGCTGTTGAGTTTGATCTTGGAACAGTTATTATTCCCAGCTCTATTGCCGCATTCGGTCCGGAAACCCCAAGGTTTGATACACCCCAGGAAACGATTCTCAAACCAAAGACAATGTATGGTGTAACCAAGGTTTGCGGAGAACTTCTTGGAGACTACTATGTAAAAAACCTTGGCGCTGATATTCGCGGTCTTCGCTATCCCGGCATCATCAGTTCAGAAACCCTTCCGGGAGGAGGCACTACAGATTATGCCGTTGATATTTTCTACAGGGCTGTTGAAGATGGAAGATACACCTGTTTTGTAAAAGAAGACACCATGCTTCCGATGATGTATATGCCTGACTGCATTAAAGCCACGATTGACCTTGCTGAAGCTGACAGGGAAAGTCTGATTCATTGCTGTGAATACAATTTAAGTGCTCTGTCATTTACAGCGGGCGATCTTGCCGCAGAGATAAAGAAGCACATCCCTGGTTTTGAGGTAACCTACGAACCTGATTTCCGCCAGGCGATTGCCGACACCTGGCCTGCGTCCATTGATGATTCCGCAGCCAGAGAAGAGTGGGGCTGGAAGCCGCACTGGGATCTTGAGAGCATGACAGGGGATATGCTGGAGAAACTCCGCGCAAGACCTCATTGACGCAGAGAGCCTCTCTCTGTATCGTTAGACAAGCTAGACAGGCTAGACAGGCCAGGAGAATGAAACAAGAAAGCAGGTCTTTATGGGTAAAAACCATTGGCAGCTTCAGGATGCCAAGAACAAATTCAGCAGTCTTGTTGAGCAGGCGCAACTCTGCGAGCCTCAATTCGTAACAAAGTACGGCAGGGAGGTTGTAGTAGTACTTTCCATAGAAGAGTTCAACAGAATCACTGGACCGGATACTACTCTGCTGAACTTCTTTCACAGCTCACCTCTGGCAGGAATTCACATGAATTTTGAAAGAACAAAAGAGACTCCGAGAGATGTTGAGTTATGAACTACCTGCTGGACACCTGTGTTGTCTCGGAAATGATAAAAAAAGATCCCAGCCGCAATGTCACCGGATGGATATCCGGAATAGAGGAATCGCATTTGTTTCTCAGTGTTTTTTCTATAGGAGAGATCCACAAAGGAATTGAGAAGTTGTCTTCCGGCAGGAGAAAGGAAGAACTCAGCAACTGGGTAACTTATGATCTGACAGAACGATTTAGAAATAGAATTATTGATTTTGACTTACGCACAGCTGCGGCATGGGGGAAAATTCAGGCACAGTCAGAGCTGAAAGGTAATGCACTTCCTGCAATTGATGGTCTAATTGCCGCAACGGGTATTTCGCATGATCTGATCGTGGTAACACGAAATACTAAAGATATGGAAATCAGCGGAGTAGCTATGCTTAATCCCTGGGAATCACAGCAATAAGCAGCAGATACTGAAAAAACAGAAGGATTGAGATGAATCTCAAAGAGCTTGTTGGCAGGGCTGACTGGTGTGATGTGAGAGATTGTCTTGTCAGTGCTTATCCAGACTGCGATAACAACCTTGAAGGATTTGAGATGGTATTCCTGAACCTCTCGTCACTGATTCCCTGCAAAACAGATATGCGTCTTTTCATAGAAGAAACTGAAGGAATTGATGATAAATCCTGTGTGGATATCAGGGGAAGAGATGGTACACTGAACAGGGATTTACCGGATTTCAAATACACTGGGAAGCCAGACCACGTCGAGTATGCTGATTCAGAAGCAATTTACGGTTTGGATTTTGTACCATGGGAAAAGTGGCTTGATATGGAAATAGATACCCGGAGCTTGAAAAACTACACGGAATCAGAAATTCTGGCTCACTGTATCTGGGAGATGACATTTTACGGCTTCGATCAGACTCATATTCGTGAGCAGAAAGCAGAACTGTATCGCAGAGTAGAAGAACTTGACAACATGACTGAAGAGGAGAAGAAAAAAAATCTTATCCCCTGGGAAGAGGTTGTGAAGGAATTGATGCAATCAGAAGAGTGACCACAAGTCTTACCGGATAAGCCTTTCGTCGGTTAGTCTCTTTCAATGCAGCCTGTATGTTCACTGGAGAAAATAATGGATAATACTGTTTCACAGAAGAAGCCCTTCTTCGGCAGAGAAAGAGAGCTTTCAGAGCTTACTGAAAGGATTCTTGACCCGGAGTGTCGCATTCTGACAATCACCGGTATAGGCGGGGTTGGAAAAACCACAATTGCGCTGGAACTTGCAGGAAAACTGCATCGCCATTTCAGAAATGGAATTTGCTTCGTTTCCCTTGCCGGCCTGGAACACTCCGGTCAGGTCGCACCTGCTGTTGTTTCCAAACTTGGCATCAGGCTATCCGGTGGCAATATCACAAAACAGTTGCTTGATGCATTAGCCGGAAAGAACATTCTGCTGGTGCTTGATAATTTTGAGCATTTGATAAGCGCGACCCTTCTGGTAGAGAAGATTGGTTTGGAAGCAGAGAGTGTAAAGCTGCTTGTAACATCCAGAACCGGATTGAATGTTGCCGGTGAATTCGTATATGAGCTTTCTGGAATGCATATCCCGGATGAGAGCTTACCCGATTTACTCTTTTCATCTGCTCCGGTAAAACTGTTTCTGTCCAGTTACGAAATTGAAGATAGATTTGATCCGGATGACCTGAGGGCTGTGGCACAGATATGCAGAGAGGTGGATGGTGTTCCACTTGGTATTGAACTGGCATCATCATGGCTTGGTCGAATGACTCCTTCTGAGATTCTGATTGAGATATCCGGGAAAGGTAAGCTTCTCAATAAACAGATCGCCCGCAAGGAAAGAAGGCACAGCAGCCTCCGAAGGGTTTTTGATTACAGCTGGATGCAGCTTTCCCGCGAGGAGAGAACCGTTTTTACAGAGATATCTGTGTTTCACGGAGGATTTGATGCTGAAGCAGTTGAGTTTATTACCGGCAGATCAAGGATTGCTCTGATTGGTCTCCGAAACAAATCTCTTCTTAAAACAGAGCCGTCAGAGAGATTCTCTCTGCATCCTCTGCTTCGTGATTTCAGTTCAGGAAAACTGGAACAGCAACCGGATAGAAAAGAAGCTCTCATAGCCAGGCATGCTGAATACTATTGCGGCCTACTTGCAAAGAATGAAAAGAATCTTCTGAGCGATGGCTCTTCCGAGGCAATGGAAGAAATAACTGCAAACCTGTCAGAAGTGCGTACTGCCATTACCAATTCGATAAGAAAGGGAATGAGTGAGGCTTTTGCTGCCGGTAGCGCAGCACTGAGAAATTACCTCTTGAGACAGGGGTTTCTGGAAGAAGGTCGGAAGGTCTTCATGGATGCTTCAGCTATGTTCAAAGATATCATTCCTGAGGAATCTCTGATGATGAAGGCGAGTCAGGCCGCGTTCTCAACTGAACTGACCATGTATGATGAAGCAGCGGCTCTTCTTGAAACTGTTCTTACCGGGGGAAAGCAGGAAGTCATTGGCAAGGCAGCACATTCACTGGGAATGGTGTACATGCGAACAGGCAATCTCAGCAGGGCTGAGAACAGAATGAACAGAGCACTTGAGCTTGCAAGGGCTTCAGGTGACAGGGAACTTGAGGTCACTGTACTTGGGGGGCTGGGGGATCTGTTCAATCACAGACTGGAGTCTGAAAAAGCCCGGTATTTCATGATGCAGGCGGTTGAGATAAACAAAAAAACTGGAAACATCCGCGGTCTTTTCTCAAACTGGATAACACTCTCGAATATCATGGCAAATCACAAAAAGGGAGACTCTGCTCTTGAATATGCCAACCTTGCTCTTGAATGCACTGACTCATTGAAAGGCGATCTTTACATAGCTTTAGCCCGAATCTCAATAGCGGCAGCGCTTGAAATTCAAGGAGAACTCAAGCAGGCTCTGGATTTTGCTGTGCAGGCTGTTCATCTGTTCGAGGGTATAAACAACAGATGGGGAATACAGGCCTCGTGCCGCACAAAGGCATCCATAGAAAGCTCTCTGGGAATGGTAGAGGAAAGCATCAAAACCATTGGGAAATCCATTCAACTTTCAGAAGAAATAGGTGGGACTTACAATGCAATGGAGTCTTTCATCACAGCCGCTGAGATCTTTGAGAAAGCTGGGAATACCGAAAAAGCCTTTGATCTTTACTTGAGAGCTCGGAAGATTTCCAGGAACAATAGTATCAATATTATCCTGAGAAAGCTGGATAAGAAGCTGGAAGAACTGAAGGGCTGACCGCCTGAGTCAGCCAGGAGAGGTGGAAGTCACTCAACTACCGGTAAACTTGCTATCACTATTTTTCTGAATATCCTGATCAGCAGGCAGCCTGATGAAAAGAGAGTTGAAAAGGCTGAGCAGGCCATCAGCAATGTATAATTGACCAGTCTTCTATCTTGTTATTGCGATGCTTTCAGAGATTCTGTTACTGCCATCAGCTGATTTGATTACAAACAGATAGACTCCATTCGGGATGAGGTTCACATTCCACTGGTAGACACCTTCCGAAATACAGTCGGAGTTGTGGATCAATCTGCCTGTAATGTTGAATACACTGACATGATCACCTTGATGCAGATTGCTGAAAATTACAGTATTTCCGATTCTGCGGACAGTTGGATTTGTATCTGCGGGTGGATTATCATGTTCGGTTGATATGCCGGTTTCCGGCAGGCCATCCCATACTTCCAGATCGTCGAGCCAGGTTCTTCCGTTTCCGATTGGTGTACCGCCACTGAGATTTGAAGGCCATCCCACAGTTCTGAGAGCCACGCCGTTGTTCTGGTTGATTTCGCTTCTGAACTGCACATTGGATGAATCAGCCACGTAGACACCATCAA
>JAIOSV010000027.1 GCA_021107435.1 Candidatus Sabulitectum sp. | reverse complement strand
TCCAGATTGGCTCGATCCACAAGAGCAGGGGAAAGCTCTCTGGTAACCGATACTCCCAGATCACTGAATTCCGCAGCCTGTTTTATCAGGTTGGCTTTACCGTCCACCAACTGTCCCAGAGCTTTGTTATAGGTTGTTTGAGCCTTGTCAATCTGATTGCCGATCTCCTGCATGCTGAGCAGAAAAGTTCTGAGCTTGTTGTGAAATTTCTCAGCTCTGACAGCAAGTTCTTTCGAGTGTTTTGTCTGATCCTCAAACCTCCAGAGCTGTCTGACAATATTTAAACTGGTGAGCAGCGTAGTGGGAGTGGCAACCAGAACATTGTTCTCAATAGCTTTCTGAAATAGAGTTGGATCGTACTTTAAAGCCTCAACGTACGCTGATTCAATTGGGATGAACATTATGACTACTTCCGGGGAATTCAGTTGCCGAATCTTGAAATAGTCTTTTGCGGCAAGCTCCTTTATTCTGTCTCCGACAGCTCTGGCATGGTTTGAAAGAGCAATTGTCGCTTTTGCGGGATCATCCGCGTTAACAAAATCGGTGTACGCAGCCAGGGATGTTTTGGCATCAATGATGAGGTGTCTCTCGCCTGGGAGATAGATAATCACATCGGGTCTCTGGGAACCGTCATCTGTTTTGTAAGAAACTTCTCTGGCGTAGTCATCACCCAGTCTCAGTCCCGAAGTGTCAAGCACATTCTCAAGGATCATTTCGCCCCAGTTTCCCTGCATTTTCTTCTGACCCTGCAAAGCCGTGGTGAGCCTGGTTGTCTTATCGGTAATATCCCTGTTGAGTTTCTGGAGGTTGAGGAGCTCGGTTTTTAAAGCGGTTCGCTGCTCGTTATCCTGATCGTGAATGGAGTCAATTCTTTCACGGAATCCTTTCATTTCCTTTTCCATAGGGTTCAGCAGGTTGAGTATGGTTTCTTTGTTGAGTTCCTTGAACTGTTTTCCACTCTTGTCAAATATTTCCCCGGCAAGCCTTTTGAATTCATTTCTCAGATCCTCACGGTTTTCGGAAAGAAGCTTCATCT
Organism: Candidatus Sabulitectum sp.; assembly: GCA_021107435.1. Classification (GTDB taxonomy): domain Bacteria; phylum Fermentibacterota; class Fermentibacteria; order Fermentibacterales; family JCC-6; genus Sabulitectum. The sequence continues at coordinate 17,730 of JAIOSV010000027.1, read as the reverse complement.
GCTGACGGAAATGCTCCTGCTTTTCTTCAAGAGAGGTTTCAATTCTTGTGTGTTTTCCCTTGAGTTCAAGGAAAGCCATATCTTTCTCGTCAAGTCTTAACTGAAGCGCGGTCAGTCTGTTTTTCAGATCCTGAAGCAACTTGCCGCTTTCATCCAGTTTTACTTCGGATGTTGTTAGCTCTTCAGATTTTCTTCTTTCAACTCCCCGGAGGGATTCCAGTTCACTCTCAAGCTTTTTCTCAATTTCCATACGATCATTCAGTCTGTCTCTTGCAGACGCTGCTTCCATTTCAAGTCGTGCTGTTTCTGTTCTTTTCCCCTGGGTTTTCAGGGTGCTCAGTGCCCAGCCGGCACCGAAGGATATTGCTCCAAACAGAATGAAAAGCAGAGGATTTTCCATATTGATCTCCCGGAAAAAAGTATGGTTGTGTTCTCCTTCATCACAGTTAACTAAATTCTATTCAAATGCAAGTCAACCTTCAGTTACAGATTAAACTGAGATATCTGCTATGTTATCCTGCAAGCGGACATTAATGGGGGAGGATATGGCTGTCGGCATTATTTTGTTTTTCTGCGTTTTTGCAGGAGGCTACGAAGAAGAGATCCGTGAGGATGGTGAATGGCTGTTTGTCTGCGAAAAGGGCGAGGTTGTTGCTGAGATATCACCTGCAATCTTTTCTCTGCCGGAATGGGAGGAGAAATCCCTCCATGGATTTACTGCGGGTGAGGACTCTCTTTTCATTTCGGTCTTCTCCAGTGAAGGAAATGGAGCAGTTCTTGCCGTTTTCCGGAAAGTTGAATCGGGTTACCTGTTTGTAGAAGAGTTTACCAGCCTTTTTGAAGGTAACAGCATCGAATTCAGTTTCTGTGATCCATTCATTGCGGCAAACGGTGAGCTGCTTTTTCGTCTTGAATGGAGAGCGGTATTCCGGGGAAACACTACAAACACTGGAGATGAAGAGAGCTGTGTAAACCAGTCTGAGTTGTCTTCCTTCCTGATTCTGGCCACCGATGGGCAGAGTCTCTGGACTGTACATGATCACAGGTAGAGAATTCCATGTCCGTGGAGCAACTGTGTGTTATCTTCTTGAATGAGTTGAACGACATAGAGCAGGGGAGAGAATAATGAGAATAACTTCAGGCGGGGTTGCCATTGTAATTCTTATAGCAGCAGCAGGATGTCTTGATTTCGGAGATGATATCGAAACGAATAATCTGACAGATGAACAAATTGCTTATTGCCAGACAATTATGCACCTGAACGATCAGCTTCAGTATGATCCCAACGGCCTGAAAATACTTGGGTCAGGGATTGATGATGCTGTGTGGTTCTGTTTTCACACAGAAGAAACCGATCCTGCATTCATATTTGACACGACATTTGTATCCCTGGATTCACTGAGTGGTTCTGTTTCAATCTACAGCCCTGAGGATATACCAGACTGGTGGGATTCACAGGAGAAGGAGCTTGTCGGTGGGGTTGTTCCCTTACAGTGGGGCAGGTTCATGACTGTGGGCATGGAACGGAAAGAGAGCGGAACCACTGTTTACATCTTCTGGCACGAAACCTGATTTACTGCTTTAAAGTATCCCAGTGTTCCGGCCAGGGAAGAGCCTCTTCAGAGGATTGTGTTTGAAGAAGTCCCTGGCGCAGTTTGATGAATGTTTCCTTGAATTCCATAACTGGCAATTTCAGTCTTGAGATGATTTCACACGTTTCCTTTAAGGTTTTCCGTGCCGCTTCATGTTTTCCTGAAAGGTATTGCACATAACCGGCACCAGCAAGAGCCCCTGCTTTATTCTCTTCATCTTTGACCTCTGTAAAGATATGAACAGCATTATCGTAAAGCTTTTCAGATTCGCCAAGATTACCTTCGTTTATGTAAAGCAGGCTCATGTTGGTCATGATCCAGCCCAAAGTCCTTCTGTCCTCGATTTCTTCAATGATCTCCTGAGCTCTGATGTAGGACTCCATTGCCTGATCAGAAAGTTTTCTCTTTCTTAAGGCATTTCCAAGATTGCACAGAAAAACCCCTTCGGGCATTCTGTCTCCCAGTCTGTGAAAAATCTCTATTGCTCTTCTGTAGAAATCCTCTGCCTTGTCAGTACAATCCTGATCCTGATACATACTGCCAAGGTTTCCAAGGGTTACTGCTTCGCTTCTTACATCTCCAATTCCCTTGAATATTTCCAGTATTTCCTCCGTAATGGGTATTGCCTTATCTGTTTCACCCATGTTTCTGTGAAGGATACCAAGATTGCCAAGGGCTGTAGCCTTGCCCCTCTGGTTTTTCAGAGCGGAATATAAATCCCTTGACTGCTTAAAGAATTCTCCTGCCCTGGAAAACTCGCGATTTATGCATGCAATAACACCAAGGCTGCACAGAGTCTCACTTTCAATTTCAGTGAAGTTGTTTTCTTTACATAATATGAGTGATTTACGCAAATGCTCAAGGGCACTGTCCAGGTCTCTTACAGCTATGTAATATGAACCCATTGCTGTTTCTGTTCTGGCCACCCATTCCGGAAGATGGTGGTTCAGTGCAGTCTCAAGTACTCTGTTGAGGAGAGTCTGCAACTCTTCCCACCGGTGAAGGAACTGAAGAGTGGTACCATTTCTTTTAAGAACTTGAAGCAGAATTTGCAGAGCTTCCGGATCATTCTCGTTGGGCGAAAGCCACTTTTCAAGCTTTTTCCCCCATTTTAGAACAGTGTCGTACTGGTAATTTTTTGAGGCGTGCTTATGGGCAATAACGCCCCACCTTATTGCAGAAGATTCTTTTCCTGCCCTGTCCCAGTGATCTGCAAGTTTGAGGGAGACTCTTTCATCATCAGCGCCAAAAAGTTCTTCAATTGATTCTGCCGCTGCCTTATGGAGCAGTTTGAGATTGTGAGCGAGAATGCTTTTGTATGCGGTATTTTGAATAAATGAATGGTGAAAAACGTAGCCGGTATTCTGATCGGCTGTTGTTCTTTCAAGAAATTGTCGCTCTATGAGGCCATTGAACACATCTTCTCCGCTAAGAGGAATTCCAAGTTTTTCCTCAACTCGCTCATATATGTCAAGCCTGAATTCCATTCCCAGTACAGAACAGTTAAGCAGAGTTTTTCTCAGTGGATCCGGCAGGCGGTCCAGCCTGGACTGAAGCAGACCCGTAAGGCTTCCGGGGGTGGAAAACTCTACTGAGCTGTCAGTAAGAGACCAGACTTCGTTAATTAGTGAGAGACCACCGGATTCCACAAGGTGAAGAAGAAGTTCCTGAAGGAAGAACGGGTTTCCACTGGAGTGTCTCTGAATAAAGTCAATTGCCCCTGTTGAAATGGGTTTTGATTCATTCCCGTTAAGTTTCTGCATGAATTTTTCTGCGAAAAGGAATACTTCATCTTCTTTCAGCTCGGTAATTTCAATAAGTTTACAGATAGAGTACGCGCTGTTATCACAAATGTCTTCAGGAAGAAGATTTTTATGGTCTGATCTTCGAACAAGCAAAAAAATAATTGGAATAACAGAATTGCAGTTTCTTACTATGAAATCAAGCACTTTTAAGTCTGTTGGATCCATCCATTGAAGATCCTCAAGAACAATAAGAACCGGAGAGGATTCTGAAAGAGCTTCAAGAAGGTCCCTAATTGCCATATTTGTCTCAGTGGCAATGGCTTTGTTATCCAATTCATGAAGCCTTGTATCGCTGGAAACAGCGGAGACAAGACTTCCAAGAAACGGCAGAGCAGTTAAGAGCTTGTCCACCGGAATGTGTCTGGAGATGGCTTCAGTAAATTCATCGAAGGAAATACTGTTTTCAATCTGGAAATTAAGCAGATTCCGCAGAACAGCTGACCAGAGCCAGTGAGCTGGTTGTGCATCAGAAATGGAGTTGCCGCGAAGAATAATGGAATCAGTGGTCAGATACTCGTTTTTTAGGAACTCTGTAATAAGTCTGGTCTTCCCGGTTCCTGCTTCACCGGTGAGTTCAACTATCAGGTGTCGTGCGCCTCCCATCCGATTGCTTCCGGAAGAACGGTCAAGCTGCATATTTCTGGTTTCCATAAGAAACGAGTATTCTTCCTCTCTTCCAAGAAAGACGGTTTTAATTGATTCGTGGCAGGTGATTCTATTTCCGCGGTAGTTAATGCCCACTGGCTTCCAGCTGAGCAGGGGAACAGCGATTCCTTTAACTTTGATTTCTCTGGAACTCTCCCAGAGTATGGTGTCGGAGCAGATGGAATAAGCCCTGTCCGTTACAAGAATTGAATTTTCTTCTGCCATTTCTTCCATTCGGGAGGCAATGTTAACCGTATTACCAATGGCTGTCAGATGGCCAATCGCATCAGGGGCTACTGTAACCGGACCGCTGTTGATTCCTATTCTGGCAGAAAGGTACATGCCGGTATCGAACATCACGGAACTTGCTATATCAACTACTTTAAGCATATTGAATCCGCAGAGAATAGCACTTCTACTGTCGTTTTCGCCTGAACGGATAGCACCGAAAAGCACCATGATTCTGTCACCCTCGATCTTGTCCACATAGCCGGAGTACTGCTCTGCTGCAAAGACCAGTTCATCCATAAGGCTTTTTGTAATGTCGTGAACAGTCTCGTGATCAAGTGTTTCGGAGAAGGTCGTGAATCCCGCCAGATCCAGGAACAGCACTGCGACATCTCTTCTTTCACCGGGTTTCAGCTCGGTTTTGCTTAGTTCAGGGGAAACATTTCCAGTCTTTCGGGCTCGGAAAGCATTTTTCAGCAGTAATCCGAGTTCTTTATCCATCAGGGAACCGACTTTCAGTTAACAGTGAAGAGTAAAGGCATTTGCAGGGACCGTTTGTTCTGGCCCCCTTATCATTGCTCAGAAAGCTCCGTGAAGCAATACGGATTTGACAGAGCGTATAAATTGATGTATATCACCGACTGGTGACACCAGGTGGTGACATAGTATTCAGAGAGGGTATAACCATGAAGAGAGATTCGGAAAAAACACGACAGAGGATATTGTCCGGGCTGGAAACACTTATTACCCGCGAGGGTTTTACGGGAGTAGGGATGAATGCGGCTGCCAGGGAAGCCGGCGTGGACAAAGTTCTTATTTACAGGTATTTCGGATCCATGGGGGGGCTTCTGGAAGCGTTCGCGAATGAGAAGAAACTCTGTCCAAGAATGGAGGATATCTTCGATAATCTTCCGGATGATACCCCGCACCACGAGATTGCGACACGCATTGTCCTTGATCATTCTCGCGCGCTGCAGAAAAGCCCTCTCGCTCAGGAACTGGTCTGCTGGAAGCTTACAGAACAGAATCCGCTTACTATTGCTTTTGGAAAAAGCATGGAGCAGAGCGGGATGAGGGCTCTGGCTGAAATGGGTATTATTCCCGATGAGGAGATAGTTACCCTTGTAACTGTATTGATATGCGGACTCCAACATCTGATACTAAGAGGAAGAAACAATAACCCAATGATGAATATCGACTACTCCAAACCTGAGACACGGGAGAAGGTAGAGAGGGTAATATCTTCAGTGATCAAGACCTTTTTTGAATCAAGGGAAGGAGAGTCTGAGAAGTTATGAAGAACCTGATAAAAGCTTTAATTTCCATCGTTCTTTTGTCTGTCGGATGCGGAGATGGCAACACAGCCGAAGAGGAAGTGATTCCTGTAACTGTTATTGCAGTAGAGCCTTCTGTGATATCCGAGACAGTGAATGTTCCGTGCAGACTTGAAGCTGGTTCAGAGGCTGTTCTCTCAGTGTCAGTGTCGGGCGTGGTTGAAGAGGTGCTGGTTTCACAAGGTGACAGCGTTCTCGCAGGTGAAAGGCTTCTCGTATTGCGTACAGATGATTTGCAGAGAGCGATGATCTGCGATGCGGCAGCGATGCTCACGGCGGCAAGAGCATCCTCGGAGTATGCCGGCTGTAATCTCCAGAGAGCTGTGAAACTAGCGGAGACAGGAGCTATGAGTGCAGATGAATTCCAGAGGATAGAGACCGAAGCAAGGGCATCGGAAGCAACATACCGGCAAGCCGCCGCCAGTTACAACGCTTCTGCCACTTCAGCAATAAACGGCTTTGTGCTTGCTCCGTTTAACGGCATTGTGGGCAGGGTGATGGTGACACAGGGAAATCGCTCAGAGGGACCACTCATGAGCATCTTCGGCACAGAGGTGATCAGAGCGGAACTGCTGGTTGCCCCCGGACATATTATGAAGCTTAGACCAGGACTGCCTGCGGTGTTCTCAACAGATCATTTTCCCGGTTGGATATTTCAGGGTTCTGTTGTGTCCGTCTCGGAGACAGCAGACGCGGTTTCCGGGCTGGTCGCAATGACAGTCCAGTTCACGGATACCACTGGAACCCTGATACCCGGCTTATCCGGCATTGCCACGGTATCACTGGTTACAAAAGAGAACGCCGTTGTTCTTCCGGGCAGCACAATGACACCTGTAACCGAATCCATATGGGAGGTTGCGGTGGTACATGAGGGGAAAGCTTCAATGCGGAGAGTTACAAGCGGAATAAGGAACGGGAACAGATATGAGATCACACAAGGGCTTCTGCCCGGCGACTCGGTTATCTCTCTTGGGAACACACTTGTCTCCGAGGGAATACCGGTTCGGGTGGTGGAGCAATGAATCTTCCTGAACTTGCTGTTAAAAGAGGAACAACTTTCCTGATGATCTTCATTTTTATGGGAGGTGCCGGTTTGTTCGCCCTCACTCAGCTGGGGCTGAACTACCTTCCCAAGGTTGATATGGGAGAGATCATGATCGTGACTGTTCTCCCGGGAGCTTCTCCGGCAGAGGTTGAGGATCTGATAACCAAAACCATTGAGGATGCCGTATCAGGTGTAGAGGGCGTAAACTCAATTGAATCCTCCTCCGGTAATTCCACCAGTGGAGTCTCAGTGTTTGTTTCCACATCGGCTGATGTTGATGAGGTGGAAAGGGATGTGCGTGAGGCTATTGATCAGATCAAAGATGATCTTCCCGATCAGGCTCTTGATCCTGTTATCATGGCGTTGTCTTCCAGCAGTAAACCTCTTGCGATACTTGGAGTCAGCAGTGACATACTGAACAGCGGTGAGCTCAGGCAGTTTGTAGAAGAAAAAATAGAACCTATGCTGATAAGAGTTCCCGGTGTTGCTTCCTGCAACATCTCCGGGGGAGAGGTGCGCCAGATTAATGTGTCTGTCAATCCTGTTCTTCTGTCGGAGAGAAGCATCCCCCTCACGCAGGTTTACGGAGCACTTAACGCCGTTCAGGGAAATCGGCCCGGAGGTGACATTGATTCAGAGGATACAGAGATTTACATCAGTGTGAAATCAGGATTCTCATCCCTTGAACAGCTTGGTGAAGTCGTTATCGGTTCTCACGGCGGGATTCCTGTCAGACTCAGGGATGTGGCGGATATCAATGACGGCAGCAGAGACGAGAGCAGTACAAGCAGGCTTGATGGCGGGAACTCCGTACTTCTCATTCTGAGAAAAAGCGGAGATGCCAACACTGTGAACACATGCAGACTTCTTGAGGAACAGATTGTTGAGACCTCTGAGGATTTTTCGGGTACCCTTGGTATTGAGCTGGTTTACACACAGAAGGATTTTGTAATGGACTCTACAAAGAGTCTTCTGATGACAGGAGTTCAAGCAATTCTTCTTGCGGCGGCTGTGCTTATGTTTTTCCTGGGATCAGTGGTTAACGCGGGAATCGTCAGCATATCAATGCCTCTTTCGTTTATAACAACATTCGCGGCTATGTATCTGTTTGGCGTGGATATGAACATCATGAGTCTCGCGGGCCTGAGTATTTCCATAGGTATGATTGTGGATAACTCCGTGGTTGTCCTTGAAAACATCCACAGAAAAATACTGAGAGGAAATTCATCGGTTGAAGGGGCCTGCCGGGGAGCGTCAGAAGTAAGCATGGCAGTTGCCGCGTCCACACTGACTACAGTGGCGGTGTTCATACCGATGCTCTTCGTGAAGGGAATGACCGGCCAGATATTCAGGGACTTGAGTATTACCATATCATCCGCTCTTATAATATCTCTGTTTATTGCTTTGACACTGATTCCCCTGCTTGCTTCAAGATCGAAAAACCTGACGAAAAAGCAGGGAAGCAAATCAATCTCCGCAAGAATAGAACAATTGCTCGGTAAGCTGGATGTTCTATATGAGCGGTTTCTTGTTTACTGCACTGCTCACAGACTGAAAACTCTTATTCCGGTAGTTGTTCTGTTTTTTCTGTCAATGTTCATGTTCCGCTTCATACCCTCTTCATTCCTTCCTGAACTGGAGGAAGGCATCATCGAGGTAATAATCAGTCTTCCCGATGGAACAAATCTGTCCTACACTGACAGTCTGGCCCGTTCCATGGAGGATTCCCTGAGTGCAGTGTTTGCTCCAGGCGATCTTGAACATCTTGTGGTGGACGTGGGAAGATCTGAAGGAATCGGAGCGATGTTCGGGTCGGACGCCACAAGCAGGATAACCATGACATTTTATCTGAAGCCGGAGGAGGAGAGAAACACAAGTGTTCCGGAGTATAATCTGGCAGTGAGGAATGTGCTTTCAGAAATGCCCGGAATAAGGTACTCCATCAAGACCGGTGTTCCCATAGGTAATGAGTACCCAATACAGATCAACCTGTTCGGCTATGATCTGGATTCATTAAAGGCGCTCGGAGATCAAGTGAGGGACAATCTTGAACTCATTCCAGGCACAATCGATGAGGTATCATCTCTGGAAAACTGGTTTACCCGGATTGATTACATTCCCGATGATGGTGTTTTGTCTCTCAGAGGCTTTTCAAGGGCACAACTGGCCTCGGAGATTACCATTGGAATGCTTGGCCTGAACGCAACAACACTGAACGACGCGGGTACGGATATTGATGTGAATCTCAGGTACTCCGAGAGATATCGTTCTTCCCGGGAAGCCGTAGCTGCTTTACCGGTGAATGGTGCTCCTCTTGATTTCTGGGGAACTTTCAGAACCTCATTCTCTCCCGACAAGATTGGCCGCCTGGACAGAAGCCGTGTTGTCAGTGTTTTCTGCAAGCTGGACGGAAGACCCCTGGGTGATGTAGCCGCTGATGTGGAAGCCATGATGGATACAACAGATACCGGCAATACCAGATGGGAGATTACAGGAGACATCGAGGATCAGAAGGAATCCTTCAGCAGTATGGGACTGGCTATTCTTGTTGCTATTGTACTTGTATACATGGTGATGGCCGCACAGTTCGAATCTCTGCTGGAGCCTTTTATTCTTATTTTTGAGATACCTCTGGCGCTCATAGGGGTGATATGGACTCTGCTTTTGACCGGAACCTCTATGGGTTTGACCTCTCTTGTGGGAATTCTCATGCTTATCGGCATTGTGGTTAACAACGGAATTGTTCTGGTTGACTTTGCCAACAGCTTGAGAAGGAAAAGCGGAATGGGCGCTAGAGAGGCTATAATTCAGGCGGGTAGAGTTAGACTGAAGCCTATTCTAATGACTGCCGGTACAACAATACTTGCCTTGATCCCCCTGTCACTTGGAGGCAGCAGCAGCGCTGAACTCTGGGCTCCCATGGCCAGAACCGTTATCGGCGGTATGCTGGCGGCAACACCACTGACTCTCGTGGTGCTTCCGGTGCTGTATGTAATGCTGGACGGCAGGCACAGAAAGAAGATTGTTTCGGAGTAAAAAAATGGGCGGAGCCATGCAGGCTCCGCCTTGCGCGATGTAATCTATAACAATTGTGTGCCGGTGGTTGGCCGGGGCACCTTAACCACAAGAACACGAAGAATGGCATCACCTTCGTTGTACCAGCAGTGGGGTATATCTTTCGGGCTCTCAATCACAGTGTCAGCAGTTACTGTTTCTTTTTCGTCTCCAATTTCAACAACACCTGTACCCTCAAGCACATAAAAGAATACATCAACCGGTGTAATGTGGCGGATGAGTTTTTCTCCCGGTTTTAGTGTTATGATGCTGGAGAGGGCATGTTCACTTTCGTAAACCCTTCTTACATCAACACCGTGGGGGTTTTGGGCTGGTTCCTGCTGTGACATTTTTTTGATTTCCAGAATATCTCCGTTCGTTTCTCTGTCTTTTTTAAATTTCAGTGCAAGAACCGTAAGATCGTCGTCCGTAGATGTGTTCCTCCAGCTTCGTCTGGTCTCTGTGAGACATGCCGCGACATTGTTTCCTGTGAGCTGATGTGAGCGATGGTTTACCGTAAGAGTTCCTTCGCCTTTGAGAAGAATGAAACACACCTTGAAGGGCATGTTGTGCTGAGGAATGAATTCCCTCGGGGAAAGGGTGAAGTGCACCATTCCCAAGGAATCAGAGTCGGTAAAAGATCTTGCCTTCAAATTTTCCGCACCGGGGAAAACAGGCGCATCCGAAAGTTTGAGTATCTTCAAATTGATTCCTCCAGTTAATCCCTGTAAACTTTCAGCCCCTCTTTGAGGATTTCAAGGGCTTTGCGCATCTTTTCTTCGGACAGTACAAAGGCGATTCTGATCTGATCAAGACCCAGTCCCGGTGTTGCATAGAAGCCTGCTGCCGGGGCAACCATGGTTGTTTCCCCTTCAAGCTGGAAATCAGTCAGCATCCAGGAAGCAAATCTGTCTGCATCCTTTACAGGAAGTTGTATGGTAGCATAGAATGCGCCTTCTGGCTTAAGGAAGAAAACACCATCCACGCCTGAAAGTTCCTCTATAAGTACATCTCTTCTGTTCTGGTATGTGGTCATAACATCGGAATAATAGTTTGCGTCGAGATTGTGATATATCCGGGCTGCTCCGTACTGGGCCAGAGTAGGGGGGCAGAGTCTTGCCTGACCAAGCTTGAGCGCCGCATCCATAATGTTCTTGTTTCTGCTTATCATGTTACCCAGTCTGGCACCGCAGGAGCTGAATCTCTTGCTGATAGAATCCATCACGATTACCCTGTCTTCTATCTCAGGCAGTTGCAGTGTGGAAAGGTGAGTTCCTCCGTCAAAGACAAAATCCCGGTAGACTTCATCGGAGAGCAGGTAGAGATTGTGTTTTTGCACAATACTGGAAAGAGTTTGAAGCTCCTCTGGAGAGAGAACCGTTCCAGTGGGATTATTAGGGCTGCAGATGAGGATGGCTCTGGTCCTGTCTGTAATCCTGGACTCGATTTCAAGAGCTTCAGGAAGGTGGAATCCGTTTTCGCACCTGCTTGTGACAGGAACAAGTTTCACGCCTGCCATAGTGGCGAAACCATTGTAGTTGGTGTAGAAGGGCTCAAAGCAGATGACTTCGTCACCATGGTCGCAAGTGGTCATGAAAGCGAAGTAGACAGCTTCTGAACCGCCTGTGGTGATGATGATCTCATCGGTATCAATGGTAATTCCTGAACGGGAATAGTAGCTGGATATGGCTTCCCGGAGAACGGGAAGGCCCTGACTGGGACCGTAGGCAAGCACATTCGGAAGACTGTCTTTAAGTGCGTTCCAGTAACCAGGTGGAGTCGGGATGTCCGGTTGACCTATATTCAAATGATAAACTGAAGTTCCGCGTGCCTTTGCCGCGTTTGCGAGTGGAACAAGTTTTCTGATGGGGGAAGCCTGCATGTCTGCGCATCTTCTGCTGATATCTGTCATTCTTCCGCCTTTCTAACTGATATGATAGATTAATGTAATTATCCAACGATGAATTATACAAAGGGATGACCTCAATGCGGGAAGGGGAAACAATATCTATATTCGGTGTTCACTGAATGGAGAGCGGTTATGATCATCAGAATTGCCGAACTGCCGATACTGGGAGACTGGAACACCTGTATGGAGCGAGCTATTCACTCAATGGGCCTTACACCAAAGCCGGATGTGATTGTTCTACCTGAGCTCTTCCAGATTGGTTTTGTTCTGGACGAAATACCCGGGCATGCGATAACACAGGAGGATATTAACAGCCTTCCACTGGCAGAAGCTGCTTCCGAACTGGGTGTCTGGGTTGTTGGAGGAACTTTCCCTGTAAAAACAAACCGGGGGATAGTCAATCTGCTGCCTGTCTGGGACAACTCTGGAGAACTCATTCACACAACCGAGAAGGTTCATCTTTTTAAAAACATGGGTGAGGATTCTGTGTTTACTGGCGGTAAACCCTCGGGTGTATTCAACCTGAACGGGGTAACAGCCGGAGCTTCCATATGCTACGACCTCAGGTTTCCAGAGCTGTTCCGGAAACATACACTGAACGGTGCCAGGATCATATTTCTTCCGGCGCAGTGGCCGGAGCCCAGGCTGGAACTCTTCCGCAGTTTCCTTAGAGCCAGAGCGGGAGAGGCTCAGGTTTTCTTTGTGGGATGCAATCTTGGTGGCGATCATCTGGGGGTCAGGTTCAGGGGCGGTGGCGGAATCGCTTCACCTGCCGGGGAAATGCTCTCCTGGACAGATGTGGATGAGTTTGTAAGAGATTTTGATGTTCAGATGGATGAAGTCAATCGGGTAAGATCCCGCATAGCATGTCTTGAAGACAGAAGACCTGAAATGTATGGAGTGGAAGTATGACTGAGAAAAGAGCAGATCTTTTTAAGGTATCAATTGGTATTGTGGCTATTCTTATCATTGCTGGAATCATGAAACTTGGAGCCAGCATTTTTGTGAAGATAGCGATCTCAATATTCTTTGCTCTTCTAATATCTCCTGCTGTAAAATCAACAACCGCATGGATTGATAAGCTTTTGAGAAGAATTTTCAAGAAATACCGCAGAAGAAGTGACAGAAGTCAATCCGAGCTGGCTGATGTTATTGGAACAGCTTTGGTTCTGGTCATGGCTCTTTTCATAATATCAGTGTTCTTCTTTCTCATCTACGGTACAATGAGCATGCTTCTGGGCAGGAAGGATGACATGATAAGCAATGTGGTTAACCCTGTAGTTGATTTCGTAGAGACTGCCGAGTCTGACTGGATCCCGAAGATGTACAGTCGTATGGGTATGGAAGGTGTTGAGCAGATCACTCTGCCGGCTGATTCCTCGGAAACCACGGCTCTCATGTCCATGGATGAACCGTCAATTTCCATTAAATCTGTGGTTCCCACTGCAGCAGGACTTGTAGGATCCCTTTCCAGCGGAATCTTCAACGCTGTGATCATCATTATGCTTACTGTATTCATGGTGAATGGAAGAAGAGTATTTTCGAAAAAAATGAAGAAGATGGATTCTGAGATCCACAAAAGGTATCAGGTCATGGTGAGTCAGGTTGAGAGAATACCCAGGAAATACCTTCTTGCAAAACTGGTCACCAGTTCATTGACAGGTGTTTTGATCTGCATTGCCCTTCTAATCATGGGTTTTCAATTTGAAGAGTCTTTCATTTGGGGAATGACAGCAATGGTATTCAATTTTGTGCCATTCTTTGGCTCTTTTATCGCAGGAGTGATGATTGCTCTCTATGCAATGTCGGTTCAGGGAATTCAATCAGGTTTCATAGCTGCTCTGACTGTTCTTGTAATAAACAACGTGGTTTCCAATGTAATAGAGCCCAACTACTTTGGAGATGTGCTTCCAATCGGGAAGGTCACAATACTTCTGTGTGTGATTATCTGGGGCTATCTCTGGGGGCTTCTGGGAATATTCCTCGCGGTTCCTTTGACTATCATTATTAAAGTGCTGTTAGAACATACTACGGGAAGAAATTCTCTGGTAGTATTTATGGAGGTCTGAATATGAATTCCCTGTTTCTCGTGACGGCGCTTATAGGTGGTGTTCTCAATCTTAACTGGTCAGCAGAAGAGACTCCCCGGATACTCAAAACCCCATTTGGAGATAGAATTGCCATGATTGGCGCTCCCTCTGCAGGCAGACCCGGTACTCCACTGTTTCCTCTTGTGCCACTTACAGTCGCTTTGCCGCAGGGCGCTGTTGTTGATGACGTGAGGATTACAGGCACAACTGCTGTTCCTCTGTCATTCGATTACAGGCCTATGGCAGCACAGTCGGGTGTACCCATTTCAAGACCTGAAGATTTCAGATTGACACCTGCTGACGCTGATGCGTTTTCAGAAAGAATGGAAACATCAATCAGACTTGAGAGTCAGGGTACCCTGATGGGGTATCCAGTCGCTGATATTGTACTTAATCCTGTATCATGGGACCCTGATACAAGAAATCTGATCTGGACGGAAAGCGCGGATATTCAGATATACTATCATCTTGTGAATTACAACAACACAGGGATACCCAAGAGGAGTATCAATGGGACGAATGTAACTTCTCAGATAGTTTGTTCATCTGTAATCAATCCCATGGACGTACCGGCAGCAGTATCTCTTCCTGCAACCGAGCTTCCATGGGGCGAGTATCTGATAATCGCTGATGACGCTCTGGCAGAAGCCTTTGAGCCTCTGGCCGAGTGGAAGACTCAAAAAGGTATTCCTGCCCGAATAGTTGAAATGTCCTACATTGCTAACACCTACTCAGGAGTTGATGACGCACAGAAGCTCCGATTTTTTCTTCAGGATATTTATCAGGATTCCCCTCCCACTTACATTCTTCTTGCAGGGGACACACCGGGAATTCCTCACAGAAACTGCTACGCAACTGCTGAAGGATACACAGCGTATCCGTCGTCTGATCTTTACTTCCAGGACATGAATGATACCGCTCCGGGAGTCGATGCCTGGGATCTGAACGGAAACGGCATCTGGGGAGAGCTTTACGGTGTAGACAACATGGATTACCATCCGGACTATGTGCTGGGCCGTGCGTCTGTTGAAACCCTAAGTGAAGCAGAAATATTCGTTAACAAAGTGCTTGCCTGGGAGGATTCCCCGGATTCTGAAGACTGGTACAATTCCATGGGTTTTACCACGGAAGTTCTATGGAGCAGCCCCTACTGTCCCGGATCAGCAGGCAAGGAGAAGGTTGATACTCTCTATACTCCTTCATCCTGGACCATCACAAAGCTTTACCAGGATACAGGCACCCAGAGTTACACTGCTACAATGGCCATGCTTAACACCGGAATGCAGCTTGTGAACCATGCCGGGCACGGCAGCGAATCCGGTGTATCAATAGGTTCAGGTTTTCTTGGAACATCTGAATTCATGGGACTGACAAACATATCACTGAACGACCGTCCTACCATCTGGAACACAATTGCCTGCAATTCAGGTTCTTTCGATACGGGAACCTGTCTGGCTGAGGCCTGGATCAGATCTCCAGGAGGAGGCGGTTTCTGCATAATGAACACCCGATACGGCTGGGGAGAGCCTGCCGAGCCAGGTGATCAGTGGAGTGAACTGGTTGATCAGGAGTTTTTCGCCAACTTCTTTACAGGAGACATGTATCTTCTGGGAGTTGCCTACATGATGGCAAAAGACGATTTTACAGCTCTGATACCCTCTGATACACACTACGACTGGATTGCCAAGAGTAATACCCTGTTTGGTGACCCTGAACTGCCCATGTACACGGCAGTTCCGCAGGAGATGGAAATCGGAGATATTTGTCTCGTTGAGGGCCAGATGACCCTTGCAGTAACAGTGTCTTCAGGCGAACTGCCGCTTGAGAATGCAAGAGTCTGTCTTCTGCAGGGAGAGTGGGATGATCCTGCAACCTATGCAGTCGGTATCACGGATGAATCAGGCAATGTAACCCTTAATTGGCCGGAAAACATGCCGGGAGCTCCGAATGAAGCAAGAGTAACAGTCTGGGCAAGGGATCATGTTCTTCTTACAGGAATGCATGAAGTAGGCAATTTGGGAGCGGAGGGGGAGAGCCAGACGACCATTCCAACTCTCTCACTGAACTCAACCAACCCTGTGCGGGGAAACGCTGCTATCAGCTGGTCGATTCCTGAATCTACCACAGGAGAGATCGCAATTATTGATCTTGCCGGACGGACTGTAGCAAGACATACTCTACAGGGAATCCAGGGTATATTTACCTGGCAGTCAAGCGAAAACCCCGCTGGTATTTACTTTGCAAGAATGGCTACAACAGCCGGTCATGTTCTTAAAACCCGCATGGTTGTGGTCCGCTGACAGAAAGGCAAAGAATTGAAGGAACTGAAAAGAGAGAATGGTCTGGTTGTTCTCAGGCTTGATAAAGGTGAAGATTTCATGGGAACTCTTAAAAACTGGTGTGTGGAAAACGATGTTCACTCCGCGGGAATCCTCTGCGGTATAGGCATGCTTGAGAACATGGAAATCGGCAGATACAACGGCAGGGAATACATCAGAATGACCGAGAGCGAATCCTGCGAGATTCTTTCACTCCAGGGCAGTGTGTCTATGAAGGAAGATGCTCCGTTCGTTCACCTTCATGTATCATTCGCGGATCACAACTTCAGGGCAGTGGGCGGACATTTGTTCAGCGGCAGGGTTTCCATGACAATTGAACTTGTTGTGGCACCTATGTCTTCCGGTCTGGTGAGAAAACCCATGGGAGGCGTTTTCTGGCAGATGGACAGCTGAACACTTGACGCGGGCGGAGCACTTATTATTATACGCTCGCTTTGCGATGGGGCTGTAGCTCAGTTGGTATGAGCACTTGACTGGCAGTCAAGGGGTCGCGGGTTCGACCCCCGCCAGCTCCACCAGATGAACCGTCGCCCTTAACAGGTGGCGGTTCGCTTTTAAGTAGTGCAGCAAGGGGTTGCACCCCGTGGCACTATTGTCTATCTTACCTGCTCCAAGAGACAGGAACATAGGCATAAAAATGGCTATAGATGTAAGTGTTGCAAGTAGTAACGCACAAGAAACAGGAGGAAGAAATGACCAAGGCAGATATCGTTGCCAACATTTCAGATGAGACGGGTTTGACCAAGAAGGAAGTTGCCTCTGTTGTCAACCAGTTCTTTGAGGAAGTCAGAGGCGCTCTCTACGATCACGAGCACATTGAAATCAGAGGATTCGGTACATTCAAGGTTGTTGAAAGAAACCCCAGAATGGCCCGGAACCCCCATACAAAAGAGCCCGTTGCAGTTCCCCGCAGACATGTACCTTTCTTCAAATTTTCAAAGACAGTGAAGAACCAGGTTGCAAAGGCGGAGAAGTAGATGCCAAACGGAAGAAAGCGCAAGCGGAAAAAAATAGCAACACACAAAAGGAAAAAAAGACGTCGCGCCAACAGACACAAGAAGAAGATCCGCTAAGCTTTGAAAATAGCTGTTCTTTCCGATACTCATATCCCGGCAAGGCTCCAAACCTTGCCGGGACAAGTTTATGAGGCCTGTGCTGATGTCGATCTTATTATTCATGCAGGTGATATTGAGGATACTTCTGTAATAGACGACCTGTTGAGGCTTGCGCCTGTAAAAGCAGTCAGCGGCAACATGGACGGGCTTGAGGTTTCAAACAGATTTCCAGATACGCTGAACATGGAACTACAGGACTTCACCGTTTCAGTGGCACATGGTTCCGGGCCATACCACAATGTCAGAAAAAGGCTCAGGAAGAAATTCCAATCGATCAATCCCGATATCATCATTCACGGGCACACGCACATATTTCACTGGAAAAAGGAGCACAGTATCTGGTTCCTCTGCCCGGGAGCAGTATCTAACTCAAAAGGAAGCCGTTCGATGGCTGTTCTTACCCTTGAAAAAGAGAAACTGCCACAAGTGGAAAAAATACCCTTCTGACTTGGATACAGAAGAATAATTGACTATCTTCGGTCTCACATCCAAGCGGTGTCCCCGTAGCTCAGTTGGATAGAGCGCCGGCCTCCGGAGCCGGAAGCCTGGGTTCGAATCCCGGCGGGGATACCAT
>JAIOSV010000104.1 GCA_021107435.1 Candidatus Sabulitectum sp. | reverse complement strand
TTGTTATTTCCGCTGTTGCAGGATCAAGAACATTGACGATTCCGGCATCCAGCCCTTTCATGGACAGGGCGGCGAGAAAAGCTGCATTTATGCCCGCTCTGTGCGGTAGTCCGTGTGAGACATTTGAAACTCCTGCAATTGTCAGAATTCCTTCTTTCTTGAACAGTCTGAGGGTTTCAATAGTATCCAGAGGGTCAGATCCTGTAGCAAGAGCTTTTACAATAGGATCAGCGAGAACTCTACCGCGAGGGAAACCGTGTCCCTCCAGTATGGTAATTCCCTTTTTTACAACTGCCAGTCTTTCTTCAGGAGCCTCTGCCAGTCCATTTTCATCAATCGGCAGCAGAACGGCATATCCACCATGCCGCAGAAGGATATCTACCCGTTCCTTTATGTGTTCTTTTGTGGCCATGAGAGAATTCAGCAGACCAATGCCGCCGATCTGAGTAAAGGCGGCCTCGATGTTTTCCGGTGACGAGAGATCAACAGACAGAGGAGCCCCTGTGCAGAGGCCGGCAAACACCTGATCTATAAGGCCGTCCGGTATAAGTCTTTCCAGACCCATATTGATATCAAGAAGATCTGCCTTTTCCTGTGCCCTTGCCATTGAAATAACATGGGAATGATCTCCTTGTCTTATGGCTTTCTTCAGCTCTTTCCTGCCGGTCGGGTTTACTGATTCACCCACCATCAGCATAGCGCCTCCAATGGGAACCACAGAGTCTACAGAGGTAAATGCTGCAAGAGCCTCTTTCTTTACCATCTCAGTGGATCTGATACCAACTGCCCGCCTCAGCGCGGTGATGTGTTCAGGAGTGGTGCCGCAGCATCCGCCTATGATTGATGCTCCGGCCCAGGCCATTTCTTCTGTGGCCGCAGCAAACTGATCCGGTGCCATTGCGTAGTTGCCTGAGCTGTCCGGCAGACCGGCGTTGGGCTCGACCGTGATAAATCTGTTTGAAAATCTTGCCATTTCGCTGATAACAGGCAACAGACCTTCAGGGCCTGTGGAGCAGTTGGCGCCCACAGCGTCAACGGCAAGCTGATTGCAAAGCAGGGCAAGCGCTGTAGGAGAAGTTCCCGCCCCGCTTCTTACGTTGTCGGAGAAGGTGAGGTGAGCACTGATGAATCCATCCGGACTTGCATCACGGGTGGCCAGGATTGCTGCTTTCAGCTCACGGGGGTCTGTAAATGTTTCAAGGAAGAATACATTGATTCCGGTTTCAGCAAGTGCTTTTGTCTGAACAAGAAAACTGTTGTAGATGTCCATCCAGATTGCATCTCCAACCGGTCGAATCAGTTCTCCGGACGGACCGATACTCGCGGCGGCAATGGCTTTTCCGCCTGCGGCTGCGAGAGCAGTCTCTGCGAGAGCACGGTTAGCCGGACCCGTTCCGGAGCCAAGCTTGATCCGGCTGCCTCCGAATGTACACGCAAGTATGATGTCGCTTCCTGCTTCAATGTATGACCGGTGAACAGCGGAAAGATCTTCAGTATGTTCTGATGCCCAGATTTCTGTGGAGACTCCCGCCGGCATTCCCCGGTTCATAAGCATTGTTCCCATGGCGCCGTCAAGGAATACTATTCTTTCAGCAAGCAGGTTTCTCAGTTGTTTTGCGGAATCCATCCGGTTACTCCAGTCATACTTTTTACGGGTGTCAGCATAAAGCTTTCATTACAGGTTACCCCGGAGTCGGGGAACAACTCAACAATGTTTTTCTGTGCACTTAGAGGAAAATCTCCGTATCCGGGAGCTATCCTCTTTGTGGGAATCATATTCAATTCGTCAGCAATTGCCCCCTGAAGAGTTTTCATTAAAGATTCAACTGCTACTGAAGCGGCGGAATCAAGCATGAAACGATCCAGTTCCGCAGGGCCTTCAAGCAATTGATCAACTCTGTGACCAAGGGATGTGATGGAAACTGAAACCAGTTTATCCGGCCATATTCCCTGAAGAAAACAGGGGTGTTTCCCTGAACTAAAGAGCACAGCGCCATGTACGGCCCCTGAAGAAAGCTCTTCAAGTACTGAAAGAGCTTTTCTGGCGCTACCCTCTATTTCTGCTCCAGCCTCATGGGGCGGGCACCCCGATCGCCAGAGTACCTGCTTCAGAGTGGGCGGGGAAAGGCTTACCGGTAAAAACAGTCGTTTCACATCTGTTCCCGAAGATCAGCGCGGAAAATAATTTCCCGAATTTGAGGAACTCGATTCATGGTGTAGAGATGAATCCCCTGCGCGCCTTCTTCAACAAGTTCCGATACCTGTTCTGTCGCATAGTCTACTCCGGCCTTTGCAAGGTCTCCTGGGTCATTGGAGTACTTGTCGAACATATTCAGGAGCTTTGCGGGAATGGATACCTCGCACATCATCAGGATTCTTTTAATCTGTTTGTAGTTCAGTATGGGCATTATCCCCGGGACAATGGGAACATCAATGTTCCTGTATCGTGCCCGTTCCATGAAGTCATAAAAAATCCTGTTATCGAAAAACAACTGTGTAATAAGAAACTCGGCACCGGCATCCACTTTACGCTTGAGATTGTCCAGGTCGTGGCTTATTCTTTTTGACTCGATATGCCCTTCCGGGTAAGCAGCTGCGCCTACACAGAAGCTGCCGCGATCAGCGATCTCTGCAATAAGCTCGCTGGCGAAATGGTAGTCTCTGACTATTCCGGAAGAATCTGAGGGCATATCTCCCCGGAGGGCAAGAATATTCTCGACGCCGCGAGCCTCAAGACTGTCCAGAACAGAGGCCACTTCCTGCCTGGTATGACCAATACAGGTCATGTGTGCCAGAGATTCACATTCGTATTCATCTCTCACGCGTGAGGCAATCTCAACAGTTCTGTTTGTTGATTCGCCCTGGGAAGCATAAGTAACACTGACAAATGAGGGATTCAGATCACAGAGATGATCAAGAGTACGGAATACTGTTTTAAGGCTGTACCCCGGCTTTGGAGGAAATACCTCAAGAGAAAGAACAGGCTCATCTTTTTCATAAATATCTGCGATCCTCATACCACTCAACCCTTCTGTCTCACCACCCCACCATACGAACATGCGAAAATAACAGAAAAGCCTCTTCACGGGAAAGGCTGACTGACGAAATGTATTCGTAGACCAGAGCTATTTCAGCTTATCAAAGCTCCGGCGATTCAAGGTTCGAATCCTGTTCGGGGTGCCAACTGTAAGTTCTTACCGTGAGATTCGAAGGTGTCCACTGCGGAAACTGCATGTAAGTTAGTCTCGCACTGCTCGAATAGAATTCACAATATGCCTGGGTACATGGCCGGTTATTTTACTATTGGAGAAACCTTACCATTTCTGACATCCTCGAATTGATTGATTTGTATATCACCTTCGGGGAAACTAGCAACAATCTTCAGTGTTGCGCCCATAGCAGAAAGGATACTCCCTAGAGTGCTAATAAACATGTCTGACTGATGTTCAATTCTGGAAATGGCAGACTGCTTCATTTCCAAAGCTACTGCAAGCTCCTCTTGTGTAATGTCCAGAGCCCTTCTGAGCTCACCAATTTCCATTTCCCGTAGAAGCTCATTAGTCCTTGAGTCTATCTTTCTCTTGCGCTCTGGAGAAATGCTGTCAACAAGATTCCTGAAAGGCTTCGACATTATTTCATCTCCTTTTCCTATTCCTACTTCTCTTCCTGATTCCATACTTAGCTACTTCTTTTTCCAATTCCGTACTTTGCTATTTTTTTAATCTGAGGAGGGTCTAATTCCCCGCCCCTTGGGGCGGTTGGAGGTTTCATTTCAATATTCTTTTTCAAATTTTCGACATGCTCATCATAAATTCTATCAGCAATGGGAACGAACTCATCGTACCATCTATTGTTTTATTGTTTCCAGTTTTGCATCCCCCTATTAGAAGAATAGCAGTTCTTTTTGGGTCAAATGCATATAGAACTCTATATGGGTTTCCCCTGTGCTGTACTCTTAATTCTCTCATATGGCTGTGTCTTGAGCTTTCGACACCCGAAGAGTATGGGAAACCAAGTTTAACTCCTCTAGCTTCAAGCAGATTCAGATAAGTAGTAACTGAATCCTGTTCATCTTCGCATAGCTCTTCCCACCAATCACCAAACTCATCGGCATACTCAATCTCACATTGCATAATACCTCACTTTCCATCATCTTTGCAGAAATACATAAAAACACACAGGGTTTTATCACGCAGAGGTTATATAACATTAATGTGATAAGGCGTCAAGTTTCTTGAGATCTCGACAAGGTATTACTTGATTCTACATATCTGTGATTGGAAGAAAATGTATCCTCACATGTACTGTGATTTCTTCCAGTAGAAATGCTGCATCTTATTCCAGTGGTGTTCGAAACGTATCCAATATGGGGTGCCAGTTTTTGGATTAGCGGAAGAATTAGCTATTACTTCAGCTCCAGATTCCTCAGCCTTTTCTCGGTAGAAACAGGATCCCGTCGGCAATCCAGTACAGCCCATATCTTAACAGTATTCCCTTCTATTTCGTAGTAGATTGCGAATGGGAATCGTTGGGAAAGCATGCGGTGGTAATTGAATCTTATGGGATGAATGCCAGCATAAAGGTGTAGAGAGTCTATATCAGAGAAAAGAGAATCAATGAAGTAGTCACCCAGACCAAGTTCCTGAGAATCGTAGAAATTAAATCCATCTATCAGATCCTGCTCAGCATCATCAAGAACTTGGATAATCATCTGGTTTTGTTGCGGATTCGGTCTTTTGCCTCAGACCAGTCAGAAAATTGTGATGAGCCTTCTTCAACTCTTCCCGCTCTGGCAAGAAGTACATCATTATGCCAGGAAGGAGATGGTATACTGTTAGAAGATTCTGCTAGATTTTTCCAGATTTCTTCTATCGTCTGGAGCTTTTCCAGAATCGTCATCTTTTCTAACTGAAAACTGATATCCATGTTCATTCCTCTCTGTTATTTGAAAGATAAGACCTGGGTATCAGAGAAGTCCAGACTTCCTTGTTGTGGATTTCCTGAAATCAGTTCCGAAAGCATCCACTACGGGGTGCCAGAAGAAATTATCGAACTTTCACCTAAAGTTCCAAAGTGTCCACTACTGGTTGCTCATAAACAATTGATTTCCCAGTAGAATCGGAACAAATTCCTTTCCCCGTAATACAACAAGTACATAATGGAAGAGGAATAAAATGGTTTTACTGGTTATAGTGTTGTTTTCTAATGGGTTTGCTGTAGCGGATTCCATGGTGCCTAACAGGATGAGGAATATTGATTTTTCAGCAATTGAGAACGTGACACTGTCCTATGGTTATGAAATTGAGCTGGAAGAACACCCGCAATATTCCATACTTTTTTCAGGTGGTTCGTTCCTCTATTCAGATTCGTTCTTTGATTCACAAATGTGGGGCTTCGGAGTGGATGCAGAATTTAGAAGATATAAAGCTAAAGGATATTCTGGCTTTTTTATATCTGGAATTACTGGAGCTGCTTTAAAATGGGCGGATAGCGGTGACATGATTGAATCCATTAACACTGGTATGAAACTCGGTTGGAAGTGCAATCTGAAAGACACCGGAGTTCAAATCGACCTGGAACCCAGCTTTGGTGTTGGGCTGATGGTGGACAATGCAGAAGATATTGGCTGGGAGCTCGATCCAGATGCTTACATTGGGTTTGGGCTTGGGCTAGCGATACACTGACTTTACACCGAGCAAGATTGAATCTATTCATATTGTTTCAGTTGGCTGCTATTCAATCAATCATCCTTATTACCGTCTTGTGATAACCCGGTTCTTACAGTTCTAAGAGTATCCACTACGGGGTGCCAGGTAGAACAACTTCTACAGAGCTGTAGAACTCCTTCTACAAATTGTTCGATAAGTGTCCACTACTGGGTGCCATATGGAATCCTAGAACTTTTCGCTCCAAATCTAAAGTGTTTACTATGGCACCGGGATATGCTTTCATCATAGTGTTTTATGAGAAGCTCTACCCAAATTAGACATATTACACCAACAGGTTAGCGTTGACTTTTCGAATCAAGAGTTTAATTCTAATGAAGTTAGTAGTAGTTAGTGTATTTGAACCAAATAACCAGGAGGGCTACTCTTCTCAAGCAGAGGATAGAAAGAGGATGAGAATTTCGCAGTTGTGCAAAAGTCATTCACCTGAGAACATGGAATCCCTATATAATGAATCCAATTAAGAATCCATATAGCCCTGGAGCCCCTCCATTGGAGCTTGCTGGTAGAGGTGAGTTATTGACACTGGCAAGCAATTCACTCCAGAGGATTATAGGAGGAAAGTATTCTGCAGTATGATGATGTTGGGGTTAAGAGGAGTCTGAAAGACTGTGCTTGGAAGATTGACTGGAAAGCAGAGGTGATTTATGATGATTTGTGAGTGAAAACAAGCGAACCGCTCAATTTAGGGAAATGTAAAGTTAGATATCCACGAACTTGTTCGGGAATACATTCATTATGTGCATTTTAGCATGAATAATAGTAAGAAAGAATAATACATGAAATATGAGAAGCCTAAAATAAGTAAAAAAGATCTAAAAAATATTATTGATAGTAATTTCAATATTCATTTTGAAAATTTAACGGAAATACCCGGAGGAGAAATTGCTAAAACCTATTCATTCAATATTGGTAAGAACAAATTCTTTATTCAATTTAATCAAGCAAACATGTCGGGAGGAACTGGAAAAGAATTAGATTATTTTGATAGATTTAAGGCATTAAACATTCCTGTACGAAATGTCGTAAAACGTGATGTAATCAATGGTATACACTATGCCATAACTGAAGAAGTGAAAGGTAAGAAATTACAGGAGTTAAGTGAATCTGAGATAAAAGAACTTTTGCCTTTCATTTTTGATGCATTAATAAATATCTCAAAAATTGATATTAAAAATACAACTGGATATGGTTGGTTTAGTTCTGGGGGAAATGGATGGTTTTCCACATGGCGAGATCATATCAATTTTGTAATGGAAGAAGAACCAGACGAACTATTTTACGGTAAATGGTACGATTTGTTTGAAACAACTTTTTTGGATAGAAGAACTTATGAATTTTATTATCAAAAAATGAAAGAATTACTTAAATATCTCCCTGAGGATAGGTATTTCATGCATGGAAATTTTAGTTTTTCAAACATTATAGTTCACAATAAAAAAATATCGGCAATCATAGATTGGCAAGATTCAAGATATGGTGATTTCTTATTGGATTTCACATATTTTGGTTTTTGGTTTTCTGATTTATTAGGTAATTACATTATTGAAAAGTTTAAAGAGTATTTAGAATCAAAAAATATGAAAACGGAAAATTACTACGAAAGAATAAATTGTTATAAATACTATTTTGGTTTAGATGCCTTAAGGTTTTATGCAAAAACTGATCAAAAAGAGAGCTATGATTTTGCCTTAAAGCTTTTAGAAAAAATAGATTAAAGCTGAATAATTGTGAAAATGCACATAACAAGCGTGTCATCGCGTAAGCTGGTTAGTGTTCTTTGCTTAAATCGTTCCGATTCAAACTGCTGGTCAGTTTGTTTACGACGGAATCCTGCTGATTCCGCCGCACACGCAGAACATTAAGCAATAGGACAATGGATTTTCCGCAATCCCATAACCTGCTCACAAAGCAGTCCATCCGTCCCAATAAGCCTCCGATTCCTGCTTGAAACAGACCATACCACCTGAGAAACCGCCAATCAAAGATCGTTGCCGACATATATGCACTGGAGACTCAGCATGCGGATGTATGTCCGTGCTATGGCAGAATTGGGTTCAGGACCGTCCAACTCAACAGAAGTAGCAGATGTGCTGGGAATTTCTGTAAAGCAGGCAGCACCAATTAGAAAAGAGATCATTGGCAAGGGAATAACCTACAGTCCCGAAAGAGGTCTTATTGCTTTTACAGTTCCGAAATTTGATGAGTATGTGCGAAGAGCAGTATCTGAATTAATCAATAAGTAATTGTGCCTGAAACTATCTGTATTTAATTTACGAGTATACACTCCAGAATTTTTCTTAAAGTTCGAAAAGCATTCCCTACGGGATGTCATGTGATTCAGGAGTTTTCTATCAGTCGATTAGAACGAAATTGATTGTTGAAGAGAAATCACCTGATTCAATTCTTGCAAAATAAATTCCAGGTTGAAGATCATCTATTGTTACTGCGTGGAGACCGCAACCATACTGTCCTGAAGCCGGAATAGAAACAATGCGGCCTGAGATATCGAATACACTCAGTTGCACTTCCGCAGGCCAGGGAAGTGAGAACTGTATTTGAACAGAAATTGTTGATGGATTCGGGGTGATCTTCATCAGGATGCGCCGGGGGATAGTAATGTTCTCCAGAGAACTGACTGTTATGCTCCTGCTGTCTGGATCAAAGTTGTGAGCCCACACTGTCAAATTGATTTCACCAAGAGTTTGGGGATTTGCGTACAAAGACAATTGGCCTGCAATATCAGTATAGCCAACTTCATAGATTTCCCCGGTCTGCCAGTTCCCCTTCTGAAGACATACTCTGGCACCTTCGATTGGTAAACCCTCTGATGTCGAAACCTGTATTGGAATCTGAGAGCTGCCATCAATACTGGAGGGGCAGCTTACAATCATTGAGCCGCCGGGCAGCGTCCACATTGGTAGCTCCGGATCCCCGAACAGGTTGTTGCCCTGTATTATGCAGCCTGCCATCTCACTCGTTGGTGGACACAGGTAGTCCAGTGACATACCATGAGCAATGCCTAGCTCATAAAAATTATTGACCAGGAAGGCGTTATAGAACTGTTCACATATGGGAAAACTGTAGCTTGCTAAGACTGGCCGCGCGTTCATGCAGGCGAATCCACCGCCTTCCGGGGCATTCAGCCAGGCGTCAGCACAGCATGTCAGGGTATCAAAGGCCCCCAGTTCACAGGCTATCGAATGCCAGATGGCTACGTTTCCCGAGTTTGAGATGTTCTGTAACTCCATAATGTCTTCTACAGTGAATATATCTCCGTATGCAGTGTACATACCGGTTGCAAAACCATGGTTGGCATGAAAAACCTGATGAGGGCCGTTATTAATCATGGCAATCGTGATTTCTGCTGAGTTGTTGCCCCATGATTCATAGCACTTCTCTTCCAACCAGAAAGAAGGAACATTGACTGAGATAGACTCAGCATACCTGCTTCCCGGGGCTGCAGACCCCTCAAGCAGGAAACCCGTTGTATACCCGAACAGCGTTTCTTCCGGCCATCTTCTGCCGGAGTTCTGAAGCACGGGGACAGTCTGGACGTGTTCGTAGATCAGGACCTTGTCCACAAATATCTCCGCCTCTTCCAGGCTGTTGACCGATGCCCGGCCCACCCAGAGGTCGGGATGCCAGTCGAGACTGTCTTCCGGTTCTCCCCATAATCCGTTTCCATTGCTGTCCCACATATCAAAACCGGGCTGAATGTCGTTGTTGTCAGCGTAGTAAAGATCAGAGGGAAGTGGAGTATAAGAGGACTGATTCGGATAAGTAAATCGAGCCTCGAAGATATCGTTATCTCCCGTTAGAAGAACGAAATCGACCCCCTCATCTCTGCAGTCTGTCAAAAAGGCCCGTACACTCTGTTGGAGATCAAGGCACGGGTAGTTGTTCTGAACCCAGTCCGTCGTGAAGACTCCAGCTGGAATGCCCTTGGCTGTTTTCCAGTCTGCAAGCTCCTGCATGGGAATCAGGTACTCGGGAGCTGTGATAATTACATACTGTCCGTATTGTAACTGCCCCGGTTCGACGATAGCGGCTCTGGAGGAAGAAATGTCACAAGGATTAAGTACTGTGGTTTCCAGAATCTCCAGGGCTCTGTTTTCACTCCACTGTGTTCTTGCTCGAATCATTGGTTTTCGGAGATCCTCTGTGCATTCAACAACAACTTCAGACATGCGAAGAATCCGTATCTGTCCGGTAACCGGGTTCCATTGAACAGGCCTTATCCAGGCAGTTACCAGTGACATTCCCCACAGCACTCCGGATTGCCAGTGCTCCAGTAGATTTTCAGGATAGAATGAGTCACTTGAATAAATACGCGCATCAGGTGAGACGAAAGGGGTTTCAGTGCCAGTAGTGCATAGAATCGGAGTTACCGGCGCAAGATCGTAAAAACCGGGAAGCGTATCATATCGGCAGTTGCGAAGAATTACATTACTGGTCGTCTGCCCGCTCTGCAGAGCAAATCTCAAAGGCATAAAGGGGAGATCCGGCTCTCCTTCCAAACCCAGAAAAGGGGAATCAGGTAAAACAATTTGATGGAATACGCCTTCGCTGATTACATGCAAACCGTTAAGGTCAGGATGTACTTCAATCTCAATGAAACCGGCACAAAGCAGCACTATCGTCAGACTCAGCATTAGCTTTTTCCTTCACTGCTCATGAGTTGTTGCAAGTAGTATTCAGGTACAGAAGATAAGTACTTGCGAGCAATCAGAATGTTCCAGGAGTTGATAACATTACTGCTTTCGGCATACAGGAATCCCTGGAGAAGAGGGAGGGTGTTATGACAACATCATTCGTATTCTCATGCCGTTTTGTTTGATTCATCACCCGCAGAGATTGTGACACATTCGGTGCCCTGTACCCTTATTGCTGGACAGAGCCGAAAGGTGTATTTTCTCTCGTATTTAGTCAAATTAGAGGGGGAAGATAGAAAAGGGGTATTTTCTTTTTATAACTGCCTTGCACAGGCGAACCTCGTATGAGGTTGAACAGGAGGAACCGATGAAGTATCCGCTACTGTCAGATGCCGATATGAAAGCCATGGACGCTCTTAAGAATCATCATGGTGGAGCAGATCACATTGTGAAGACCATAAGGAAAATGCGGGATTTCGAAACAAGGAAGCGGATCCTTGCTGAAAAGGGCTTCGGGAAAATAATCGAAGAGGCGGAAGCCAATGTTCTCAAATTCGCTCAGGTATCGGATTTTGAGAAGGCGAATGGAATAGTCTACAATGATTCTCTTGGGATAGGAACAAGCCAGGTTTCAGGATTCCAGGGGGCCAAGGTTACTCATAATTCGATTAAACGGATAGCGGAAAGCGCTGAAACCGCAGAGCCATGCTTCGCCCCGCAGGAGATGATATCAGTAGTGGCCCTCACCGACAACTACATTTACAATGGTGATCTTATGGCAACACTTGCAATGGCTGAAAACATCATGAAAGCCAGCAAGTTCTGCAGCACAAATCTTATCGGAATACCGCAGCCAGAAGCCAGGTTCAGAGAGCTTGAAGCTGTTACAGGAGAAAAATTTGAGCGATATGAATGTGAAAATGGAACCTGCGCCCTTACCCTGAAGAACCAGGGTACTCCTTTCGGTAATTTCGGCGGAATTGAAGTGGCCAACAACAACCATCTGATTTATCTCGATGGCGTTACCCGCACAGCCCTTGCGACCGGCGGGAATTTCTTCCTGAACCCAAGCTGGAGTACCATTGTCGCAATCTGCTACTACGGTCGTGATCTGCCCAATCTTCACATCAAGATTTCAATGCTTCTTGCCACACAGAACCCGATTCAGTTCAGGATGCTTCTGAACATCATGAACGAGTACATCCGCGAAGACGGCACCTCGCCCATCTACGAGATCAACATTGGCAACGGAAGCACGGCAGCCAACTTCATCCAGTGCGCAAAGGAACTGGACGCAAGCGGTATCAAGGGTATCAGTCTTGCTGCTCACATCTACATTAACCCCGATCTGGGCATGCCTGGTTTCAACTGGACAGATCACATGTTTAAAGTTCTTGAGAGCGGCACAAACATGACCTTCAAGTATGAGAGCGATGGCACCGCGCATGAACTTGATACCATGGGCACCTACTTCATATCCGAGGAAGAGCGCGAAGCCATTGGCATGGAGATTGGCGAAGTCATTTTCAACAAAGCTGTCAGGGCCTCAAAGGATGGCAGAGCTATGATGAAAAAGGGCATCAGGGCCATCTTTGCCGAGAGTTCACAGAAGCGTTAAGTCAATAACAATCAGAATCCGGAGGTGAATCTCTCATGATACAGAACTGGAATTCGCGTTTTTCAGACAATATCAGCGTGTATGGAGGGTACTCCATCGGCAAACTCTTTGATCTTCTCAAAGATCCTGAGATCATATCGCTTGCCGGAGGACTACCTTCACCGGATATGTTCCTGAAGCACGAGATGAGACTTGCCTCCGGAAAGATACTTGAAGAGAATCTTGAAAAAGTAATGCAGTACACTGCAATCAAGGGCGAGCCGTCTCTTCTTGATGCCATTGTTAAGTTTCTCGCAAGAGACAATATCAAAGTGACCCATGACAATATCATGGTAACATCATCAGGGCAGCACGGTCTGGATCTTATCGGAAGACTTTTCCTTAATCCAGGAGATACTGCTCTGCTGGACCGGCCTACATTCGCGGGAGCAATTGTCGCGTTCCAGATGCAGCGTCCTGAGTTCGCCGGTGTGGATATTCAGGAGGATGGCTCCGATGTTGACGGGTTTCGCTCAAAAATAGAAGCTATGGAGGAAGAGGGCAGGAAACCCAAGTTCATCTATGTTATTCCTGATTTCCAGAATCCTTCCGGTATAACCATGAGTCTGGAGAAAAGACTTGCTCTTATCGATTTAAGCAGAGACCACAACATCCCGATTCTGGAGGACAGCCCCTACCGGGACTTCCGTTACTATGGAGAGACCATTCCTTCCATCTACTCACTGGATCAGCAGCGCGGTGGCGGTAATGTCATTGGTCTGTACACTTTTTCAAAACTCTTCTGCCCCGGTCTGAGAATAGGCTTCAACATCGGTCCTCCCGAAGTTATTGCGAAACTGACCAACATCAAAGAGGGGAATGTTCTGAACACCCCCAAGTACAATCAGGATATGTGCGCTGCCTTTCTCACCGAGATGGGCATGGAAGAACACATTCTGAAGTGCAGGAATTACTATCGTGCGAAGCTCGAAGTCTTTCTTAAAACCATGGAAGAGTGTTTCCCTGAAGAAATGGGTGTTACCTGGACCAAACCGGAAGGAGGTCTCTTCCTCTGGGTCACAGTACCCGAAGGAATTGATACCCACGAGCTGTTCTACGAAGCCATCAAATTCAAGGTGGCATTCGTGCCCGGGGATGTTTTCTTCGGGGAGAATCCTCGGAAGAACACCATGAGAATCAACTTTTCGTTCGCCTCAAAGGAGCAGCTGGCGGAAGCAGCAAAGAGACTCTCCGACTGCATTCGAAACCAGCTGCCGTCGTCGGGGTGACGGCAGAACTAAGCAAGGGACTTGGAATGGATAACAGAAAGATACTTTTCAGATCAACGAATCGAAGAGCACCTGCGGTTTCTTTTGAGCAGGCTCTTCTTAAGGGAATAGCGCCTGACGGTGGCCTCTACATGCCTGAAGAGATACCCCGGCTGACCCCGGAGGAAATCCTCAAGTTCTCAGATGCTCAGTACTATGAGATTGCTTTTGAGGTAAGCAGGAGATTTCTTGCTGGTGAGATTCCGGATGAAGACCTTAAGCGCATAGTCATGGACGCATACAATTACGAAATACCTCTTGAACATGTCTACAACAATAACTACATCATGAGACTGGATCAGGGCCCGACCGCATCCTTTAAAGATTTCGCCGCGAGAATGATGGGGCGCCTCATGCAGTATTTCCTGAACAGAAACAACGGGAAACTGCTGATTCTTACCGCAACCTCCGGGGATACCGGAAGCGCCATCGCAAACGCTTTCTACGGATTGAACAATGTGAAGGTTCTGGTGCTGTTTCCGGAGAAAGAAGTAACAGCCCGTCAGCGCAAGCAGATGACAACCCTCGGGAAGAATGTTTCAATAGTGGCTCTCGACGGTAAGTTTGACGATTGTCAGACGCTGGTAAAGCAGGCTTTTGGTGATTCTGAACTGGATTATCTGAACCTGTCATCGGCGAATTCAATCAACATCGGACGACTTATTCCGCAGACGATGTATTACTTCTATTCTTTCGCAAAGCTTCGGTCGGGAGATCCGGGCGAGCAGGTTGTTTTCTCGGTACCTTCCGGGAATTTCGGCGACCTCTGCGGTGGCCTTATTGCGAAGAACATGGGGCTGCCTGTTAAAAAGTTTGTGGTTGCTACAAATGAGAATGATGAGTTTCCGAAGTTTGTCAAATCAGGTGTTTATGAAAAAATCGAACCATCTCTCAACTGCATATCCAGCGCGATGAACGTGGGACACCCAAGCAATATACCCAGACTGGTTCAACTGTACGGCGGGAACATGGACGAGAACGGTTCAATTAGTAATGCACCTGATATGGATCTCATCAGGAAAGATATGTATGCAGTAAGTATTAGCGATACAGATACTGAAGTTATGATAAGCGATGCATATAAAGAGCATGGGCTTCTTCTTGAACCCCATGGTTCCGTTGGCTGGGCCGGACTGCAGCGTTATCTCGAAGATGAAGAGGTGAACAAAAACCAGCTCTGCATATCTCTGGAAACGGCTCATCCCGCTAAGTTCCCGGAGAAGATAAGGGAGATCCTCTCTTTTGATCCGAAGTTACCGCCAAGCCTGCAGGGGCTTGAAGAAAAGAAAGAGTCATACGAACACCTTCCAACAGGATACAGGGCTTTCAAAGAATTCCTGAAGAACAATTATTAAAAGTAATATCTGTGGGCATGCAGCTTGCTGCATGCCCGACTGCTCTATGATTTCAATTTCATCAATTCAGAGACTTGCATATTGGAGTTTTTTGTGATATTAGAGGTTAAGATATTGAAAGAACAGGAGGTTTTTCGATAGTGGTTTCCGGGGGAGAAGCTCTTGGTGCAGCAACCGTTGCGAATACAATTGTTCAAGCAGAGAAGCGCAGACATTCAACGATTGTTGAACTTGATCGTGCCGGAAGGAGTACTCATGGGCAATTTATGACTCCCATGAATATTGCCTGCCTCATGGCTGAAATGTTTGATGATTTTCCAGAAGCAGTAAGGGTTCTGGACGCAGGAGCAGGAACAGGTAGTCTTACCGCCGCTTTTGTCAAAGAGTGTTGTTCTCGGCATAAAAAGGTTGACTCCATTCATAGTACTGCCTTCGAATTGAATGATGTTCTATTTCGACACCTTGAGGAAACCTTGAAAGATTGTGTATCGATTGCAGAGCGTGAAAACATCTTATTTAAATCTGACTTTCGACATAATGATTTTATTGAAACAGCTGTCAGTGCCTTGAACGCCGGATTATTTAGTGAATGCTCGTTAGAATTTGATGCCGCAATTCTTAATCCGCCTTACAAGAAGATTAGAGCACAATCCCGTGAGCGTCTCCTGCTTCAATCAATTGGATTGGACGCAACAAACTTATACGCTGCTTTTGTCGCCTTGTCTATTCGACTTTTGAGACCAGGTGGTCAGCTCGTTGCAATTTTACCTCGAAGTTTCTGCAACGGTCCATATTTCAGGCTGTTTCGTAAGCAATTACTTTCCGAGATGACCTTGAAGCGGATTCATGTTTTTGATTCAAGAAAAGATGCTTTTGGCGATGATGGAGTACTTCAAGAGAATATCATTGTTCATGCAGTTAAAGCAAAACCAACAGGTGATCCAATTCAAGTCTCATTGAGCAAAAAGGGAGTTAACCCGATAACATCTAATATTGCTTCCTATGAAGAGGTTGTACGATCTTCAAACGGGGATACATTTATTTATCTGCCAACTGGATCTTCAGATGCAGTTTTAGCCGAATGGATGTTTTCTCTTCCGGCTACGCTGGGTGATCTTGGAATTGTGGTGTCTACTGGCAGGGTTATTGATTTCCGTGCTAAAAAGTACCTGCTCCAGAAACCGGAGAATAGCACGGTTCCGCTTATTTACCCCTGCCATTTTTCTTCGGGTTTGGTAAATTGGCCAAAACTGGAGGGGAAAAAACCAAACGCTATTCTCGATTGTACTGATTCTCGTTCTTTGCTGATTCCTAAGGGATATTATGTTCTGGTAAAACGATTCAGTTCAAAAGAGGAGCGTCGTCGTGTCGTTGCGGTGGTCTATGATCCAACCAGGCTGAATGCCGAGAGGATTGGGGTTGAGAACCATATTAACTACTATCATGCAGGTGGCAAGGGTTTAGACAGGGAATTCACGTTTGGTCTTTCAGTATTTTTAAATAGTACTCCAGTAGATCTTTTTTTCAGACAATTCAATGGGCATACGCAGGTCAATGCTACTGACCTGAGAACATTTCGCTATCCCAATCGTGTAACTCTTGAGCAAATGGGGAAAATAGCAGTAGATCGAATGCCTTTATCCCAGTACGAAATTGATGAAGTAGTCAGAACTCTACTTCATTCACCACCAGATTCTTAACAAAAGGTGAGATGACTGTGGCTCTGATCGTCAAAAGTAACTATCTGGAAGTGTTTTGAAGGGTCTTCCTGAACCCATAGGTAAGTATTTGGAGCCAGATTTTTGTACTTGCCTTGCCGCCGTGCCACGTCTCGCCAGTGCCGGTAGGCGGTAGTGAATCCGACCTTTGCATCTGGAAGAGTTCGTTGCAGAAATCTTTTAATCAATGTGACTTTTGAGAGATCAACTTCGCCATCGCTGGTTACTGCCTCAACAACCCAGAAGAATGCCGTTCCTGTCTTCCAGAGGAGAACATCTGGCATGGCATCTCCCAGTATAAGTTCCAACCCGGCTTTTTTAAGCTTTGCTTGAGCATCTTTGGTTATTCTATTACCATCTTGATCGTCGACATACAGTACTTCGAACCCAGGTAAGAAGCTCTTCATATATACGTCTATACATGTGCTAATGAGTGTTGCATGCTTCTTATCAATCTGACGACTGGCTTTCACCGCCATTAGAGCCTGAAGTTTGAGACGCTTGCGCACGGAGTCTTCCTCGATCCAGGCACGAACTTCTTCATCAAGTTTATCGCCGGGGGTTTTTAGCAATTCCATGAATTCTTTATCCAAACGGTAGGCGCTATTCGGTGATTTTGCAATTGGATGGCCTGAGATGAAGTATCCCGTATCGCTCAATAATATCACGCGTTGAACAGCTCCCACTTCACACAAGGGCTTGACCCAGTAATCTCTGCCCTCGCGATCCAGCTTTCTTGTATTACCCCTTTGAAGAATACCGATATGGGCACCGATGTGACCTATTGAAGCACCATCACAGAATTTCAAGCTTGGGTCTGCTTTCGGAAACCAACTTGATTGCTGATCATCAAGCAGTGCAAAAACAGTATCTACCATGTCGTCAGTGCAGCGATCAATTAGTGTGAGAATAAGCCTTACCCGTTCTTTGGTAATGTTCTGAAGAGCATCTGGTACAGCCTTGCGTTCTTTCAATTGAGCATCTTCCAAAAGTGCCCTTACCTTTTCCTCGAGTCCCATACACACCTCCGTTATGAATTCCGAAAATATCCAGCCTGACACAATACAGCTGGGGATTCTACCGGTCAACGGTCAGCTCGAATCGCTTGGCTACTCTGGTAAGTAGGGTTATCTTTGGGATGAAGAAGAAAGCAATCTGTAGCAACTAAGCAAATTTCGGGATTGCAGGTATCTGCATGTCCCCTGACAAGGAACATCATGAAGTATATCATCATTCTGGGAGACGGGATGTCCGACCGTCCCATCGAGAGTCTCGGCGGGAAAACGCCGTTAATGGCAGCAGACATACCAAACATTGATTTCCTGTGCGCTCGGGGGAAGTGTGGAAAGTTTGCCACAGTTCCCTCTGATATGCCTCCTGGAAGCGCAGTGGCCAACCTCTCGGTACTGGGATACGATCCCGCTGAGGTATTTCAGGGCAGGGGTGTGCTGGAAGCGGCCAGTATGGGGGTTAAGCTGGATACTACCGATCTGGCAATGAGATGCAACCTTATCTGTATAGAGAACGGAATAATCAGGAACCACTCGGCAGGACACATAAGCACAGAGGAATCACACAAACTGATCGATTCCCTGCGGGAACATCTGGGATCTGAATCTGTTGTTTTTCATCCCGGTATAAGCTACAGACATCTGTTTGTTTTGAAAAACGGTAACGATTCTGTTTACTGTACTCCACCTCACGATGTTCCCGGAACGGCTTTTGCCGATGTAATGATTACAGCCACAAAACCTGAAGGTGAAAAGACCGCTGATGTCCTTAACGAGTTGATACTGAAATCACAGGAGATATTGAAAGATCATCCGGTTAATTTGAAACGTATTGCTGAAGGAAAAGATCCGGCGAATTCAGTGTGGTTCTGGTCTCCCGGTTACAAGCCTCAGATGAGAACGCTTTCTGATCTGTACGGTATCAGAGGTGCAGTGATTTCTGCTGTGGATCTGGTTAAGGGTCTTGGCATTTATGCAGGGCTTGATGTTATTGAGGTTGAAGGCGCTACAGGCCTCTACGACACGAACTACGAGGGCAAGGCTCAGGCTGCCATTGATGCTCTGAAGGGTGACTACGACTTCGTTTACCTTCACGTCGAGGCAACGGATGAGGCAGGGCACGAGGGTGATGTGAATCTGAAGATAAGGACAATTGAATATCTGGACAGACGGATTGTCAAGTTCATCATGGAAGAAACTGAAAAGATGGAAGAGGATGTAGCAATCGGTATCACTCCCGATCACGGAACACCATGTGATATCAGAACACATGTTCATGATCCTGTGCCGTTCCTGATCTATCTTCCCGGAGAAGAACCTGATGATGTAATGCGTTATGATGAGATCAGTACTGACAGTGGAAGTCTGGGAACCATACGGGGAGATGCATTCATAAGGGCTTTACTTAAAAGGTAAGTTTGTGTTATTGCAGACTGGACACTTCCAGTATCCACTCAGACACGGTTGACTCGAATCCATCAGTGAATTCCGGTTCCAGTATCGAATACTCATCCACACTACCGGTAATCGCAGCCTGGAACAGGTGGTTGGCACCATCAAACATCATCACCGTCGCAAAGGGATTTGCTGCAAGAGCAGTTTGCATGGGCTCCAGATTTCTGTCAGGAGGAACCTGTACATCAAGCTCGCCGTACAGGACCAGTACCGGGCAGGATACTGCAGATATCTCGTGGGTGGGATCGTGTTGAAGAAAGTTCAGGAACCAGTCTGATTCAACCTGGATAATTGTCTGAGCAACGGTGTTTTCTACATAGGCATTAAAGTCACCAATTGCTGAAAGATCTGCTTCAGAGAGGTTTTCCAGTGACTCGATTGTCTCAGATCGCAGCAGGTTTTCAAGTCGGGAGTGGTCATTCCCTTCAAGTATGATATTCATGATCTGTTTCTGTAATTCGACTTTTCCGGCAACCTCTTCTTCGGTGAGTCCCGCCTGGCGGCTGAGCGCTTCAACCTGACCCAGCAGCACCTGGTAGCCGCTTATGGAGGGACCTGCCATGCTGATTACGAAAGCAACATCATTCGGTCTTGAGTTGGCCATTATAAATGCCACAGTGGAGCCTTCGCTGTGTCCCAGTATGCCAATGCAGCCCGAATCAACCTTCGGCTGAGAAAACATAAAATCAAGCATGAGAGAGGCATCGCAGGCTAATACAGAATCAGTGAGATGGTCAATTGCACCAACGGACATGCCGTAGCCGCGGTCATCACAGCGAAGAACTGCGATACCCGACCGTGTAAGATGATCAGCAAGTTTCCCGAACACCCTGAAGCCCATGACATTTTCATCCCTGTCCTGAAGACCGCTTCCGGTAAAAAGAATCACACCTGGAAAGGGTACCTCGCCCTGTGGAATGGTAAGTGTACCCGCCAGAGAAACATTCCCTTCTGTAATCGTTACTTCAGAAACGGTATAGGGAAGCTCTTCCTCTGAGAGTCCTGAAACGCGATGGAGCTCGAAAGAACCCGGAAGGTCTCTCTGGCTGAAGGTGCCGGTTATCATATCTGCACACAGAAGTCCCGCGAACGAAGCTTCACCCAGACTGGAAGGCAGGGCGAACCGAATACTGTCGCCATTAGCGCAGATATTCACGAGTTCCAGACCGAAAGCCGATTGTGCCGGGATATCAATGCTTGCGTGGTATGTTTCCTGTTCATCAATGATGATACAGACGTTTATATCCAACACCATACCATTGATTGCGATAAAACCATCCCAGGTGCCCGGGAAGTCTGAATTTATCTGCTCAGCAGACCCGCAGGCCACCAGCATGCAAATGAGCATAAGTACACCCGTCTCAAGAAATATCTGTTTCATATCAAGACCTTTCATCTGTGATGCAGCTATTGTTTTGCAATTCGAAAGGCTGCGAATTCATACGCAGGAACAGGATGAAGCCTGTCAGTTACCAGTCTTTCCCGTAGTATTTTTCTGCCGGGGGACCTGCGAGTTTTCTTATCCCGGCAATAGTGGTTTCATCAAGAGATTTTCTCCAGACATCTACCGACTTGCTGCTGTTTCTCCGGAGGAAATGTACCTGTCCCCCCGGGGCCTTCACAGGATTGCTGGAGGCTGTTGACTTTCTGATAGTACGGAGAGACTTTTTCGTGAATGGCAGCGCAGTGAATTCATGTATTTCCAGGAACTTTTCTTCCGGATTTAGGGAGAGGTCTTCCAGTCTGATTATTTTTATGCCTGGATTACGATTCGCAAAAACATCCAGAACAGAATAAATGCATTGCCAGAGCAGTGCTCCCCTCTGCCATGGTTGCATTGAAGTTGTATCAAATGAAGCCAGTATTTCACGGAGGTAATCTTCCATGAGCGGAGTTTGCGCAGTCAGGTTGGAGAAGTCGAAGTCCCAGCCCAGTCTCATTGTACTGTCAACGAAACCAGCAGGATGTCTGAGAAGTATGAGCACATCCATTCCGAACTTTCGGTGAAGCCATTCTGAGGATAAAGATGCAAGAGGATCCTTGAGAATCAGACGTCTGGAACCAGGCAGCCTTGTTGAAGCGAGGTAGCGCAGGTAGTCTCTGCTTCCGAACATTTTTTTCCCAATTGTCCTGAAAAAGCCGCCTCCAAACCTTGATCTGTTTTTGTATTTTGCGTGGCCTGAGATTATTAGATTGACTAGATCGCTATAGTATTTTTCCTGTACAATACCATTCCGAACATAAGGATACCAGATATCAATGCCCTCTATACCAAGATCCGGGTTGAAAGGCTCCTGTACATATCCGGTATTCGGTGCCGAAGAGAGCATTTCCCCCACAAAAGTGGTTCCGCTTCTGTGAATACCCGTGACAAGAATATGACGATTCCGCGTTGCTTCAGCCTTCATACATTAAACCGCCCGATACGAAAAAACATCAATTTTCAATGAAATACTTTGTTTCTTTAAAGATCATTATCGAAACTAAGAAATCTGTTTGAACGAGTCAACATTCTGGGAGCTTTCCTCTGATCCGGTTTTCCCGAGCTACAGGCTTGTCTGTTAGTCCATAACAGCAGATGTGTTAAGGTTATGATAAAGCTGAGAGAGAAAGATTTCTCTCAGCTTTATCAATGAAGTGCTTCAGAAGACTTCTCAAAGCAGAAGTTTCACAGCAGAGAAAGATGACTCATTCAGAACAAAGAACAGTACACCTGCCGGAAGGTTGGACGCGTTCAGTGTTACAGGCTGTCCGCTGACTGACCACTGGTTTGCAATTCTTCCATCAATTGTATAGCAGAACAGTATACCTGTTTCTGTGCTGTTAACCGTGAAGCTGGATGAGAATGGAGAGGTGATAGACAGGGGAAGCGGATTCGAGGTGCTTCCCTCAATCCAGTTTACTGCGGCAACCGCGTCAAGATCGAAAAGACCGCCGTCAGCAACAGCATCACCGCAGTCAGTCAGTCTGACAAAGCGGATCAGGTCCAGTCCCACATCATCAAGATTGAACTGATCTCCGCCGGAGATCGCGGGGTTTGTGGGGTCTTCTCCTGTGGTGGGCATTACACCGGCAAGTCCCTCAAGGGTGGTTGCGTTCCACGGGAACTGGATCCAGTACTCTCCATCCTGGCTGACTTCTACAAAAGCACATTCCTGAAAGTATCCTGATCCTGTCTCCATGACATTCTCGAAAACAGTAAAATCAGCTCCGGAGCCGTTGATGATGCTGTTATCGGTGAACTCCAGTACAACCCATCCATCTGTACCAAGCGTGAGAAGGTTATTTTCTCCAAATGAAGGAAAAGTTGGAGTTGCTGTCGAATCCGGGGGCCCCAGAACGTTGTCAGGGTAATATGACTGGCCGTAGCCTGCCCCCGGTCCATACTCAACTGCCGGAGAAGCATCAGCCCATGGATCGGCTATCATGCAGAGCAGCATCAGAGGAATCATTTCCCTGTTACCGCGAATCTGGTGTTTGAGGTACCGCTGTTCACTGTGTACAGGCCTGTTGTGAGGCTGGAGATGTCTATTGTGCTTGTGCCATTATCTTCGGCGATTGATTCAGCAGCGATTCTACCTGTGATGTCAAAGAGTCTTACTCTTTCTCCTGGAGCTGCTCCTGACACAGTGATAACATTTACTGCCGGGTTGGGATATACTGAAATTGAGATTCCGGTTTCAACGATGCCGTCTTCAATACCCAGCCAGGAACCGCTTACTGCAATGGCTGCCGGTGAAGTTACAGAGTAGGTTTGAACAAGGGTTTCGGTTGTGTCATATACTCTTACTTCTCCATTCATCCCATCGGATATCCACAGGTAGCCACTGTCATCCACAGCCATGCCGTCTCCGCCGGAGCAGAATGGATCAGTGGAATCGTGAAGGATTTCAAGAGTGTTCATGTCAATGGAGTACACGCCTGCGTCCCACGGGTCTGATAGATAGAGAATACCGTTTGCGGCTGTGCTGTATCCGGGGAATCCTCCAACTTCGAGTTCAACTATTGTGCCTCCTGTTGACAGATCAATGACCACAATACTGCCTTCATCATTGCCGTATGTGCCGCTGCAGGTTGCGAAAAGCTTTCCGTCTCCGTTGCAGACAAGCGATTGACAGTTGGTGGCAGCAGTCAGTGTATCAATTGTTGATCCTGTTGTAATGTTTACAACAACCACTGATTCTCCTGTACCCCAGCCTCCGCAGGCCGCATAAAGCAGATTATTTTCAGTGTCCATCCACTCCGGGTTGGGTCCAACGCCTTCAATTGAAGAGACAAT
The DNA here is from genome assembly GCA_021107435.1 of Candidatus Sabulitectum sp. Taxonomy (GTDB): domain Bacteria; phylum Fermentibacterota; class Fermentibacteria; order Fermentibacterales; family JCC-6; genus Sabulitectum. The sequence goes on along the minus strand of JAIOSV010000104.1, from coordinate 45,125 downwards.
TGTCATCGTAGTGGGGTTTACTATTGAGACAGAGTTGTTCAGTGCGGCTGAAACGGCCAGGTTGCCGTTTGCCAGCGGAAGCGAAGCCCAGCAGTTCCAGCCGGAGCCGATTCCCAGCTCAGTCAATGCCCATGTTCCCAGTTCAAATCTCTGAAGAGTACCGATGTCAACACCTGAGTTCACAACGAAGGCAAACCCGTCATGAATGGTTACATCATTGGGGTATGTGTGGAGAGTTCCCACAGATGGAGTAACAGTTCCTGTTTCCGAGTCGATGTGTGCCAGATTCCCGCCGCTGATGACCAGGGCATCCCCTGATATCAGAGCCATAAGGATCAGGCCGATAGCGAAAGAGCTCATTTTAAACTCCTGATTTCGGCCGCGTGAAAAAATGCAGGGAACATCCCTCCACCCTTCCCGCGAAGGTGAAGATAAACAACTGCCGGCAGAAGGTCTTCTGGCTTCCGGACTTCCTACTCCCGTGCCTTCTCGCATTGCTGCAATGGTTTGTTACGGTTTCGTTTCCGGTTACAGCGGCGGGGCCGCGCAGGAGTTTAACCTGCTTCCCTGACGCTGCCGACGATGGTAATATATTTACTGCCGAGAAAAAAAAGGAGAAGAGTGTGGGAGATTTTTTCAAAAAAGTACACAATATCGTTGCAATGATTCCTCCAGGAGCAGTTATGACCTATGGCCAGATCGCGATAATGGTTGGTAGCCCGAGGGCATCCAGATCTGTTGGATATGCTCTTCGAGCGGTACCTGCCGGCGACGGGATACCCTGGCACCGGGTGGTGAACTCAAAGGGTGAGATCAGCTTGCGGAAAACCCTTCAGGGTGATGATGACAGATCTCTTCAGAGAGTATTGCTGGAGAGTGAGGGGATAGTCTTCAGGAAATCCGGCAGAATAGACTTGAAAAAGTATCAGATCAGGTTTGTTCTTTAAGAGCATCCAGCTCTTTGAAGTATTCCTATCAACAATCATCCGGGGTATTGGCAGGGCCGGAGTCTGTTAAGATTGGCGAATCATCGGCCATTGCCTTCTTTATGCTTTCCAGACCTTTTATGATGTTCTGTTTCGGGCAACCGATGTTCATTCGCATGAAACCGCTTCCTCCGGGACCGAACATGATTCCGTTTGTAAGAGCCAGATTGGCCTTTTGCACAAAGAATGCTGCAAGTTCCTCATCATTCAGCCCCAGTTTCCGGCAGTCAAGCCAGAGAAGAAATGTTCCCTCCGGTTTAATCACTGTAATTTCGGGAACGTTTTCCCGAAGATAATTTCTGACCGTCAGGTAATTCTGCCGGAGATAGGGAATAAGCTCATCGAGCCACTGCTCTCCGTGATTGTATGCTGCCTGCGTGCCTAGTATTCCAAAGATGTTTGACATGCATAAATGCAGTCTCTCAATTGTTAACTTGAACTTCTTCCTGATCTCATCATCAGGGACAATATTCACAGACAGTTGAAGACCGGCCAGATTGAATGTTTTGCTGGTGGCGTATGCGGCGATTGTTCTGCTTGCCAGGTTACTGCTTACTTTTGCCGTTGGTGTGTGTCTGTATGGTTTGAAGACGATGTCAGCATGAATCTCGTCAGAGAAGATCAGCAGATTGTGTCTTTGGCAGATGTCTCCAAGGTGTTCAAGCTCTTCTGTGGTCCAGACCCTTGAGACAGGATTGTGAGGAGAACAGAGCACAAACATCTCTGCTGATTCCGCTTTCTTTTCCAGATCCAGCCAGTCTATTTCGTAGTGTCCATTTCTTAGAATAAGTGCGTTGTCAAGAAGTTTTCTCTCGTTCAATTCCACCGAATTTTTAAACGGGAAGTACACAGGAGGCTGGATAATGATATTGTCCCCTGTTTCTGTGAATTCCTGCATAGTCAGGTTTAGAGCTGGTACAACACCGGGAGAGGTGACAATCCAGTCTTTCTCAATATTCCAGTCATATCTTCTTTTGAACCAGCTGATCACTGCGGAGTAGAATTCATCCGACTTTGCGGTGTATCCGAATACACCATGCGCTGCACGTTCCTCAATAGGTTTAAGGATCTCCGGTGGTACTTTGAAGTCCATGTCTGCTACCCACATGGCATTAAGGTTGTTTTTCCCGAAGAAGGCATTCAGGTAGTCCCATTTAATGCAGCTTGTGTTTTCCCTGTCAATTATTTTGTTAAAATCATAAGTCATCAAATCTCCGAAAGAAGGTTTGGGTATTTGTTCTGAGCGTATTCTACAACAGAAACTGCAAAGTTCATAGGGGATTGACTTTTACTATTGAAATCAATCTATTTAGTGGCAGTGAGGGGGCTGTATGAGAAGTGGTTTTTTTTGCCGGATGCTGCTTGTATCAGTTGTTCTATCAGCCAGTGGAGGAGAGCCTGAAGTTCTCTGGTGGGCCGGATTTCCTAACAGTGGCAGTTCAGTTGTATGGGACGTTTCTGAGGCTCCTTCCGGTGGATATGTTGTAGTGGGTGAAATTGATCTCGGCACTTCAGGGGAAAAAGCACTGAATATTTGCGGAGTAGACCGCGATGGATTTGTTCTATGGGAGAATACCGCCCTTTCTCTTGGGAATGCATCGGCATTTGCCATAGAAGGATTGTCTGATGGATTTGCTGTTTGTGGCGTATGTTCTGATTCTTCCGGCACACAGGGTCTTGTTCTGAAAATGGACTTCAGCGGTAACACTGTCTGGAGCTTGGATATCGGTTATGAAGAAGATGACGCATTACTTGACTTTTGCCTAACTCCAGAGGGTAATATTCTGGCAGTCGGCTATTCGGTTAACGGTGAAGAGCAAACCAATAACATTTTTGCGGTGTGTGTGTCGGATTCCGGATCGGTTCTCTGGCGGAAAAGGTATGTAGACCCTCATTATCAAACAGCCTGTTCGATTACCCCATCCCTGGGCTCTGAGCCGGGATTCATTCTTACAGGGTCTGATAACGGAGATGTTTTTTTAATGCAAATAGACAGCCAGGGGAATTGGCTCTGGAAAGCAAACCATCCTCTCGAAGGCAATCAGACGGGAAGAAGTGTTACAGCTTCCGCTGATGATGGATATATTGTTGCCGGAAGCACTAGGGGAAGCAGTGGTTATTCAGATGTGCTTCTTGTTTTTTTTGATAAAGACGGGAAAGTCATCAGCGACTATATCTGGGGTACTGATGGCCCGGATAATGCCTATGCCATTCGGGAAGTACCTCCTGCCGGATATGTTGTCCTTGTGAATTCCAATTCGGGAACTGGAGAGGGCTACCGCCCCTTTCTTTTAAGATTTGATCTATGGCTTTCTGTTGTCTGGTCAGTAGAAATAATCGACAGGGATGCTCTATGCTACTCTCTTGTGCAGACCGAGGATGGGGGATTCATTGTGGCTGGCAAGATCTCCGCTCCTGAAGGAGGCACAAATTATTCTTCCTGTGTTGTCCGGTTGTCCGCTGAGGATCTTCTCAACTGGGACTGATCAGCTCCTCCAGAGCATTGATCATTCTGATTGCTCCTTCCAGTACCTGTGCCGGTCCTGATGCTGTCATGTAAGCAGGCGTTGTAACTATTCTGTTTCCTCTGTCTATGTGTACCTGTTCCGCCAGACAATCAACATGCTCACAGCCCATATCTCTGATTTTCTCAGCAGTACCCGGGTTTGTTCCAACAGTAACTGTTGCGCCGGGAATACATCTTGCTACCAGGGTTGGAGCTATACACATTGCTCCAATGGGGATTCCCCTCTTATGGGCACTTTTCAGGAAGAGATCAACTTCGGGATGTGCGTTGCAGGCTGCGCCCTCTACAGCGAAATCACAGAGAGTCAACGCAGCTCCCAGTCCTCCCGGAATCACAATGGCATCAATATCGTTGAGAAGTCTTTCTCTAAGAGGCTCAATCCGTCCCCGGGCAATTCTGGCACTTTCCTGCATGGCATTTCTGGACGGAAGTTCCTGCCCGTTCAAGTATGAAACAGTTTTCCGCTGAGAAATGTCAGGAGCTGTAAAAACAATATCCCATCCTTTCTGATCAATTGCTATTATCGCGGAGACGCTTTCGTGTATTTCCGAACCGTCAAGGTTGCCGCAGCCTGAGAGAAGCATGGCTATTCTTGGCATGATTTTCCCCTTTGTCTGATTGTGTTGAAAAAAAGTACTTTCAGCATTATCTATTGGGTATCATATTACAACCGCTTTAATGGGAGGGGAATACAATGAGAATATTCAAAGTGGTCTGTCTGGCAGCGTTTCTAACAGTTGTTCAGGGCTGTTACTACGGCTCAATGACGGGAGCCAGAACCCTGGGAGAAAACCACATGACCGTAACAGGAGCTGTTGCATTACCTGCCTACTTTAATGCAGATGATCGCAGGGAAGCAGGAGAAGACGATATTGACGATGTGCCTGTTTCTCCCGGTCTGATTTTTCTTTCGGGTGCCAGCGACAGGATAGACATAGGAGTTTCCGGAAGGGCCTGGGGCATTGGTCCTGTGGTAAGAGTGGGAATTCTTGACCCCGGGGACAGAGGAGCACTTTCTCTGATCGCGGGAGCAAGCTATATCATACCGGCCAGGCTTCTTGCCACGCAATTCGGTGTTTCTGCAGGATATCTTTTCGGAAGTTCCCTTGAGGTGTATGCCGGGTGGGACGGTGGATACGGTCCGGATGTGATAAATATCCCTGAGGATGCTGACGGGAACAATGACTGGGACGAGGTGGAAAACAAATTACACCAAAGCATTAACGCAGGTGTGATGTATGGTCTTCCGGCTGGCGAAGAGGAATGGATACCTGAATCAATTGGTTTTGAATTCGCTGTTCCCATGGATCTCACAAGAAATCTTGTGATGTTCGGTCTTGCAGTTACTTACTGAAAACCCGGCCACCCCGAAGCAGCCGGGTATTTGAGCTTTTATCCACTCCTGCTTTAGAAAGAAGCCTTGATTGCGCCCCAGCTGTTTCTCTCAAGGGAAACCACGTAATCCGGGAACAGGATAGTGGCTCCGTCGGGAGCAATGATGGTGAGGTCATCGAACCAGATGGTATCATATTCTGTTGATGAATAGATTCTGCCTTCTACCATAAGACCGGTGTGACCGTCAGCAACGGTCCATTCCCATTCAAGAAGACTCCAGCCTGCTCCAGGAGAGAAATCTTCGTTGCCACTGGCAGTTCCGTCATAAACTGTGGGGTCGGAGGGATCATCATTCCAGTGGCCCCAGATACGACCGGAAGGGTAGGTGGAACCGGGAGTGTCGTCATATACCCAGAATGAAGCAGCTACAGTGTCGCCGTCGTTGAGATTCTGTATCCAGCTTACGTATGCCTGAGGTGTACCGCCAAGGGGAGATTCTTCAAACTTGAGAGATTGGGCCCCATTGTAAACTGGACTTGTATCTTCAATGGACGCAATGCCGTTGCCGTAGATACCCAGAACTGTATCTGTTGCTTCCCAGCCATATGTTTCTGTTTGAAAAGCCAGGGCAGTAAGAGGAAAAGAAAGAAGCAGAATTGAAAAGAAAAGCAGGGATTTCATAATATTCTCCCGTTATATTAGGAAAGATCTTCAGAAAGGCTCCGTCTTTCGAAGCCCAACAAGTTATAATACTAGATTGTTAAGCCATAGTTAAGGGGAACGTAACTTCATGAAACACATTGACATGCATGTTCATACATTTTCTTCTCCTGATGCTGACATTTCCGCTACTGAGCTTTGCCGAATGGCTCTTGAGGCGGGGGTGAAAACCATTGGCTTTGTGGCCCATGTTGATCTTCATCCTTCTGACTATTGCTACAACGGCTTTTCCGAATCAGATTATCTCCGGGAGCTTGATACGGCTGAATCAGAGAGAGTTCGTGTGCTTCGGGGACTTGAGCTGGGAGAACCGCACAGGTACAGGGAAGAGGCTGAATTGCTCTTTACCCGAAACCGATATGATTTCATTACAGGAGCCCTGCACTGGATAGAAGACAGGCTCATTCTTGATGAGAAACCTTTTCTTGGGAAGAACACTTTGGGAGTGGTTGAACAGTATTACAAAGAAACCCTGAAAATCGTACAGACGTGCCCAATTAACATTCTTGCCCATATGGGCATATTCAGAAGGGGAATGGCAAGAGCAGGGCTCGCTGTGGATTTTGATGAAACTGCTTTGTTTAACTCACTGATACGGGATATTCTTGAAACAATGATTCAGCGTGGAATTGCTCTGGAAGTAAATACTGCCGGATTGCGAAGACCTGAAGGAACAACATATCCCACAGCAAGTGTTATCCGGATGTACGCGGAGCTTGGGGGCAGTCGGATTACTCTTGGTTCGGACACGCACAGGCGAGAGAATGCGTTTTTCGGTCTTTCATCAGGGTGTTCTCTCATTAAGTCCTGCGGGTTCATGGATTACGGCACTTTTGTTAATTACAAGTACGTAACTGCCCCTTTACTCAGAAGCTGATTTGAAGCATACTTAGTCGGGCGGTTGAGCACTGCCTGGCAAACCGGAAGAGATTCCGGGACGCAAAGCCAACGGATCCTAACCTGTTTTGGGGAAACAGGAAGGATGGCCGGGTTACCGTTGTTAAACGCAAACCGGAAGAGATTCCGGGACGCAAAGCCTACGGGTCCTAACTCCTCTTCGGGGGGAAGGACGGCCGGGTTACCTGACGCTCTGCTGAAATACGCAGAGGAATTTGGAGGTGCTCTTATGAAGAAGATCATGGTGCTTACAGCACTTCTTCTTCCGACGGTTCTACTGGCTTCTGTAACGGAGACAGTCATACCGTCCACTTCCGATGCATATCTGGCGGTTGCCGGGAATGCCATGGAAGATGGAGACTTCGACGCTGCGCTTCTTCTTTACGAAGAAGCTGTAGAGAGAGATCCCCGCTCTCAGGCTGCTCTCGCAGGAAGACTTGTTGCTTTCTCCGAGAGTCGTATCTACGGGTCGACAACCATCGAGGTGGCCGGTTTGAACTGAGCTGGAGGTTCTGGCTGGAGAGCCTTGTAGTTCTTCAGCCGGAACCCTGAAAAAGTGAATATCAGCCAGGATGTGTGAATAGTGAGTTTTGTTTCGGAGGACTGTAAGTACAGAGAGCCGGAAGCCTACAGGCCTTCTTTGAAGACTTGGATTTTTTTGTTGGGCATGATTTTTGCCTATTTTCATATCTTTTTCGCATATCCCAAGCCTGTTCTTCTTGTGATTCTCGCTATTCCAGTGCTCTTTTCAATGATATATCATATGCCCAATCCTCGTACCTGGCTGCTGCTGCTTCCAGTTGCTGTCACCTTTGGCGACAGAGTTTTTGACTATGGCCCGTTCTATATTGCTGTTGCTACTATCGCTGTTCTATCTGCTTCGCTGTTCTACTTGCTTATTAAAGTGGCCGGTTTCAGGAATTTTCCCCGATTCCCTTTACCCGTTTACATTTTGCTGGCTGCGTACCTTGCTCAACTTGCCTCAATGTTTATGTCTTTACACTATCACAATAATCTTGTGGGCAACACTCTTCGGGAAGCCAACAAGATATTTGTAGCTGCGGTTCTCATTCCTGTTATTTACGATTGGTACGGTCGCGGCGAGTGGTTTACGAGAATGCTTAAAATACTCACGTTCATGCTCCTGGTCATGTCTATATATGGGATTTACCAATACAATGCCGGGAATCTCGACACTTTTGGAGAGAGGGCTTCCGGTTATGACCTAGCCGGAAGAGTCTATTCCACTATTTCGGGTGGACCCAATTCCTATTCAGGGGTGCTGGAGCTTCTCGTACCTACTGCGCTGGCATCCATGTTCTTTTTTAAGAAAAGAGTCTGGAAAGGAGTTGCGTTTGCAGCGGCGCTCCTTGGTCTCCAGAATGTTATGTATACCTTCTCGCGGGGAGGATTTGTTACGGTAACACTTTCGTGTTTTATCTATCTTATTTACAGGTATAGAAATAAAATGTGGGTACCAATTCTTGCATTGATGGTTTTTGCGGGCGGGCTGCTGAGCAATGCTGATGAATTCAAGAGACAGCTTACTGTATTTGGTGACACCAACTCCCTGATAATGGACACAAGCATGCTGCACAGGTATACATCCTATAAAGGCTTCCTGAATCATATAATGAAATCTCCAATTGTTGGAGCAGGCTGGGGCAGCAGAGAGTTTTACCACAGCAGAACATCTCTGTACGCTTTCTGGGAAGTAAGGCATGAGGACAGTATTGAAAAGGTAACAAGATTCGGTGGTCTGAACAGTATGATCCTTGAAATGCCCTACAAAGGGGGGATATTTTCTGCTCTGTCGCTTTTGCTTCTTGTAGCAGCTATTGGATTGACCTCTATCAAATTACTGAGATCCGGCAGCGACAAATCGCTTGGTATGGGGCTGATCTGCGGTATTACCGCTTTTGGGGTTCATCAAGCAGTTGATAATCTGCTTCCATGGCCTCAAACAGGAGCATTCTTCTGGATGATTTTTGCACTTCTGATCAGTATTGCTTATCCTTGTTGCGGTAAAGAAGTGGATTCACTATAAATTCTGGATGTTTTCCTGAGGGGAGGGATTTGTTCTGACGGAAGTTCTTGTAATTCTATTCCAGGTCTCTGTGGGCATGATTCTTTTGCCCATGGTGGTGTATCCGTTTATTATTTTTCTTCTCGGGTTGCTTTTTCCGCGCCGGAAGGGTTCTTCTTTTCAGGAGTATCCGATAGTCAGCGTGATGGTTGCTGCACGGAACGAGGAGAAATGTATTGGAGAAAGACTTCAGAATCTTCTTACTCAGGATTATCCGCAGGACAGGTTTGAGATACTTGTAGCATCTGATGTGTCTACAGACAGAACCGATGAGATTATTGAATCTTTCAGGGGGAACGGAGTACGCTTCCTGAGAACAGAAAAACGGATGGGCAAATCCGCTCTTATGGTGGAACTTTCGAAAATCGCCAGAGGCGAAATTCTTGTTTTTACCGATGCCAACACCCAGTTTAATTTCGACACAGTAAGAGAGCTGGTTGAACCCTTTGCTGACCCAACAGTGGGGTGTGTGGATGGTTCTAAACAAAACAGCTTGAATTCGATCACATGTGAATCTATTTATTGGAGATATGAACAGATGCTGAAAGCGCTGGGCAGCAGGATTGGAGCTGTTCTAGGGGCCACCGGAGCAGTTTTTGCTGTACGCAAAAGCCTTTACAATCCCCCGGATCCGGCAAGGGCTGATGATTTTGAAACCGCTGTATCTACTCGTATTGAGGGTTTTGCATGTCTTTACAATCATCGTGCAATTGCTGTGGAACCAACTCCGGATGATGTCAGCCAGTACCATCGTCTGGTGCGGATTGTAAGCTGGATGATAGGGTCGGCTTTTTCTCTCTCTGCCAGGGCTGTCAAAAGAAATAGATTTGGCCTTGCTCTACAGCTTGCTGTTCATAAAATACTCAGATGGAATATGGGTATTTTTGCCATTATAGCCAGCATTGCCAGCGTTTTGCTGGCAGTATATGATTCACCGTTGAATCTTCTATTTCTAAGTGTCACCGTTTTCAATTTTATTGCTTTCGCAGGGAAGGTTGTCGGCTCTAGAATGCCATCTCCACTTCGTTTGCCCTATTTCTTCTGGCTGATGTGCCTTGCTTCTCTTTCTGGAATTATCAGAGCTGCTTCTTCCCGTAGTGTTTCAGTTTGGGATCACAGCGCAAGGTAGATATCGTTATGCAAGGAGGATTTTTTGATGCTGAATATAGGTTTTAGTCTTCTCCTGCTGATGGGTGCGCAGGCACAGGTACCTTTTACACCGGCTGATTACTTTAATCCAGAGAAGTATCTGGTTAATCCCGGTGACGATATCTGGATATCTTTACCCGGCGGGATTCCTTTTTCTACTCTGGATGAAGAAGTTTCGGTGGTAGTTTTTCCTGTTGCGCTGGATGGTGTTATTAATATTTCTGGTATGCCGCAGATTTATACAAATGGAATGACCCTCCGGGCTCTTCAGGAAACAGTAGCTGATCTCTTCGCAAGTGTTTACGGGGGGATGGATGTCAGTGTGGGTCTTGCCAGATCTGCCAGTTTTCAGATTCCCGTTACAGGTCAGGTTGGCAGACCGGGAATTGTTACCGTGAACGGTCTTTCCCGGCTTACGGAGGCACTGGGGTATGCAGGAGGAGTGGTTTCCACCGGAGCCGCTTCAGGTGTACTTGTTATCTCTCTGAGTGGTGATTCTACGGTGTTTAATCTGAATGATTATTTGATGCACGGAAACATGAATTCTAACCCGCTTATGCAGAGAAATACCAGAATACACGTTCCGGTTACTGCCGCTACAATTCTCATAGAGGGGGCTGTTCTTGTTCAATCGGTAGATTTAGAATCCGGATTGACGCTGGCAAATCGACTGGTGGTTGAATTTATTCCCGGAGAGTATGCCAGAGAAGCAATAGCGAGAGTGGGTGGAGCATCCAGCTCTGCCAATCTTGACGGATGCTACGTATGTCGCGTGAACACCGATTCAATACCAGCTATTATACCGTTCAATATGCAGGGCACAGCTGCGTTTGTCAGGCTTCAGCCCGGTGACAGAGTAGTGGTGCCTTCATCTCCCGATTTTATTAATGTAACAGGCCAGGTTATTGCTACTACTCCTGTTCCGTACTCGCCGGGGATGGGTGTTAACTATTACATAGGAATGGCGGGAGGCTTTAACTCTGTAGCCAGGCGGGGCGGTGTAAAAGTTGTACTGTCTGACGGAACAAAAATCGATGTTGAGTTGACAGACGTTGTGCCGCCAGGCGCAACAATTGAAGTACCGAGAGTACCTGTTAAATTCTGGGAGGAATACCTTACTATTCTTACCGGAGTTGCCACAGTAGTGATAGCGTATCAGAGTATATTTAATTAGGGGAAGAAAATGAGTAGAGCGCCTAACAACTTTCCATATGTTCTCTTGAAGAACAGGATATTCATAATAAAAGTATTTGCAATTGTGATGTCCATTACCATTGGCATCACTTATCTTCTCCCGAAAAAATACACTGTGACAACAGTTATTCTTCCCCCCGAGGAGCAGGCTTCTCCCGCATTGAGTCTCGGGGGACTTTCGTTGGGCGAGTTCGCGGGATTTTTCAGCGGGGGTATGGGATATTCTCTTCCTCTGATGACCACTCTCGCCGATGTCTACTCCGAGATCCTTAACAGCAGAACTCTAATTGATCAAACTATTTTCAGCACAGGATATATTGACAGTCTGGATTTCACTGAAAGATATGAAACTCATCCTGAGGTTGCCATGTTTATGGCAAGAAGAATATTCAGAAAGAACTATTCCGCGAAAGTAACCTCTTCAGGGTTTCTTGAGATAACAGTAACTTCCAAGGATCCTATGTACTCGGTGGAGATATCCGAGCGGGTTGTTTTTCTTCTAGACAGCATAAATACCAGTATTACTATGGCCCGTTACAGAACAAGCAGAGAAAGTACTGAGAACCAGCTGGCCGTTGCTCAGGCGGGGCTTGAGACCACAACAGCAGCCATACTTCGATTTGAGGAAGAGTACGGCACAATTCTGCCCAATGAAGAACTTGAGCAGGCGATGTCTGTTCTTGCTGAAATGAAGGGCAGATATATTGAAACAACTCTGATGGCCAGCGCGGTCAGAAACGGTATAAGATCCGGAACTACAGCACAGCTTCTGGAACTTGAAACCAGGGCTGAAGCACTGAGACGGTCAATTGAAGTTATTGAGTATGGCTCCTCTTCCGGTGGTGTTTCTTTTGGAGTGGGCCTGAGTAACCTGCCTCCTGCAATGATACAGTACGCAAGGCTTCAGACCGACTTTCAGATGCAGTTGAAGATGTCAATTGCTCTTGATCTGCAGGTTGAGCAGGCGCTCATTCAGGAAGCCAGCATAACAAGCTCTCTGCGAATACTTGATCCTCCAAGGCATCCCGGATGGAAGAGCGGCCCAAAGAGACTTTACATCTGGATTGAGTTATTTCTTGTTACAGCAGTGTTTCTTGGCATCTTTCTTTTCTCCCGCGAGAGATGGCATCAGCTTCGCCAGGAGAACCCTGAAGCCTGGAACAAATGGAACAACTTGAAACAGGAAATAAGAAACGACTTCAGGAGGAAAAAGAGGAAGTAATCCGGCTTTAACGGATTACTTCAGTTCCCATTCTTTCAGACAGAGCGGATGGAAGTTTGATACTTCCATCTGCCTGCTGTCCATTTTCTATCAGAGAGATGATCAGTCTGGGCAGAGCAAGTCCCGAGCCGTTCAGCGTATGTACAAACAGAGGTTTTCCACCGCCTGCCGGACGATATTTCATATTGCCTCTTCTGGCCTGGAAATCGCGGAAATTAGCTATGGACGAGACTTCAAGCCATTTATTTTGACCCGCAGACCATATCTCAATATCAAAGCATTTTGCCGCAGCAAAACTGAGATCTCCGGAGGCAAGAAGCAGAACTCTGTATGGTATGCCAAGAAGCTTCAGCATACCGGCTGCATGGTTAAGAAGTTCCTCATGAGCCTCGTCTGATCTGTCAGGATGTTCAAGACGAACCATTTCCACTTTCTCAAACTGGTGAACTCTGTTCAGACCTCTGTTGTCTTTACCGTAACTACCAGCTTCTCTTCTGAAGCAGGGTGTGTAACCGCAGAGTCTAACTGGCAGATCGGCTTCTTCCAGAAGCTGATCTCTGTACAAATTTGTGATTGGTACCTCGCCTGTAGGAATAAGGTAGAGATTATCTCGACCTATCCTGTACATATCGTCGTCCATTTTGGGAAGCTGTGCCGTAGCAGTCATTGATTCCGGTTTTGCCACAAATGGTGCCCAGATCTCCTCCATGCCAGTTTCAGTATGGTAGTCAAGCATCCAGCTTATAAGGGTTCTCTGAAGCTTTGCTGCCCATCCGCGGAAAAGAATGAAATTGGATCCCGCGATCCTGCCTGCTGCCTCAGGCTGAAAGACATTCTCCATAAGTTCCCAGTGAGGCCTGGGCTGAAAATCGAATTCAGGGATTTCTCCCCATGTTTGGAGGACAATATTTTTTTCTTCGCCGCCCAGGGGTACATCGGAATCAGGAATATTCGGGAAATTTTTTTCCATCTCATAAAGCCGGTTATCCATTTCATTGAGATTGCTTTCCAGTATGCTGAGTCTTGAACCGGCTTCACGGCTTTGAGTCACTTCCGCGTTCGCGTTCTCTCCACTTCTCTTCTTTGCGGATACTGCTTTTGAAAACAGATTCCTCTGTTTTCGAAGTTCTTCAATCTCAAGCATAAGAGTTCTTCTGGCTGAATCGGTCTCAAGCCACTGCTCAATATCAATTTTCTCGTTTTTTGCTCTTGCAGCCTCCGCGACTCTTCGCGGTTCTTTTCTCAGCAATTTCCGGTCAAGCATTTTTCATCTCCGAATGTTTCTAGAAAATATGAGGAAGGAATATAAGAAGGCCGGCAACTGCGGCGGCGATTGATGCCGCGAGAACACCGCCCGCTGTGACATCCTTTGCGTTTCCAACCAGTTGGTGCCACTCAGGCGCTACTCGATCCGCAAGGAATTCCAAACCTGTGTTCATGGCCTCAGCAGCCCAGACAGAGCCAACAGCAAGCGAAAGTATGGCCCAATCAATGCGGCTGACATTCAGAAAGAGACCAAGAGCGATAACACAAACAGTAGCGAGCAGGTGGAATTTCGCGTTTGGCTGGGTTCTTAACAGAGTAACAAGGCCTCTGAAGGCATGTCCGAAGCTGTCAATTCGTTTCTTTACCATAGACCTATCCTCCCTTCGGTATCAACAGACAGGGAGAATGAGAAAAAACCGCTTTTCCCCTCCTCATTGTTATCTGCTATTGCGGAAGCAATCCCGCAGGCTGCGCCGATTGCGGCTCCAAGAACAACATCTGAAGGAAAGTGCTTGCCAAGATTGACTCTTGAGACACAAGTGTAGAGAGCCAGGGCAGAAAGAGGTATTCCAACTTCAGGGCCGTACCTGTTCCAGAGGACAGCTGCTGTACATGAAGCTCCTGCGGCATGACCTGAGGGAAAACTCCTGTTACTGGATCCATCCGGTCTGGTTCTTCCGGTCGCGTACTTGAGCGTTTGAACAATACTGTAGGTGTACAGCAAGCCACGGCAGAGTTCTTCCCCTGTATTTTCCATTTTAACTGAATCAGAGAGTCTGCCTGCTATCCACAAAGTTGCTGTCGATACCGGAAGGGCTTCACCAAAGATCAGGTTGTCAACTCTGTCCATGGTCGCAAAGGGTTGTCCCAGGAGAAAGCCCCGGTATCCGGCGGGATCTTCCGTTTTAAATGCAAAGAACGATCCTGCAGCTCCTGCCGTGAGAATTGACAGGGGAATTGAGCTAAACAGGTTTTCTCCTGTTTCCAGTGTGTTTTCTACAAAATCCTGACCTGCTGCTACTGCCGCTACGAGAACGGCAATCAGGAATTTACCTCTGGTAAAATTCCTTAACTGCGGCAATAACTTCATCCTGCTCTTCCTTTGTAAGTTCCCCAAATACAGGTAACGAAATGACTTTCCCGCTGCAGTTCTCTGAAACCTTGAAGTCTCCTTTTGAATAGCACAGATCGGCGAAGCACTTCTGAAGATGAAGAGTGAGAGGGTAGTATACAGCACAGCCGATCTGCTTACCTCTCAAAAAGCTTAGCAGTTCGTCCCTGTTCTGCGCAAGAAGTGTGTACTGATTGTATATTGACCAGGCTCTTGGATCGATAACAGGAGTTTGTACTTGATCAACATCAGCAAAAGCCTGCCTGTATCTCTCTGCGTTTGCCCTTCTTCCAGCATGCCATTCCTCAAGCTTGCGAAGCTTGACTCTCAGAAAGCCTGCCTGAATTGCATCCAAGCGGCTGTTTGTTCCAACTTCTGAATGAAGGTAACCCTTGCCGCCGTGCTCACGGAGGCTTCTGAGCCTTTCTGCAAGTTCAGTGCTGTTAGTGGTTAGCATTCCGCCGTCTCCCAGTGCGCCAAGATTCTTTGAAGGGAAGAAGCTGAAGCAGCCAATAGTGCCCATAGAGCCAGCTCTGGAATTTCTCCATTTCGCTCCAGCAGCCTGGGCGGCATCCTCAATTACAGGAAGATCCCAGGTGGAAGCAGTGGCATTGATAGAGTCCATGTTACAAATCTGACCGAAGATGTGTACCGGCATGATTGCGGCTACTCTTTTCCTGGTTTCCCTGTGGACAACTCCCCTGCTGGTTATGGCGCAGTTGGTGTTGAGCCATTCCGCAAGAAGATCGGGATTCATGTTGAAAGTGTCCGGGAGAATGTCAATAA
Organism: Candidatus Sabulitectum sp.; assembly: GCA_021107435.1. GTDB lineage: Bacteria > Fermentibacterota > Fermentibacteria > Fermentibacterales > JCC-6 > Sabulitectum. The sequence goes on along the minus strand of JAIOSV010000104.1, from coordinate 29,846 downwards.
AAGCAGGAATTCCTCCGGCTCTGACTATGGCGCCAGCAGTGGCGAAAAAGGTGAATGGCACGGTGATGACAAGCTCATCTCTCTTCAGTCCGATTGCCTGAAGCGCGAGAATCAACGCGTCTGTTCCGGAAGCGCATCCAATTGCGTCTGCTGTTCCGGAGTATTCTGCGAATTCTTTTTCAAGTGCTTCCATTTCAGGTCCTTTGATAAACCTCGAATTTGAAAGAGCGTCAGCGAAAACCTGTTTCAATTCTTTTTCTATGCCTGCGTGCTGGCGATTTATGTCAAGAAGTGGAACCTGCATTGTTTTATTCCTTTCACAATAGCACTCAGTGCGCGCCCTTTCCGGTGAGAACCACGAGAACTGTTCTCGCGAGAATCTCCAGATCAAGGAATAGCGACTGATTCTCTATGTACTGAAAATCGTGTGTGAGTTTCCTGGATACATCTTCAATGCTTGTGTCGTATTCCAGGTTAACCTGAGCCCAGCCGGTAATACCTGGTTTTACAGTTAAGCGTTTGTCGTAGAATGGGTAAATCGTTCTAAGCTCTTCAATTATTTCCGGTCGTTCAGGTCGCGGGCCGACTACTGCCATATCACCGGTAAGGACGTTGAGGAACTGTGGAACTTCATCTATACGAGTTTTCCGAATAATCCTGCCTGTCTTTGTTACTCTGGCGTCATCTTTCCCGGCCCAAACTGCGCCGGTGCCTTTTTCCGCATCTGCTACCATGGATCTGAATTTGAATATTCTGTAAACTTTGCCGCCTTCTCCGGTTCTTTTTTGTCGGTAGAATACTCCACCTCTGGAATCAATAGCTATTGCCACGCTGACAAAAATCCAGAGCGGTAATCCAAGGATTATTACCATCAGACTGATCAGATAATCTCCAGCGGTCTTCACCAGCTTCTCCCAGAATGAAAGCCTGTCCGGTACAAGTTCCATCAGAGGCTGCCCGAGAATCTGAGTGTTGTGTACATGGCCGGCTACTACATCGAAAAGATCCGGCACCAGTTTGACCCGGATGCCACTTTGTACAGAGGGAAGGAGAAGACTGAGGATGTCATCATGGAAATTTGAAGCAATGGTAACCAGAAGATCAGTTATGTCATGTTTTTTTGCAAGGTCTGCAATGTCAATTACCTCGCCCAGAGGCAGTCTCGTAATTGCAGGGTTGATGACTGGATGAGGGGGGTTTATAAACCCCACTACATTGTATCCCAGAGACGGATTAATTGCCAGGTAATCCTGCAGTTCTTTCGCTGATTTTCCCAGCCCGATAACCAGAACATTTCTTCGAAGAAGCTTTTTTTTGGCAAGTCTTCGTTCAAGCAATCTGGAAAAACTTCTCGCTGTATAGACAAGAAGATTGATAAGGGTGAAGTAGACAAAAAATATCCATCGTCCAATGGAGGCCTGTGGAGAGATGAGAAACGCGAAGAGAGAAAGAATCACAAATCCTGCTACTATTGGCTTGAACACCATTTTGATTTCGTCAGCCCAGCTTCTGTCCCAGTGCAGTCTGTATGCGCCGGTAAGAGAAAATGTTATCCACCAGTAGATAATTGAAGCAAGGCTTCCGTATACGATTATCTGAGAAGATACAGGGGAAACGCCAGGGAATATACCCCATCTGAATTTGATAAAGGCAGAGAGGTACAGTGATAAGAAGATTGCCATGGCGTCAAAAAACATGCCCAGAAAAATGCTGAGTTTTCTCATGAACTTTTCCTGAACAGGTGTTTTCTGAAGGTAGAGAAAGCTCTGGCAGTTCGACGACCTTCTGTGGTTGGGTGAAGGAGGGTTTGTATAGCCTTGTAAACAAGATACCCCGGTCGAAGATAGAATTTGCGTCTTGCCTCATGACACCATCTGACCAGATCTTCGGCTGAGAGATCCGGCAGATCAACAACACAGTTATGAAGTCCTTCTTCAGTGAGCCAGTTTCTGTAATCCTCAGTTCTTAAAATTCCGGAAGAACGGTATTGTTCGTACAGTCTGGTTCCGGGATAAGCCATAATCGGGAAAAACTGCGCTGTGTCCGGTTTGAGCCTGATTGCCATTTTCAGAGTCTCCGCCAGGGTTTCCCGAGTCTCTCCGGGATTTCCCGCCATGAAGCAGCCGTGAACCAGCAGGCCAGCCTGTTTTGCCCTTTTTGCGAAGCTGAGGTTCTGTTCCACTGTGGTTCCTTTGTTTACTCCATTGAGAACTTTCTGGCTGCCGGATTCATAGCCTACAATAATCATTCTGCAGCCTGCCCTGCGCATTTTTTTCATTGCTTCCAGGGAAAGGTTTGCCCTTGTATTTGCTGTCCATGGTAATCTGCAGCCTGCGGTAATCAGCGCTTCAGAGATTTCTTCTACACGGATGGAGTCTACGCTGAAGGTATCGTCTTCAAAGACAATCTCCTGAACCTGAGGAAAGTACTCCTGTACTTTTACAAATTCCCCGGCAACATTCTTTGCGGATCTTGAACGGTATATTCCGCCATGGAGAACCTGTGGCCAGACACAGTAGGAACATTTGAAAGGGCATCCCCTGCTTGAGATAATCATTACAGAAGGATATCTGGCAGCGGCAAAGAAATAGTTTTCAGGCTTCAGGTGTTTCCTGTATACATCAGCCAGCATGGGAAGAGAGTCAAGGTCTGAAATTGGTTCTCTGTATCCAGTGAAGAAGGGCTTGTCAGATGTATTTAACCAGAGTCCCGGAATCTGTTGAAGATCGCCATTATTCTGTATTGTGCTGGCAGCTTCTGGGATGGTAAGATCGTATTCACCTGCGGCTACACCCGTGATGTATGGCGCGGAAAGAAGAACTTTCTCAGGAAGGGCGCTTACGTGGGTTCCAACAAGAAAAAGAGAAGCCTCAGGTAGTAGCAGGGCAATTTCCTTTGAAACTGACAGGTCATTGTGAATTGATGGAGTGCTGGTATCCAGAACTATCATTGCGGGGGATGTTTCCTGCAACGTGCTCATCAGCATATGTCTTGTGATGTTTTCGGCAGGGCAGTCAAGAAAAAGGACATCGTGCCCTGCTCTTTCAAGAGTTCCCACAGCATAGGCCAGCCAGAAAGGCCAGTACATTGTTCCACTTTTTACAATAGCAGGCGATCTTGATGTTCTCGAGAACTTTCCATTCATGAATGGAGGGTTGACTACGGTAACTTTCATGCCAGTGTCTCAATCTGTTCAAGAAAGCAGTCTGTGGTTTTTTCCCAGGAAAAGATACCGGCTCTTTTCTGCCCCAGTTGACCGAGTTTGTTAAGTTCCTCGGGGGTTGCGGTAGACAGTTCGGCCATGCCACGCATGATGTCTATGATTGAGTATGGGTCGATGAGAACACCAGTGTCTCCAACAATTTCCTCAAGAGCAGTGGTTTTAGACGCCATAACCGGTGCTCCTGTGGCCATGGCTTCCAGAGCGGGGAGTCCAAAACCCTCGTAAACGGAGGGTATCAGCAGCGCTTTGCAGGTAAGATAAAGATTGCGCAGTTCATCATCGGATATATGTGTCAGAACTTTTATGTTGGAGCGGGCGGGATTCGAATCCAGGTGCTTCCTGAAGTAACTGTAGGCCCTGTCCTTCCTTACAACCATTACAAGAGGAGGAGTCTTGTCATCCAAGGCCCAGAGTCTTCCATATGCGGTTAGGAAACGAGGTATGTTTTTGTAGCCTCGAGCATTGCCCACATACAGAAAAAAATTCTGCCTCTTCTGTTGTATGGAAACTGGAGAAGGGAAGAGTGCCTGCCCTTCTCCGGTAATAAACACCATATCAGTGGCAGACTGAAAACTTCTCATTACATCAAGCTTTGTGGTCATTGTGGGTACGGCAATAGCGGAAGCATGCCCGATGGAAGCTTTGAGTGCTCTCCGGAAAAGAAACCGACTGAAGGCGTTTCGAATAATGCTGTCTCCAAAGTAGCATGGCAGGTTAAGCACCATCAGGTCGTGTACCGTTATTATGGAAGGAGCATCAGGTTGCGGACCAGCCATGGAGAAGTTCAAAAATACATCAGGAGAAATATCATTAACCCGACTGGAAAGTTTTTTGTTCGCTGATGCGCTGAATCTGGAAGAATTATCCAGGATAATTCCAGCTTCTGTATTCTCAAGGTGAAATGCAGCATCTTTTCCAACCAGCGTTGTTATCTTCCAATCAGGTCGTTTTCCTATAATACATCTTGTGACGTTCAGGGTGAATCTGCTGATCCCATCAACATTTTTCTGCAGTGCTCTTGCGTCAATGAGCAGATGAAAGCTCATCTAGTCAGTCCTCTTTTTCTTAGTTCTTCGGTGGCCTTATCAACCATGTCTGTGGCAGTCTGGCTACCGACCCATCTGCATAGCTCGCCAACACCATCTTCAAAAGAAGTTGAAGCTTTAAAGCCAAGCAGTTTTTCCGCTTTGGAAACATCAGCGTAGCAGTGACGGATATCTCCGGCTCTGTACTGGTTGTTAACAATGAAATCATCCTCTGGTCTTCCAAGCTCTCGGGCAATAGCTTTACCCACATCCAATATTGACAGCTTGCGTCCGGTACCAAGATTAAAAACCTTGCCATTGGATCTGCTGTTTTCTACGGCAAGGAGACAGCCGCGAGCGATGTCTCGTACATGTATGAAGTCTCTGCTCTGACCCCCATCCTCAAAGACAACCGGAGGCTTGCCGTTAAGCAGCCTTGAGGCAAAGATGGCACCTACTCCTGTGTAGGGATTGGACAGCGCCTGTCTTTCTCCATAAACGTTGAAGAAACGCATGGCGGTTGTTGGTATGCCGTAAGCATCTCCCACCGAGAGAAAAAGTTCTTCGTGATCTCTCTTGTTCACAGCGTAGACGCTGGTGGGGAAGAGGGGTTTAGTTTCAGGCGTGGGCGCGGGAACACACGCTTTGTCACAGGACGGGCATAGCATGTCCCACTTGCGCCGGGCAAGTTGTTCCGCCGGTCTGAGTTTCGGTGTGACCTCTCCGCAGGTCGGGCAGATATAAAGACCTTCTCCGTAAATGGACATTGAGCTGGCTACAAGCATTTTCTCAATGTGATCTTTCTGCTTCACAGCTTCTTCAAGAACTACTGCGGCTCCCATTGTGTTTATGGATGTGTATCTTGTGATTTCATACATTGACTGACCAACACCAACAGCGGCCGCAAAATGAACAAGAATATCTGCTGGCTTCAGAGCTTTTGCAAAGGACTCTGTATCCCTGACATCCCCAACAATGAGTTCAATCTCGCTGTTCAGATAACCGGGCCTTGAAGCATTTTCACCGTGAACCTGTGGGTCCAGATTGTCAAAAGCCTTAACTTCATAGTCTTTGGAGAGAAAAAAATCCCCGAGATGTGATCCAATAAAGCCTGCTCCGCCGGTAATAAGTACAGATTTCCCCATTGTTTTCCCTTCATGGAATCAAAGGGAGCACAACCTCCCCGTGAATCAAATATAGTTCTTGAGTATGGTAAAATAACAGAAATTGTGTATTTCGTACACCTTGTCTACAGCATCAGCTTTGGATGACTTCCATGGCTTCCAGAGTTTTTCTTGCGCAGTTCTCCCAGGTGAGTTTTTTAGAAAGCTCTTTTCTTTTTCGTTCCTGTTCAACTGTTACCCCCGAATCCAGTGCAAGTTCGATTCCGTGTGCTATGGATTCAGGGTCGGAGGGGTCAACCATCCAGGCGGTCTCCGAGAAAAACTCTCCCAGGCCTCCGGTGTTTGAAGCAACTACAGGCAACCTCCAGGTGAAAGCTTCCGGTACAGTGAAGCCGAACCCCTCATGGTGGGCGGGATGAACAAGGCAGTATGCCCCGGCGTAAAGGTCAGCCAGTTCTTTGTCGGAAATGTATCCTGTGAATTTTACTTTGTCTTCTATACCAAGCTCCAATGGCATTTTTTTGTACTCTTCCGCGCGAAAACCGTCCATACCCGCAATCACCAGAGGAGGGAAATCCCGCTTTTCAAGCAGGGCTGCATACGCTCTCAGTAGTCCATCAATGTTTTTTCTTGGCTCTACAGTACCCACAGTGAGGATATGATTTTTCTTCATTGAAGGAAAAAATGATGTGGAAAAATGATCAATACCCAGGGGGGTGAGAAAGACTCTGCCAGCCAGGGATGGAAAGAAATTAAGCAGATCTATCCGGGTAGAATCTGAATTTACAACAACACAATCAGCAATTTTAGCGATATCTTTCATGTGTTTTTTCCATGCATTTGTAACAAAATCAGGCTTCATGTGACCGTACATGAAAGGTCCAAGATCATGCACCATTGTAATCTGCTTAAGAAAAGGAGTTGATGGAAGCAGTTCTCCGTTGGCAGTGTGCAGCCAGTCAATCTTCGACCTCAGAGCCCTTATGGATGGCAGGTAAAGGTCGGTTACTCGTTTGGGGAAAGGGTAGTACTTAATCTTCCCCTGGATGTTATTTATCAGTGGAGGGGTTTTTCTGGTATTTCGCCACATCCATAACTCACAGTCTTCTCCGATTGCCATCATTGCCGAGATAAGCTCGAGTCCATATCTGCCAATTCCCGTGAAGGTCAAGTGATCATAGTCAATATTGAATGCAATTTTCATAATGATTCCAGTATTTCTCCCAGTTTGTTTATGCCCATAGCGATGGTTCTTTCCTGCTTTATAAACTTACGCGCTGTGGTTGTCATTCCCCTTGTGGAAATCTGGTTGGTAAGTAATCCAAATAGGAGTTCCGCTCCCTTTTTTGCACTGCCGTCGAAGAGAAAGCCATTCTTGTGGTGAACTATGTTATCAACGAAGCCGCCTTCGCGCAAGGCAATCACAGGAGTCCCGCACCCCATGGATTCCAGGGGAACAAGTCCGTATGGCTCACGGCGTTGGCAGCAGAGTACTGCCCTTGCTCCGCGATAAAGCTCTCTTAATTCGTTGTCTGAGATATTCTGCTGAATTGTAATTTTGACAGAGAGTTCTTGAGCCAGGGAAACAAGCTGCGTGCGGTATCCGGGATACTCTCTGTCAGCCACGATATGAAGATTTGGTCTTATCTTCGACTGGATTAATCCGATTGTTCGAATAGCGGTTTCGTGACCCTTAAAGGGCCAGAGGGCTCCCACCGACAAAACGTGATTTTTCTTTTCGCTTACAGAAGAAGGAGAGAAGAATGAACCGTTTATACCAGGTCTTACAATTACTGAATTTCTGTTGTAGATGTCCCTTATCCTCTGTTGCATGTAGCGTGAGAAAGTGATTATTTGGGTTGCTTTTAAGGCGGATTGTCTGTCCATGGATTTTTCAAGTCGTTCCAGAGGAAGCAGAGTCAGGCCAGCGGGCAGGGATGTTGTTCTCCGGATAATGTCTTTCTCGAAAAGGTGTCTGGGATATTCGTAACAAAAATAGGCAGATGGAATATTGAGGAATTGAAGAATCGGTGGAGCGGCTACAGGCATGGCATTGTGCACAAGAACAGCATCTGCTGTTTTGTTGATGTTATCAGCAATCTGTCGGCACAACTGCTTGAAACTCAGTAGTCTGAGAATCAGGAATAGAGGTGTAACGGGTCTGAGGTATCCCCGGGGCTTTTTCCACATTGGATAAGGGTATACTGTTTCTTTAAGTGCAGGTTGCTTTGCAGCGTTGGGTGCCCCCTCGGGTTGATGGATGTGAAGATCAAAATTAGCAGATAGACCATCAACAAACTGCCGAAGAACCCGGATCCCGCCTCCTGACGGTAACATGTGAAAAACTGCTATTTTTTTCATTAACAAAAGTCCCCCGTGACGGAAGCTCTGGAGTTGTGATTAAAATGTTCCAAGTATTATACTGCTTACCTGCTTTCTTATTCAGTATTCTTTACTTCGGGGGTTTTTTTGAAAATAGGCATAGATGTTTCACCTCTTTACATGAATACATCTGGGATTTCTAACTATGTCAGGTATCTTTTGCAGGGTCTTGCGACGGCAGGAGGGAAACACAGCTTTGTCCTGTATACAAACAAAGTACTAAATATGGATACTGATCTTCCAGACAACTTTCGTATAAAGGTTGTTCGTTTGCCGTTTCCTAAATTCCAGGCATGGTTTCAACTAGGTCTTCCTCTGAGACTGCGTTGCGATGGGGTTAATGTTTTTCTTGGTACATTTCACAGACTTCCTCTTTTCTCCAGAATTCCATCTGTGTTAACTATACATGACTTGTCCGGTCTTCTTCTGAAAGATTACCATCTTCGAAGTGTTGTTGTCCGGAACAGCCTGCTTCCCCTGTTCATCAGGAAAGCTCGCAGAATAATTGCAGTTTCGCAGTTTACCGCTGATGAAATTGTGCGAAATTTCCCAGGGGTGAAGGGGAGGATGGATGTGGTTCTTGAAGCGCCCGCACCAGGGCTGACTCGTGTTGAGCAAGACTCTGTTCTAAATGAGGTCAGAAATGATCTGAAACTGCCGGATCGATACATTCTATTTCTGGGCACCCTGGAGCCCAGAAAGAACCTTCCCCGACTTCTTAAGGCATATGCTTCTATAGCGCACCGGATTCCACAGGATATAGTTCTTGCAGGCAGGATGGGCTGGGGCTCCAATCAGCTCAATGAGGTTCTTAAGCGCAATGATATCCGCGACAGGATACATCTCACGGGATTTGTAGAGGATCAACAACTGCCCGCCCTGATATCTATGGCTGATATCATGGCATATCCCGCGCTCTATGAAGGGTTTGGTCTTCCTGTGGTGGAGGCAATGGCTTGCGGCACACCTGTTCTTACCTCATCTGTATCTTCGCTTCCTGAGGCAGCGGGAGGAGCAGCCCTGCTGGCGGATCCAGAAAGCGTGGAGGATATTGCAGAGAATCTGCTAAAATTGGCTGACAGCAGTGATTTAAGAAGAGATCTGGCCCTGAAGGGGCTTGCCAGGGTTTCAAGACTATCCTGGGAAGTCACTGCCCGGATGATCCTGGATTCCTGCTGTCGAACTCTTCAAGAAAGCGGAAAAAAAGTTGACTGAACACAAACCATTGATGACGATGACAGGATTATATGAAGACTGCTCTATTTAGTTTCCTCCCCAGCGGGGGGGCTGTTCGCGTTGCTGGTCAGCAGCTTTACAATTTGCGGAATAGGTTCAACTGGTCCCTTTACCTGCCGGAGGGTGGAGTTCCCCTTCTTCCTGAATCAGGAGCGCCTGTGATATCATATCCCTTTCCCGCCGGGAAACGACTTCGAAGAGCAGCAAGGTTGGCAGCTCCGCTTTTTCTCTGGAGAAAAGCTACTGCTTACAGCAAGCTGTGCGGGAGGATTGCACAGGACATTGTCAGCAACGGGGCAGAGGTTCTTCTGGCGCATACATCGTTGATAATAGCATCACCACCTCTTCTTTCCTTCAAAAAAACACCCTCAGTGTACTACTGCCACGAATATCCCCGTTATATTTACGAGAAGAGGATGTACAAGACCGGTTCTGCTGTTACTGATCTTCTTATAGCACCTCTTCTGGCCCGGGAGAAGAGATTGGACAGGCAGGCAGCTCAAGCAGCTTCAATTCTGGTAACAAACTCTCTCTTTATGGCACAGAAACTTGAAGAGGTCTATCTGCGGAAGGCAGTTGTTGTTTCCCCAGGGGTTAATACAGATTTTTTCACTCCAGTCCGGGAAAACAAAGAGAATTTTGTACTTACTGTGGGAGCACTGTCGGAGTTTAAGAGACACCATCTTGTAGTGAAGGCTTTGTCTACGATTCCTGAATCACAAAGACCAGCAATGGTTACCGTTGCAGATCGCGGAGAAGAAGGATATGCAGGAAATCTTTCTTCAATGGCTTCCCGTCTTGGAGTTAATCTTACAATTGAGCAGGGGATTTCTGACAGCAGACTTCTGGAACTTTACAGAAGCGCAGTTGTTGTAGCCTGCCCGCAACGTAACGAGCCATACGGATTGGTTCCTCTGGAGGCTATGGCATGTGGGGCCGCAGTTGTTGCCGTTAATCAGGGAGGATTCCGTGAAAATGTGACTCACGGCGTGAACGGTCTTCTTGTTGATCCGGACATCACTTCTATGGCTGAGGCGATTCAGCATCTTTGCAGCAAGCCGGATGACTCTTTTGCAATGGGAACTGCTGGCAGGGAATTTGTTGTGTCACAGCGCTCCAGTCGTGTTGAGGCTGAAGCTATTGCGAAGTTGATGGAAGAAGCGACTAAATGGTAATTTCATTTGTGTACTATTTCAGAGAAAGAGCTTCCGGGGCCTTTTGCGGGGAGTATTCATTACTCCGTGCAAAAGAGCAAGCCACATCCAGTAAACGAGATAGCCGCATTTTTTCACAGGATAGATAACTGTTTTTAACAGAGTTACGGATAAGTAATAAAGTCGAAATGCAAACAGATCCATTCCTTTCAGATTACGGCGGGCGAAGATGTATCTGTTCCGGTGAGTAAAATAAACGGCAAACGGAGAGAGCACTCCACCCACTGTAATGGAAACATGATGAATTACCCTGGCTGCAGGTACAAGATAGTTTTTGAAGCCCATCTCTTTGGATTTCAGGCTTTGCTCTACGTCCTCGTGGTAGATAAAAAGATCCGGATTCTGATATCCAATTCTTTTGAAAAGTTCCGGTCGCATCATCATGGCACATCCGGAAACCTGATCCACTTCAACTGCGTTTTCAGGAAGTTCAGAGACTGTGCTGTATAGCTGTCTTACACCCATTCTCCTGGGAATGAATGTGCCGCCTGCGTGCCAGATGACATTTCTGTCTTCGGCGTAGGTAATGGCAGGAGTCACAAGTCCTGTATCAGGGTGGTTCTTGAAATTGGTTACGAGAAGTTTAAGAGCGTTCGGCGCGACTTCAGTATCATTGTTTAGCAGAATTACAAAATCAACATCCCGCAGAATAACCATTTCATAGGCTTTAATATTGCCTGCGATAAAGCCGTAATTGTCGGAATTCTGATAAAAGCTGATTTCAGATGTGTTTTCCACCCAGGAGGGAGCTGGTTCTCTGGAGTTATTGTCTACCAGGCCAATTACAACCGCGATTCCTTCCGATTTCAGAAGAGATTCAACACACTTGCGGGTTAGTTCCCATTGGTTGTAGTTGATCATCAGGACACCAACGCAAGGGAGTTTTTTTGAAAGAATCATATAAGCAAACCTGTCTTTTAAGTAAAAAAAGAAACCAATCGGGTTCAACCAATCTGATCGGAGCAAAATAGCTCAGATTGGAAAAAAAGAAAAGCCCCGTACCGGAGAATTATGACATAAGGTAAATAAACTATATTGCCTACTTATTCGACATTACTGTTCTGACCTCTGGAGGGGTTATTCTTGTCTCTGCCTATTACCGTGGTTACAGTTGCATTCGGTAACCCTGATGTTGTCAGGGAATGGGTACGGAAATGGTCCGGTACCGGTGCTGCCTGTCTGATAGCTGATAATGGGAATCTGATTCCCCGGGGCATTAACAGTTATGCAAAGGTACTGCCATTCATAAGCAACAACGGGTTTGGCGGAGGTATCAATCGTGCTGTTCAGGAAGCAGATAGCCCTGTTGTGCTTATTACAAATCCTGACACTCTTCCGGAAAACAAAGAGTCATTGGAGATTTTACTTGATTATCATGCCAGGGGTAATTTAACCGGTGCTTCTACTGTTGACTCCACTGGCGGGGAGGGTCATTCCACGGGAGTATGGCCGGATAAAAGCTGGGTCAAATCACAGATTTTCAAGCCGGCTGAGTCCCTCTGGAACAGAGATCATACGGATTGGCTTCAGGGCTCTTTGATCATGATCCACAGGGATGATTTTCTGAAGACAGGTGGATTCAGCAATCGGTATCCCCTTTTTTTTGAAGATGTGGATTTCTGCGCAAGAGCAGAAAAGCAGGGAATGAATGTTGATTTCTGCCGGGGAGGCAGATTTCTGCACGATGAGGGGTCCGGTTCTAACAGAGTTACTGCCACCAGACTTTCCTGCTTCCACTGGGGGATGCTTGAATTTTTCAGGAATCACGACTCTGTCAATGCTGACGCGGTCAGGAAGATGATAATCACCAAGTGTATTCTTCGACTGTCTGCGTATGCGGCAGTAAATCCCCGGGCTTTTACAGGGTATTACCGGGCACTTCAATCAGTACTCACCGGGGTTCCTCCAAAATTGCCGGGTGCATTGAATGACTGAAAAAGCAAGACCTGCGGGAAACAGTAAAATCATGGGTCTTTCTGCTCTTTCCGCCAGCAGTGTTGCCGGTGCTCTTCTTGCCTACATTCGATTTGCTCAGATAACATCAATTTTCGGAGCGAACTGGCGTACTGATGCTCTTGCTGTAGCCATGGTGTTTCCGTTTCTTGTCAGGCAGGTAGTTTCTCATTCCTTTGGTTCGGCTTTCATACCTATCTACTCCAGAGTTATGGAGAAGAGAGGGCATGATGGAGCAGTTGCGTTCGTGAACAGGACAATATCCTGGCTTGTTCTTACAAGTTCAGTGCTTATCGCAGTTCTCTGGTTTTTCAGTGGGGCTCTTGTACAGATAGTAAGTCCCAATGGGTCACAGGAGTTACTGGGACTTGCTTCAAGCCTTTTCCGGATACTTCTTCCAATGGTGATTCTTGGAACCACTAACGGGATACTGGCTAACTTTATAAAGTATGAGAGAAGATTTACCTCTCTTGCCTTTTCCGGGATTTTAGGATTGACTGTATCTCTCACAGTTCTACTGGTGGTCAGAGACGGTATGGGAATTCAAATCCTTCCCCTTTCCATGCTCGCTGGTGCTCTGGTGGAGTTTGTTTTTCTTCTTGTTCAAAGCTATAGAAGCGGGTTTAAGGTTCGTCCCTCCATTTCAGATGATTCATTCATGGGGCAACTGGCAAGAATGGCTGCTCCTGTTGTGGGAGGAACTCTGGTGGGTTTTTTGGCTCCTATTGCGGATAAGATGCTGGCTTCTTTTCTTCCTGAGAGTTCGGTTACAGCCATAGACTATGCCAACAGAATAAAGAACATTGTTCTTGCCGTTGTATTTTATCCCTTTCTAACATTTGCTGACCTCAGCTTCTCTGCGGAAGCAGCAAAGGGCAAGAAAGATGAGCTTCTGTCTGTTCTCAGGAAAAGCATTAACACCACATCCCTTGTGATGTTTCCCACCTCAGCACTTCTAACCATTCTGGCTGTTCCGGTTGTCTCCGTCCTCTTCCAGAAGGGAAATTTCTCGGGAGAGGATTCACGGTACATAGGATATGCGCTTGCGTTCTACGCTCCATGGCTTGCTCAGTTCGGTATTGGCTCACTTGTTTCCCGCGTCTTTTATGCTCAGAAGGATTCGGCAACTCCTGTAGCAATAGGAATATTCGGCATTATCGCCAATGTACTGCTGAATCTGATTCTTGTTGGGCCTCTGGGAATAGGCGGACTTGCACTGGCAACAACAGTAACATCAACAGCCAAAACCATTTATCTGATATGGTCTCTCTCCAGAAAAATGGGAGGCCTGAATTTGCGACTGGTTATCAGGGAACAGCTGAAAATCCTTTCAGCTAATGTACTCCTTGCCTCCGGTTGTCTTTTGCTGATTTACTTCTGGCCCTTTTCAACTGAAGCATCTCTGGTTACGCGATTTACTCAGTTGATTTCATACACTGCAGTTGGTGTTTTTCTCATGGTTCTGGTTCTTTATGGTCTTGGAAGCACAACATTTTCCAGTGCATTATCTCAGGTTACAGAAAAGATCAGGAATAGAATTTCCCGCTCTCAGTAGATATCAAGTTTGGTTCCAGGGTGAAGCGTGGGCTGCAGAAATTCAACTTTCTTCACTGTTGCAGAGGAAATTGACTCCCAGACACAGATATGGTTCCAGATCAAAAGGAAGTCCGTGGACATGGAGGGCTATTCTCCAGCCGATTTTGGCCCCGCCTGTAAGGGCGTTTATCGTTTTTTCATCTTTTATCCAGAGAGCGCCCGCACCAGTATATCTGCTGTCTGCAGAGATGTTCCACTCGAAATGTCCTAAAGACTGTCAGGTTTTCGCGGGGAATTTTTCTTTTAGTATTTCGTTAAAGCGTTTTCGTGGAATTTCTACCGAGTAATGTTTGTGGATCCAGTCTCTGGCTTTCCTGCGAGTTTCAAGAGTTTCAGCCCAGTTGTCACAGAGGTAATCAAGATGATCAGCCATGTCTCTCGCTGTGGTAAATGTGCTGATAAGACCCGGCGCTTCGTATGCTATGTGAGTCCACGGCTTCGCAAGAGTGTAGAGACCTGCGGCCATATAGGCATTTACCTTCATCTGATAAACGATTGGAGAAACCTCCTGAACGGTAGCGATTCCCACCTGATAGTTGCTGAGAAGCTCCGGTACTTTCAGGCGGGGTACAGGTGGCAGGCAGCGCACCCTTCCATTTGTTTCTTTACAGAGAGAGACAATCCTTTTTCTGTCCTGGCCTGTACCGACAATATCGCCCTTCATTGTTTTTGAAAGCATTACTCCTTCAACGAAAAGCTCCGGTTCATGAATTCTGTCAATGCTGGTGAGCAGAAGAGCTTTTTCTGCTGATTGACTTTCAGTGTAAACGAATCTGGACAAATCCTGATTGTGAGCGAGAACCTCAAGATCGGGGATATGAGTGGCAGGACAGGCGGTTGCGAAAGTTGAATTCTTCATCAGTGCACCAAAGTCTGATCCCAGATGTTCCGATTCCAGTTTTGAGTGAAAACGCATGGCATAGGGGAGGTCGGAATACATTGCGGAATAGCCTGCTTCCGGATCCAGGCACAGAACAAAATCGGCATTGAATTCTCGAAAATGCTTCTTCAGTGCCATGCGAAACAATCTTTGTACTGCTGCATGTCTGTATTTTTCGGCGAAATCCCAGGAACAGGTTATTGAACCAGATGATCCTACTCCCACGCATTTAATTCCTTCAATTATTCTTGTGCCAGCTTTGTAGTTGCGAACAATATACATCACCTGATGATCATTCCCGAGTAGATCCAGTGGGGTAGTCCAGCCTCCAGAGTAGGCTGGTATGGTGTGGGTGGTGGCTACAATAATGCGCATATGCTAATCTCCAAAAAGCGAAGCAAATTTTCCGACAGGATTTTTAATCATATCAGTTGTTGCTTCCGTGTCGTGGGGTTTCCATTCCTCGCAGAAATTTTTCCCCTGCCGGTCTGCCACAGAATCAGTGGTCATGGATTTGCACATCCGTGATCGGGAATCCCACAATGCGCACTGAATACAGGAGTGCAGCCAGCAATGGCATTTTTCACAGACAGCACTGAACGGCATGGCTTTTTGCTGCCACGGTTCACCGCAGAGAATGCACAACATCACATTTTCTCTTCCATCAGTGAAATGTCAGTGATTCTCCATATCGAATCTTTGTCTCCCGGCAGTTGAACAGTATCACCCTTTGTAAGTCCCAGTAGAGCAGCACCCAATGGAGCTTTGTAATTGATATATCCGTTGTCGGCATCTGCGTCCATCATGCCAACCACACAGACCGTTCGCAATTTCAGGCTGGCATCCATTGATTCCAGTATTACTCTGGTGGCAGGGCTGATAATCTCAGTGCTTACCTGTCCTACCGGATATGGTCTCATAAGTTTAAGCTGCTTTCTGTATCTGTTCAGCATCTCCAGCAGGAAGTCTCTTTTCTCGAGAGCTGCAGTGTATTCAGCATTTTCAGACAGATCACCGTGAGATGCGGCTTCGGCAATTGCCTTTGCGGCTAAAGGTATCTGGACTGTTCGGATCTTTTCAATCTCTTCAATTCTTCTGGAAATGCCATCGCGACTGCTGAAAATAGTGTCACTTTCCCAGAATTTCCTGATGTTGGTGAATCCTCCTGTGCGTCTGCCGGAGAGCTCTCTTCGGGCCAGTAAAACCAGACCGCTTTCCTGGGCGCCAATGCTCTCTTCCAGGTTTTCTGTGAGAGTCTCAAGTCTTCTGGTATCAAGCAGTGAGATGTGCTGCTCAAGCTCCGGTCTCAGCTTGTCCATGAGAACCGTACACACCCGTCTCTGCATGTCGGATTTGGCGAAATTCAGATTTTTGAGAGCCAGTTCAACTATCCTGACGGGTTCCATGTAGTCATCCAGCTTTGCCGCGCGTTCCAGAGCCCACATGAAATGCGCGGTTTCTCCCGGGTCATCAAGAGCCTTGAGTACGTATTCCGCATGTACTTCCTGATTGAACTTCACTGCGTAGTCAGCAGCCTGTTCCCGCATGGTTCTGGGGAGTTTGTCCAGCAGTATCCATATTTCTGTTTCATCAGGAGAGTTTGCGAAAAATTGCTGCATGTAAAGTTTTTTGCAGGGCGCGGAGTGGATTTCATCCATGGCTCTCTGTACTCTTACTGCTTTCATCTCAAGCAGGTGACGGGTTCTTTCCTCAAATTTCTTGACCTTTCCTTTACCAGAGCAAAGCCAGGCAAGTTCAAACACAGCACCTTTTTCGATATCTTTCAGGCTGACCACTCTGTCAAAGATCTGCTCAAGTCGGGTTTCTTCTCCCTTCTCGGCGGCTTTCAGCAAAGAGGTTACAGTCTTCGTTTTTTCTGACATGGCCATTTTTTTAATTGCTATTACAGCTTCGATCTGAGACAGCAGAGAAGAACTGTCCGCAGGAATGATGGAATTCCCCATGTCCATGAAGTTAGCGGAGCCTGCTGCTGCGGTTTTCAGCACCTTCCACATTTGACGGGGTTTGAAATTGGATCCGTCCAGAAGTTTGAGAAGATTAATTTCCTTCAGTGAATTCTCGGTTGCCATGTCACGGAAGGCACGATTAAGAAGTGCTTCATCTCCATGTTCCAGAAGAGCCGCGAAGTCATCGGGGTGCTTCCACCTTTGTACATAGAGAGAATCTGAAGGAACAGGACGAGTTGAGTCCAGCATGGCTTCAACTGTCATGTCGTGATTCCTTGATCTCTGAAAGTCAATAGTGAAAGAGCTTCTGGATGTTCGCAGAATCTCGCCGGGTCCGAAATCCTTGTGAAGAAGAAAATTACCCTGCTGGCATTGGAGAAGTTCCTTCAGTCTTCTCCAGGAATCTCTGAGAGTTTTTTTCTCAGACAGCACTCCGCTGGCAGATATGAAAGCTTCAAGAGGTTCAAAAATAAGATACTTATCTCTCAGGGACTCCACCAGGGCAGTTGCAATTATCTGAGAGTGTTCAAAGATATCGGCGGCCCCTGAAGCAAATTCAAGGATATCTTCTCTGGCTTCTGAGTCCATTTTTTCGAGGGCGGCTTCCGCCAGGTGGAGGGGAAGACTCTCTTCCCCTGTCTTTCTTAGGATATTAAGTGAGTCAAGGAGTTCCTTTGCAGGAGTTCCAGTGTTAAGCGCGTCTTCCCAGGCCTTTTTAAAGGCATTGACATTGCGGCTCTCAGCCAGTTCTTTAAGTCTGGACAATTGACTTTCCTCTCCGGTAGTATTGCTCTTACATCAATGACAACAATAACTATCTGTCGTCCTATTGTGTTAGTCTTATTTTTAGGGGGGTTTTCATGGACAGAAGAGAATTTCTTGAAAAGGCGAGCAAGGCAAGCGGAGCGCTTCTGCTTTCATCAATTGCTGGAAAAGCCTTTGCCGGTGAAATGGAGCAGGGTACTATGGAACTTTGGCACAACGGTTCTTTTCTTCAGGATTGTGTAGACGTTTCAAATGAAGCCCAAGGTGTCATCAGGGCAAAAGTTGACGGTGTGTGGGAAAATTATAACACCGCTGAGCTGCCTGAGGAATTTCTTGAGTGGAATCTAACAGCCCGCATAGAAGTTCTGAACCAAATTATGGATATGATGACAGGTCAGGGCGGTTCTCCTCCTTCCCTTGCTGGCCCGCACAACGCTGCTATGGCCACACGGGGTGCCAGAAGAAATGACAGCATTCTAACCATAAACAACGCTTTCAAGGGCATGGGTCTCTGTCCAAAAAGAGAAATTATCGCTGAAAAAATAGAGTTCATGCAGGAGAACATGGATGGTTCAATGCCTGCCAAGATTGATTACCTCAAGGATTTGTATTCCGATTCCGGAAATTTTGATCTCACAAAGCTTATCAGTCTTGAGCTTTACTCCACTCCAACATTCGAAACACACACTTTCATCAATCTCATGAAGGAACCGGTGACAAGTCTGGTTTTCCTTGACAGTAAGTCCTATGAGGTTCGAGGAATCGGTCAGCTTGTGGATGCCGAGGATTCTTCCTGCGGTGAATATGCCACTCAAATTGTAGAATACACCAATCTGGCGCATTCCTTCTTCCACGGGGCATTCCCAAGATTGTTCCCGGGTATACTTGTCCATGTTCTTGAAACTTTTGACAATACTCCCGGCACCGGTCGTGGAGTTCTGGTAAGCGATTGAACCCCAGGATTGTAATATGTGACCTTGATGGAACACTGATTTCAGTGTCCAGCGAGCTGGAGTTTGTCCTTGGCCTTTTCAGGAGAAAGGTACTCTCCCGAGCTGTTGTGATCAGATTTCTGTATCACTATCTGAGGCATCCGATCAGAACAATGCGGGAAGGCAGAGGCTGGAACAGAGGATATTTCAGCGGTCTTCCCATGGATGTTCTTCATGATGAGGTCAAAGAGTGTACTCCCCTTCTGCTAAAGAAGGTCCGGCCGGGAGTTCTCAATATTCTCAACAACCATAAGGAAGATGGCGCGGAGATATTCATTCTTTCCGCATCTCTTTCTCCGCTTGTGCAGGCTATAGCGGAAGGTCTGGGCTTTAAAAGTTTCAGAGGGAGTATCCCTGTGGTGAAGAACGGGAAATGCACCGGTCATCTTATAGGACAGAGACCTTACGGAAAGGCCAAAATAGCTCCGGCTATGGCAATGATGGATCAGTTAGGAATTGAGCCTTCCCGGGCACTGGCTCTTGGTGACTCCTGGGGGGACAGATACATTCTTGATCTGTGCGGTTCTGCGATTGCGGTTCATCCTGTAAGAAAACTCAGAAAACTGGCTACGCAGAATGACTGGCTGATTCTGGAGGGCCGGCATTGAAATCGGTTAGAGCACTTGGTGCATTTTCCGGGGGGCTGGACGGAATGCTTGCCTCCAGAGTTCTTATAGATCAGGGCATTCATGTGGAAGCTGTAACATTTGACAGTCCTTTCTTTGATGTGCAGGCGGGAGAAACAGCCGCAACTGCTCTGGGAATTAAATGGCATACGGTTGATTTCACTTCGGAGATTATGGCTCTCCTTTTTGACCCGCCCAGCGGTTTCGGCAAGAACATGAATCCCTGTATTGATTGCCATGCAGCCATGTTCAGAAAGCTGAAGGAAATTGCAGCAAGGGAAGGGTTCGACTTCATATTTTCCGGTGAAGTTGTCGGGCAGCGTCCAATGAGTCAGAACCGGGGATCCCTTAACAGGGTAAAAAACATATCCCGCACCGGGGATATTCTTCTCCGACCCCTTTCCGCCAGGATACTTGATCCTACACCCATAGAGGAAGCGGGTCTTGTAGACAGGGAACGTCTTCTTGATCTGAATGGAAGAGGTCGGACGAAACAGCTGGAAATGGCACGGGAATACGGTTTTTCCCATATCCCTTCTCCCGGTGGAGGATGTCTGCTGACAGATCCCGGATATTCCAACAGGCTTAGAGTTCTTAAAGAGGTTGGTCTTCTTTCGGGAGACAATGCACGGATGATAAGATTCGGACGGATGTTCCTCTTAAACGGGGCTGTCGGACTTGTGGGCAGATCAGCGGCAGAGAACGATAAAATGCTTCATGCGGATACAGGAATTCAGCTTGCTATTCGGGATATCCCCGGTCCTCTGGGCATTATTCTGGGCAAAAAAACTGAAAAGAACATTACACTTCTCAATGCAATTATGGTCTCATACACCAAAGCGCAGGAACAGGTAACTGTTATTTCCAATCAGGGTGAAACATTTACCGCAGAAAGAATTGATTCCGCAGAAAGGGATAAGTACAGCATAATGCTGTAACATCAGTCTCTAAGTTCCCCTGTCCATACGGTTACAGATAGTTTTTCATAATCCACGACTACAGGCAGATCCAGCTTCATTGGAAGAAAAGAGCCCTTAATTATTCTCAATTCATTCCGATCAGAAACAGAGGAGTAAGAGTTAAGGTATTTTTCTGTCTCTTTGTGAACAGAATCATACGAGAACCAGTTGTCCTCATCGAATTCCATGAACCAGAGAGCGAAAGCATAGCTTCCCAGAAATCCGCTGTGAAAAACATCGGAGTAACATCCTTCGCAAAGAAAATCCCATTTTTCTTGAATAAAGCTAAGAAAATTTCGAGAATCATTCACAGTGACCAGGAAATCATTCTTATTCCCGAAGTCAAAGGATAATACCTTCAAATTAAAGCAGCCCGGAAGAACTGTGTTGCACATGTTTTCTATGAATTTCTCCATTCCTCTCCTTTTCTGTACCGCAATATGTCACTCTGAGTCGGAGAAGGCAATCAGACAAATTGACCGGATATATGGAACTGAACATGGAGGCACCCCGCGTGAAGTCTGTTTTTGAACAGCAGTTACCGGTTCGAGTTGACCTTCTCCGAACTCCGGACGGGAAAGAATACAAGTCGATCAGCCTGCCGAACTTTCTTGCTGGTAATCTGCACCAGTATCTGAACTGGTTTATCGAAGAATGACTGCTTCATTTCCAACTCGGGGTTGACAGAGTCTAATAGTGGCATTAGAGTACCATTATACCAATAGAGAAAGAGACAACATGAAACAGGTATTAAGAATTTCAGAGGCAGCTTCAATTGCAATGCATGCTCTTATTTTTCTTGCGGAAAAGAAGGGAGAATCAATAAGCAACACTCGAATCGCTGAAGTTTTCGGTATCAGTGCCAACCACTCGTCCAAGGTTATGCAGAGGCTTCTGAAAAGCGGATATGTCAGGGCGCTGAGGGGACCCGGAGGAGGGTATACTCTTTTGGCGGAACCGGCAAAAGTGTCTTTGCTTGATATCTGCACAACGGTGGATGGAGAGCTTGATACTTCCGGATGCCTCTTCGGCAGAAAGAAGCGCTGTTCATTGAAAAAGTGTCTTTTCAGCGGCCTGATGTCTGAGGCGGATGATTTGATTGTAAAGCATCTGGGCTCTGTTACTCTGGCAGATTTCATCAAAGATGGTTTCAGCTTTGAAGGGATTGTAACGAAATGAAAAGGAAGATCATCAGGATAAATGAGGAAAAGTGCGACGGTTGCGGTCTCTGCGTTCCCTCTTGTTCTGAGGGTGCTCTGCAGATTGTGAACGGGAAAGCCAGGCTTGTCAAAGACTCTTTCTGCGATGGTCTGGGCGACTGTCTCGGAGACTGTCCCAGAGGTGCTATAACCATTGAGGAGAGAGAAGCTGACGCTTTTGATGGAGTGGCTGCAATGGCTCGTGCTGAAGCAGTGAACAAACCTCAACCTGTTTTATCAGGATGCCCGGGCACAAAGGCGATGAGTTTCAAATCTGGAGAAATAAAATCGGATACTCTTCAACTCAAGACGTCCATGCTTGAACAGTGGCCTGTTCAGTTGCACCTTGTAAGTCCGGAGGCGCCATACTGGCAGAATGCTGACCTTCTGATAGCTGCAAGTTGCGTTCCGGTGGCTTTCGGAGAATTTCATGCAAAGTTTTTAAAAGGCAGAAAGGTAGTTATTGCCTGTCCGAAACTGGACAGGACAGAGGGGTATCTGGAAAAGCTGACAGAGATAATGAAGTACAACAGTATTGCCAGTGTAACAGTGGTGCACATGGAGGTTCCATGCTGCTCCGGTCTGGTGGCCATGGTTGAAAAAGCCCTGGCTCTTTCAGGCAAAGTAATTCCGTATCGAAGGGTAAAAATAGGAGTCCGGGGCGAGATCCTGGAAGAAAAGTAGGGAGATTATCATGAGTATGTTCTGCTATCAATGCCAGGAAACCCTGGGTAACAAGGGGTGTACTGTAAACGGAATCTGCGGGAAAAGGGGAGACACAGCAATTCTTCAGGACCTTCTTATCTACACCGCAAAAGGAATCAGCGTCATTGCGGAAAAAGCAGGCAGGATTGACAACGAAGTCAGTCATTTCGTTACAAAAGCACTTTTCACAACAATCACGAATGTCAACTTCAATGACGACAATCTTGTCGATATCATTAAGCAGGGATTAGTTCTCCGTGATAAGATTAAAGCAAAGTACAATGTCAGCGGAGACCTGCATGACTGCGCAGTTTGGACTGCGAATACAAAAGAAGGCTTTCTCAAAAAAGCCGATAACATTGGAGTTCTCTCTACCGTAAACGAGGATGTCCGGTCTCTGCGCGAGCTTCTCACATATGGCCTTAAGGGAGTCGCGGCTTATGCGGATCATGCATTTGTTCTTGGCTTTGAGGATCAGGCCGTGTTTGACTTTATGATTGAAGGACTTGCCTCAACAACAAAGGATCTCAGCGTTGATGAAATGATCGCCCTTGTTATGAAGACCGGTGAAGCTGCAGTGGGCGCCATGGCTATACTTGACAGGGCAAACACGGAAACCTACGGAAACCCGGGAATTACTGAAGTGAATATCGGTGTCCGGAACAATCCCGCAATCCTTATTTCAGGTCATGATCTAAAGGACATGGAAGAACTTTTGAAGCAGACACAGAGAACAGGCGTAGATGTTTACACCCACGGAGAGATGCTTCCCGCGAACTACTATCCCGCTTTCAGGAACTATGACAATTTCGCAGGCAACTACGGGAATGCATGGTGGCTCCAGGACAAGGAGTTCGCTTCCTTCAACGGTCCCATTCTTATGACCACAAACTGCCTCGTTCCTCCGAAGCAGTCCTATACTGACCGGGTGTTTACAACAGGACTTGTTTCATTCCCTGGCGTAAAGAGCGTTGCTGACAGACCAGAAGGTGGAGTAAAGGATTTCTCTGAAATCATAGCCATGGCTAAAACCCTTCCTGCTCCCACAGAGATTGAAACCGGCAGCATCGTTGGCGGATTCGCCCATAACCAGGTGTTTGCCCTTGCGGATAAGATTGTTGCCGCGGTTAAGTCCGGCGCAATCAGGAAGTTTGTCGTTATGGCCGGTTGCGACGGTCGTCAGAAGGGCAGAAACTACTACACGGATTTCGCTAAGGCTCTTCCGAAAGATACTGTAATTCTTACTGCCGGTTGCGCGAAATTCCGTTACAACAAGCTTGATCTCGGTGACATCGGTGGTATCCCCCGTGTTCTTGACGCGGGACAGTGCAACGACAGCTATTCCCTTGCGCTTATCGCCATGAAGCTTAAAGAAGTATTCGGGCTTGATGACATCAATGATCTGCCAATCGTTTACAACATTGCCTGGTACGAGCAGAAGGCGGTAACAGTACTGCTTGCTCTTCTGCACCTTGGGGTAAAGAATATCCACCTGGGGCCCACACTTCCGGCATTTCTTTCACCTGCGGTGGTGAATGTTCTTGTTGAAAACTTCGGCATTGCCGGAATTACTACAGTTGAAGACGACATCAAAAACCTGATCAGCTAGTTCTGCTGAAGGTAGAGAGTACAGGCCACGGCACCGGGTGTCGGCGGCCTGTGCTTGCTCGGGAATAGTGAATCAGGCAAACACAGTCTGTAGATTGCGCGGGCTCTTCGCAATAACTCATACTCAATCTTCTCAATAGCTCCAACTGGGAGAGAATCCATCATATCCCAGAAATGTTTGCTGTTTACCTAGCTGAGAGCTATTCTGAGCAGGTACTCGCTTGAAGTGGTTCTTGCTCAGTCCCACCATCCTTCTTTACTTTTGGGTTTACATACTCTACCAATTGCCAGCAAGAAAGTTATTCCGGTAGTGAGCTTATGGCGAACAGGTCTCTCAGCTATGTAGGGTCGCTGAGATTTTATGTGCTGATTGATGATGGAAGGCATATCAAGCTTTTGAGCGATATCAAGAAGTGCAACTACCGCACCATGAGAATAAGACTTGATTGTGTAATTCTCAGAGAGTCCCCGAAGTCTTTTGAGAAGAGTTTCCGGCTTACCAAGATATTCAAGAACTATAGGTCTGGGTTTCCCATTAACTCTTCTTGACTCAACGATATACCAGTACTTTTGCTCTCTTGATGTTATGGATTGAATCGAAGGCTTGACACCACCATTTCATCCAGTGCCATACATACAAATCAATCACGCCGTATTATACTCAGTATCACGATATTATCTAGCCCAATAACCCATTATAGTTAGTGTATACATAAAAACGGCAAAAAAGAAATACCGTAACCGCCTCAGTTGAAGCGAGTTACGGCATCAAGGCTTTCTGGAATTCCCTATTTCATAGGAAGCTCACGCTAGATACCTATTGAAGCCGACTGAGGAACACAATGAGGTGAGTAGATGTATTCAAAAGGATATAGTCCTTCTACAAAATCATTTTCTGTCAGGAATGGAGTGGACTGAGTCCCTACTAGGTTACCGTTCCTATATGCCGTTGCTCTTATTCTTATCGGAAAATAAAGACCAGGAAACCCCATATAGTAATGATCTCCACTAAATTGAATTGCACAAGTAGAAGCAACCTGTCCATTACTACGTATCCGTTCAATAAGCACATAGTCAACATTTGATCCAAATGTAGGATTGCCATGCACAACATAGTATGCATTCTCATAATTAGACCCGTCAGGTACACTCATGTCTCCTGTCGGAGCAATTATCGACATTACCATCATCGCCGCTAATAATATATTCATTCATTCCCCTTCCAGATACAAATAGCATTATAAGTCTTCGCACATAAGATATGCCGTGTGATTAATACGGTCAATGGCTCCGGCCCCTATACCTTTTAAATGCGGTACACGGAAGTCATAATTCTTCCAGCGGGTGTATATCAGGCTCAGCGTTTGTCTTCGAGATCTCCTGAAGAATTCTCTCTTTGAGCTCTTCTTTTGAGCCAGCACGAATGTGCTAAGGAAAGACCATGCTATTTTCGAAAAGCAAGTTTCAAGCAAATTCATCCAGAAAGCATGCTTCTTGCAATACGTGAATTGGGCCTGGGTGTGTTTGGCTCAATATTTATTTGGTAGTTCCCTTAGACTCGAATCCTCTAACGTGAGTTTTCTACGTACCACCGCACCTGCATCTGTAACATGCAGTATAAAATGCCCTGAAGGAAATTCAATGAAGAAATTCATTTCTCTGGTTACAGGGAATATCCTGATACTAAAAGCTGGCTATATCTGGGTTTATGTTGGCTTCAAAGGTGAAGAGACTGATAGGGATTAGCTGCAGGGCCGAAGTATTTTCCGGACAGCGACACTTGACCTGAATACGCTTTTGTTTTATGTAGATCGAAGATCGAATCTTATGATTGCATAAAATGGAGTAGAAATGTCCAAACTTATTCATCGATTATCAGAGTCTTTGCTTAGGAATCTAGCAGAAAAGTACCCCGTAGTTACCATCACAGGTCCAAGGCAATCGGGGAAAACAACTATGTGCAGAATGGTATTTCCACACATGGCTTACATCAGTCTTGAAGAACCGGATACCCGTGAATTTGCATTGAATGATCCCAGGGGTTTCCTTGCCCGATTTCCAGATGGTGCAATTCTTGATGAGATTCAACGCGCACCCGATCTTGTATCATATATCCAGCCTGAAGTGGATGCTTCGAACTTTGCAGGAAAATACATTCTTACGGGCAGTCAAAACCTGAGTGTATCAAATACCGTCAATCAATCACTGGCAGGGAGAACCGCACTGCTGACCCTTCTTCCTTTCTCTTTTACAGAGATATCAACTCACTGGGCGGATTCAAAAATTGATAACCGGATTTACAGTGGTGGATACCCGCGAATATTTCACAGAGACCTAAACCCAACTCAAGCAATGTCCGACTATGTTGCCACATACATTGAGCGGGATGTACGGCAATTGAGTTTGGTGCAGGATCTGACAGTTTTTCAGAAATTTATGGGCTTGTGCGGAGGAAGAACAGGTCAGATAATCAACTACACCAGGCTGAGCAATGATACCGGTGTGGCACAACCTACGGTAAAGGAATGGCTGTCTCTTCTTGAAGCCAGTTACATCTGCTTCAGGCTTCCTCCTTTTTTCAGTAGTATCTCAAAGCGACTGGTTAAATCACCCAAGCTGTATTTTTATGATGTGGGTCTTGCCGCGTACCTGATGGGCATAAATTCGCCTGACCAGATTTCTACTCATCCACTGCGTGGAATGCTTTTTGAGAACATGATAGTTACTGAAGTCATGAAGTACTTTTTCAACAAGGGTCAAAACAGACCCGGGCTTATGTTTTATCGTGACAGCAATGGAAATGAAGTAGATCTTGTGATTCAACAGGCAGCAGACGTGATTCCGCTGGAGATCAAATCTGCTGCAACCGTAAATAGAGACTTTTTTAAAGGTTTGAAGAGATTCAAATCAAGTATAGACAGAGCAAATGATGGAATCCTGATCTATGGAGGCAGCGAAACAAGAATACAGAACGGGGTCCAGGTAGCAAACCTGAGCAGTCTGCATGAAGTGTTAAGCAGATATTTTTCTTAAAGCACGGGCGGATATCAGTTCCGCTGTCAGTCTTAGGGCAGCAGCAGTATCCTGGTCGACACTCTTGATTCTGCGGTTTTCAGAATCAGGAAACAGACTCCCGAAGGAAGTCCTGACCTGTTTCCCAGGATAGAGTTCTCTCCAGGGTGAAGAGTGCCTTCCCACACGGTTCCCAGGTGTCTTCCGTCGATTCCGTAGGCGGTTATAACTCCCTGATTTTCTGTCTGTGAGACCGCACGGAGACTAAGGATGGACAGAGGGTTGATCTCCGGTTCGAGGGAAAGTTCCAGCAACCCTTCATGGTTTTCGCCGATCCCGGTTGGTGTGTAGAATATGCGCATGCGGTTGTAAAAAGACATGTTGGAGCCGGTAGAGCTTGATGGATGGCTGGCATCCAGGCATCTTTCCCCCGATGGCAAAGAGGCAGCTTTAACGTTAACGCAGGTAGACGCGCTTCCCAGATACTGGAACTCGATTATCAGGCTTGAAGAGCCGTCAAAAGGAAATGGCGTATCGAAGTCAAATCCGTTCCATCCGGGGGTGGTGCTGTTCCAGTGAATCTCCAGAGTGTCTTTCTGGAGTACTGTATCGGGCTCATTCGTACCGTAGTTGGTATTGAAGGAGTTTGTAAGTGAGGTTACCTCGGTGGCACAGAGAAGCGTTCTGAAATTGTAGTAGTCGCCTGTGGAAAAGCCCGCGTGTGTGCTTAAAAGCTCAATTCTGTTTATGAGAGCGGGAATACTGAGTTCTTCTTCGAGTACCAGAACCTGATACCTTCGTCCCACCCCTCAAGTGCCGCAGAATGGCCTGTTGGTCGTTACCGTTCCGCCGATCCCTATCTCAACGAAATCAGCCAGAACGGTTGTGCAGAGAAGTACCAATAGTATTGCGGTTATCCTCATTGTCTTACACTCCATTTTGCGTTAACAAAAGAAAGCCCTGAACCTTTCCGTTAGTCTCTAATTATCAGTGTTTGTCCACCAGTAATATAAATGACAACGCTGGATTGTCGCCATGGGAATCTGATTCGGTCAGGGAAAGGCTGCTGCAAAGTAGGGTTAAAGAGCTGTACTCACTTGCCTTACTGGCTGGCAGATGGGTGCATATATAGGGGATGCCTGTGTTTTCTGGAGCGGTTCTGGAATTTTCTCAAAGAGCATGTGCACTCGTTCTAATCGCGAACCTGCATCCGCCTCTGCAATCTCCCGGTAGAGTGCAGGGAAAACATTTTTCCGATTGTCTCCATTCTCTGAATTTCTTTATCGTCCCGGCGTTGCGGCTAATAATTTCGGTGAAGGAGTTTTTCAGCAGGTTTCCAAGAACTTCTGTATTCTGCTCACAGGTACGGAGGTTGCCGCTGGGGTTAATGGCCCATTTTGTTCGACCGCACTGACAGGTGGAGAAGACAATTCCGGGAAATTCGGTACTGGATGCAATGCACGGTTCAACCGGTATGCCGGTATAGATGTAAATACCGGCAGTTATCGCTGTGCTGTTCGCAAGTTCCAATGCTGTAAGAAGGTTTTTGTTATTCAACTGGAGACTTTGTAAATGATGTTTTCCCCGTCCCGTCGGCACGAACCGGTTGAGGGAAATTGCATCCGCCCCAAGGGCAGCAGCTATTTCGGTGAGGATTCCTGTCCTTTCGTAGTTGTTGTTGTGAACGCAGATAGAAGCGGTTACAGTGCATCCGGATTTTACTGCTGCAGTGAGCCCCAGCCTGGTTTCCTCAGAGGGATCGGTGAAGCCTATATCGAAGTGTTGTACTCCGCTGCCTGTGAGTTCCTTTATTACTTTTCGGGTAAGCAGAGTGCCGTTTGTGGCCAGTGCTGTCTTCAGCCCGGCCCTGCTGCATAGTCTGACAATCTCAGGAATATCACCTCTGAGAAGAGGTTCGCCCCCGGTGACAGTTACCCCCATGGCGCCGGGAGCCTTTGAAATATTGCACAGTACTTTTTCAATATTGTTCAGAGAGAGTTCGCTGTGGGCAACTGTGTTTTTCTCCAGCCACACATTGTAGCAGAATTCGCAGTCGAGATTGCACCTTTCTGTTACTTCGAAGGCAAACCACATGGTACTCAAATTTTTGCCTCCATGAGGTCGGTAAGCAGGATCCGGAGAACAGGCCTTGCTTCCTTGAAATCATTGTACCTCTGGAGAAACTCCTCATGTTGTTGAACAGCAATCTGATAGCGTTCGAAGTATTCCCCGTGATCCTGCTTGCTCAGAGTATCAAGCGCCGCTCTGTAGGAGAGATCAAGTCGTTCTAAAATTATATCGGTATCAAGCCCATCAACAGGATCAGAGTAATAGCCGTAATCAGCCTGTTCATAGACCTCTTCCAGTATCTCAAGAACAGCCAGGGTTTCCGCTCTTTCCAGAAGGGTGTCCCGTGCAGCAATGAATTCCGCGGCGGTAATTTCACCGGTGTCTACAAGACTGGTAAGTGCAGTTATCCTGTCCTCAAAATTGAAGAGCTGACTTTCCCGCACAAGCAATGTCCAGGGAGGAATCATTCGGGTAAGCATTGTCATGTTGAGTCTGCTGAGCCGCGTAATCCGGGTTTGTGTGATTTTTTGTATCAGAAAGACCGCTGTCTGAATTCGAGGGTTCTCAAGGTTTGTTTCTGAAAACAGAGTACCGATTAGAGTGTTAAGCGAGTCTCCTTTTACCGTGGCTATGGGGAAGTCATAGGAGCCGTCTGTAAATTCAGAGTAGTTATTTGCTGACCTGGCACGGTCTGTCAGCCTCCAGATGCTTTTCAGCGTTTCCCAGTCATCTGATTCGAGAATCGTTCGGGTCTCGGCAGGTTGCGCGGTTGCCGCTGTTGCTGAAATGGTTAAAAGAAGTGATCCTCCCAGTGCAATCTGTCTGCTCATTAATTACCTCCTTTTACTGAATGGCTTATGGTTCAATAAGATCCATAAGAAGAATTTTGAGAGCAGGAGCAGCCAGTTGAAATTCGCTGTACTTCTGAAGGAACTCTTCATGCTGCTGGACTGCGAGCTGGAAATACTCGGTGTTCTCACCGGGTTCCTGCTTTTTCAGAGTATCCAGCGCTGCTCTGTAGGAAAGATCAAGCCTTTCCAGAATTGCGTCTGTATCCATTTCCTCCGACGGCCAGCCGTAATAATCATAGTTACGGTATGCCTGATCTTCCTGAAGTATCTCAAGTACCGCCCAGGTTTCCGCTCGCTCCAGGAGGGTATCCCTTGCTGCAATGAATTCCGCAGCACTTATTTCACTCGATTCTGCAAGACCGGTAAGTGTGGTGATTCTCTGTTCAAAGTTGAAGAGAAGGTTATCCTGAACCGTCTCTGTCCAGGGAGGCGCCATTCTCATAATCATAGAGGGGTTCA